>JAMCTB010000254.1 GCA_023380955.1 Chloroflexota bacterium | reverse complement strand
TCGGCAAGATCAGCTACGGTATCTACATGTTCCACTTCCCGATCTACGTGGCGGTGGACAAGTTCCTGTGGCACGCATTCCCGGGCGAGCCCGGGCTGGTCCCCCTCGCCCATCCGGTGGGGAAGCTTGTGATCACCTACCTCTTGGCTCTCGCCTCCTGGCGGTTTGTGGAATCCCCCCTTCTGCGGCTCAAGGACCGGTTTGCTCGCTAGCGATCGGCAAATCTGCGAATGAACCGCGTGCCTGCGAATCACGCAGCACATCGCTACCCCGTGCTCAGTTCCTCCTTAGTAGGAACTGGGGGTGCCGCGGAGGCCGGCCTCCGGGAAAAGCCCCACCCTACTGCACTCAGTACGCAGAGAGCCGTGTCCAGCACCAGCACCGCCCGAAGGTCGATGGTCGCGAGTAGCCCCGCGAAGATGGGGCTCGTGGCGTTACCGGTCATGCCGGAGCTGGCAAGCCAGCCGTAGGCGGCCCCGCGCTGGCTCGGCTCTACCGAGAGCCCTCCCGCGCTGTAAGCGGCCACGGTTATGCCGGCCACCATCCCGCCGCAGGAACGCGAAATAAAACCACTCCCCCCCGGCAGGGGCGCCATCGTGGCAGCCACGGTGAACAGTGCCAGAATCGACAAGGCCGGCACGATCATCCTCTTCCGCACCCCTCGCTTTATCAGCTGACCGGAAAGGCCGGCGCCGATCGCTGCTGCCGTGGCGCTCATGGATGCCGCGGCACCTGTCAGTCCCGCCACAGTCCCGGTCGCGCCGGCGCCCTGAGCCAGGAGAAGGGGCAGGATGGGATTGAAGGACGAATCGGTAAACTGCACCGCCAGCAGGGTGACTATCGGAAGCCACAGGTAGGATGGCTTCAGCTTGGGGACGGGTCCCTTGATTCGGGCACGCCTGCCTGCCGGCTCGTGCAACCAACGGGCCACGAGCAAAGTACCAACGGCCAGCGAACAGGCCCCTGCCAGTGGCGCGAACCTGACGTCGAAGAAGGCAGCGACGAGCCCTCCGGCCATCGGTCCCACGATGACGCCGAACACCTGGGACATCTGAAGACGGCTGATGACTTTGGAGAGGTCCTCGGGCCTGGTCCAGGCCGCGAGGGCAGCCATCGCCACGGCCTGAATGGATCCGAAAGCGCCAGCCAGGATGCGGAGAATAAGCAGTTGCCAGGGCGCATTGGGCAGCGTCATCAGGCCGATGAAGACGGAGGTACTGACCAGTGCCCACAGCAGCATCGTCCTGTAACTGAGCCGGTCGGTCAGCCGCCCCCAGAAGGGAGAGGCTATCGCCCCGGCCATCGGGCTTGCGGCGAGGATGACCCCTGACCAGATGGCGGTTGCAGGGCCGGGGCCTGAAAGCTCGCGCACGTAGAGCGGCAGCAGCGGGAAAACGAAGTTGAAGCCGAGATTTGAGACAAATGCCGCCAGGATAACGGCACGGCTTGCCCACGCTACCTGCGCCTCACGGCTTATAGGGACCTCCGGTGCTGACCTAGCCATGGGATCATTGTATCCCGGACGGTTGGGATGATGCCAGTGACTCTGGCTAGGAAAGTGCTAATAAGGGCTAACTGGACGGGGTGCCCGCCGCGTCGTCCGGCGGATTGCGTGGCTGTTAATAGGTCGGAGCGAGATCCGGCGGGCGCCGTGGACCCAGTTATGCGTTATTATTGTATGTAACCTGTGAAATTACGATTTCGGGGACACTGGAGGACCAAGGTGCGTGACGATCTGAGACATACAGGCGCCACCGCCTCGTTTGCAGCTTCGCTCTCGATGGCCTTGCTGGCTGCGGCAGCGCTAGCGAACGCAGGCGGCTTGGTATCGCCCGTTCAACTAATATTCGTGGTGGTGCTTTCCATCGCTGCGACAGCTATGTCGGTGCTCTTGCTGAGGTTTTCCACGGTAGCGCGGCACTCCCAGCGAGAGGCAGCTTTCCGAAGACCGGCACTAGTTCCTGTACGTGCTGTACGTGTGAGAGAACGTCTCAGGAGGACAGAGTAGCTCACCGTTCAATACCTCGGGACAACTCACGGGATGCGGAGAGCGCTGAAATCTCTCCACATCCCGTGTTTTGCGTAACCGATACAATGAAAGCCCCGCTACGATGATCCTGGCAACCACGGCCCCAAGACCATCCATCACCTACCCAAGCGGAGTTGAGACCGTGCATACCTCTTGCCTCCCCGCGTTCGTGGAGGCCGACGTTTTGACTGGCAATCCTGTTATGAAGAAGACAAAGTCCTGCCTACAATCCGTCTGAAGCCTTGATCTTCGGCTTCGGGGGCAGGCGCAACTTATGCGGCACGGCCGGAAAGCGGCCACGGCGTGAACGGGGTGGTCCTCTCGGAGAGCAGCGTGGTGGGATACCCCGTCTTCTCCATGATCAAGCGGATGGAGCCGACCGTGACTCGGGAAGGATCGAAGCCGACGGTAACCTTCTCCCCAAACTGGTCGACATCTACCGACAAGACGCCGTCAACGCTCTTCAGAGATTGGCTGACCAGCCGTGCGCAGTGAGCGCATGAGGCATTCGCGAAGTGCAGATCTACTCTGCCCACTACTTTTCTCCTTCGAATCGGTCTTCTGGGCCTTCTACGGTCCGGTTCTCAGCAAAGTTGCAACTCCCGCGCCCGCGTTCTGGCTTCCGGGCCACCTGCGCCCGATTTCGCTCCCATTTGGCAAGAGAGAGGAAGAAGTACTCTCCGCTGCCGGTGCCGCCCGCGGCACTATCCAAGCCCACGGGCAACGCCCTTGGAAAGACGGCCCGCCGGCACGAAGCCCCTCTTGAAACCAGAGGATCAACCCCGTTCCAAGGGATTGCCTCTAAGTACGTCGTTGCTCGAGTCGTGTTAGGGGCCACCCGAGCCCGCCTGTCTGCGGTCCTAGCCTCGGAGGGTGGGACCCCTCATAGGAACTTATTCCTACCGCCTCTCGAGGAGGCCTCCCTAACGACACGACGACCTTCGCCTACGACGGGACGAGCCAGCGCCTCACCACCATCACAGATGCCAACAGCCACACCATCGTCACCATGACCTACGACTCCCAGGGCAGGGTGGCCACCCAGAAGGACGCCATGGGCCTCACCACGGGGCAGCAGACCACCTTCGGCTACGCGGTGAACGGGGACGGGACGAGGGTGACCACCGTCACCTACCCGGCCACCTCCCTCGACCCCTCCTGGTACCCCCAGGTGATCGACTCCTACGACTCGAGCGGGCGGCTGGTCCAGAGGGTATCCAAGCCCATGTCGAACAGCGCCGAGAACGTCATGGAGCAGCGGGGATACGACGCGAACGGGGACGTCGCCTGGATCAAGGACGGGCGGGGTAACGAGACCGATCTGTGCTACGACGTAGACTACACGGGGGCAGCGATCCCGGGGAGCAGGGGGAACCTCACCAGGAGGATCGACCCCGCCCCTGCCTCTGGACAGAATAGGCCGGTCACCCTCTTTAAGTACGACGCCAAGAACAACCTGATCGAGACCGTCTCCCCCAGGGGAGTGGCGAGCGGCACAACCGTCACGTGCTCCACCGATCTCTCGACGGGTCTGAACGCCAGCTACGCCGCCGACTCGACCTACGACGCGAGCGGCGCCCAGCTCCTGTCCACCACGAGCCACTACACCGACCCCGACCTGGGAGCCCAGACGGCCATCACCAAGTTCGAGTACGGGGACAGCGCCAACCCCGGTCTTGTGACCAGGATCATCCCTCCCAGGGGCAACACCGGAGGTAGCCCCGACTACTCCTACGCCACCACCATGGCCTATTACGGATCGGGATCGGCGGCGGGCATGCTCCAGAGTACCACCGACGCTTTGGGCAACCTGACCACCTACACCTACGACTCGGTGGGTCGGCGCACCAGCATGGTCGATCCCAACGGCAACGCCGCCGGGGGAGTCCCGGCCGACCACACCTGGGGCTACTCCTACGACAACGAGGACCGCCTGCTCTCCACCACGGCCCCAGCCCCGACATCGGGGGGCTCCGCCCTGGTCACGCACTACCAGTACGACGCCGTGGGCAACCGCACGGTGGTGATCGACGCGAACGGTCAGGTCACCAGGTACCTCTACGACGTTCGGGACTCCCTCAAGGAGGTTCACCAGTCAAGTAGCCCCTGGACCGACCCCAACGCGACGCCCAGTCCCGACATGGTGACCGCCTACCAGTACGACAACACGGGTAACCTCTCCAGGGTGGTGAGGGCCAGCGGGGATTCTTCCAACGAGCGGGCCACCGACTACTCCTACGACGGCCTGGCCAGGGTTAGGAGCGAGACCCAGTATCCAAGTTGGCCCGCCACGAGTCCAACCCTCGTGACGCAGTACGCCTACGACCTGGCGGGCAACCGCAAGACCCTAATCGATCCCTTGAACCAGACCACGAGTTACGGCTACGACAACTTGAGCCGCCTCACCTCGGTGGGCTACAGCGACGGGACGACACCCAACGTCTCCTACGGCTACGACGCCGACGGCAACAGGACGGCCATGGCCGACGGGACGGGCTCGACGAGCTACGTCTACGACGAAGCCGGCCGGCTCACCTCGGTCACCAGCCCCGGTCCCAG
>JAMCTB010000253.1 GCA_023380955.1 Chloroflexota bacterium | reverse complement strand
ATGGCGGTGGCGAACCTGGTGTACCGGAAGGCGCTGGCGGCGAAGGTCGGCACCGAGGTGGAGCTACTGGCGTGACGTGACGCCGCAGGGGCGGCTCGCGAACCGCCCCTAGTTGCCCAATCCCTTTTCCGGTGGATGCCCCTGCCGAAGAACTGGTGGTGGATATCCCGACCCTGACCGTCCGAGGCCGGACGATCCCCGAAGCGGTGGTGAGCGTCAATCGATCCCACGACCCCATCTGTGAGACTTCGGTCTGCCGCCCACGTCTAACGTCACTCTGTCGGCGGATAGCGAAACCCGTGGAAGGTGGACAGCATCGCCTCGGCGTTGGCGAGCGGCACGTCCGTCCCGATCTGCCCGTAGCCCACGTACCCGCCGTTAGACCGGCCGAAGGCATCGAACAGCCGCTGCGCGTAGCTCTCCACCTCCTGAGGGGTGCCGAAGGGCAACGTGTACTGCCGATCCATGTCCGCTCGGAAGCAGACGCGCCCGCCGAACCTCCGGCCCACATCCTCGATATCCATGCAGGACATCTGGGGATTCAACTCATCGAAGCCGATCTCGATCAGATCATCCATGATGGTGTCGGTCACACCATCGGAGTGCAGGTGGGCGTTTAGCCCCCCGCTGTGGATAGCCTCTATGATCTTCGCATAAGCCGGCTTGTATACCTTGCGCCAGTACTCTGGGCGGACCATCAACGTTTGCTGGGTGCCCCAATCGTCGTTGACCAGCACGCCATCTATGTATTCCCGATAGCCCAGGAGGATCTCCACCCGCTTGAGCAGGAAGTCGGTAATCCGGTCCCGCAGGTAGTACAGCTCGGGGCGATCTTCCAAGACGTCCATGAGGGAGTTCTCGAAGCCGCGCAGCCAGTTGGTCCGGTGCCACAGGGTGCCCACCTCGATGAGGGAGTAGTGCTGGTGGTCGTCGGCCTTCACGACCTCCAACATCTCCTCCACCCCCTCGAAACCTACCGTGGGCTCCGGGAAGCGAAATCCGTCCAGCGCCTCCCAGTCCTTGAGGGGATGGCCGAAGACCTGGCCGAGGTAGTCGTCGGTGAGGCTGTCCCAGACGCAGCTCCACTCGTCTACGGCACCTCGCAGCTGGCCACTGGACTCGCCAACGACCCGCTTGAAAGCGAACCATCCGTGAGTGGAGGGTGAATTGAGGACGTCGCTGGGGAACCGGGCGTAAAGCTCCTCGATATCCTGGCCGCGCCGTCTATAGCTGCCCGGCAGGGTCCGGTGCATGATGGGAACCCGATCCGGCCGATCGAACTTGATGGCGCGGATGTAGCGCTCTCGGCTGTTCATAACGGGTGCACCTCAACTGGAGGCTGGGGGTTGGGGATGTCCCAAACCCAGCGAAGAGACTATGTCCCTGGAAACCCCGCATGCTGGGACCGGCCCGGGGAAATCCAGAGCCGATCCCGCATGCCCATGAGCGAGCCTCGCTAGATCATGCCGTTCTTCTTGTAGATCTCCTGGATCTTCTTGTCCGCCGCGTTGATGGCCTCGTCCACGGATTGCCCCTGAACGATCACGGCCTGAATGGCGTCGGTAAGGACGTACTGCCGCATCACCTCCCCAAAGGCCCCCGTGGGCTGCCCGGTGTAGGCCATGATCCGGCCCGTTTCGGCCATGTTCGGGTAGGTATGGTAGTACGGGTCTTCCTTCCAGAACTTGGTGTCGGTGAGCTTCTTGTAGATGGGCACGTAGCGGCCTGCCGCCATGTCGATGAACTTGCTGTAGTGATCTGGGTCCATCACGTAGGCGAGGGCATCCCTGGCCGCGTCAGGCACCTTGCTGTCCTTGAAGACCCCCAGCGCCCAGCAGTCTACCTCGCCAAAGCTGCCCACAGGGCCAGCCGGGACGTTCTCCAGCACAGTGGCCTTGGCCAGATCCGGCTTGTTGGCCTGCAGCCAGGCCAGGACCGAGCTGGGGTTGGCGACAAAGACCGCCTGCCCGGCCTGATAGGCGTTGTTGTTGCCGGCGTTGTCCCAGTTGATCGCGCCGGGCGGGATGATCTTGTGCTTGGTGTACATGTCGGCGATCATCTGGAAGGCCTTGCGGGTCTCCGGCGAGTTGAATGCGGGCTTGTTGTCCTTGGTCTGCATCTGGGCGCCGTAGGTCCACATGATCTGGATGATGTTGTCGTTGGCGTCGTCGTTCTTGCCGAGGCATAGGCCGTAGCCGTACAGTTGCGGCGGGTTCTGGATCTTCTTGCACGCCTCGATGAAGGAGTCCCAGTTCTCGGGGTACTTCAGGCCGGCCTTGTCTAGGAGATCCTTGCGGGCATGGATCGGCCAGGGGTTAATCACCACAGGGATCGACCATGCTTTGCCCTGCCAGTTGCTTGTATCGGCGGCCGGCGCGTAAACCTCACCGCCCTTCTTCTTCAGACCGTCCCAAACCTCGGTGACGTCGACCAACTGGTTCTGGCTGCGGTAGTACTGGGTGTCGGAGTCATAGAGATAGGCGATGTCGGGCGGGTTCTTGCCCTGGATAGCCGCTGCCAGCTTCTGAGGCAGTTGGGCAGAGGGCACTATCTGGTAGTCGACCTCGATACCCTTGGTCTTGCCGTAGTCCCCGAACATGGAACCCAACTGCTTATCCAGCGACTCCAGGAAGCTCTGCCCCATCCAGATGGTGAGCTTCTGCCCCTTGACTACCGCGGGCGCGGAAGTGGCTGCCGCCTGGGCGGCCGGAGCAGCAGTCGCGCCCCCGCCGGCCGGGGCGGTGGCGGCCCCTCCTGCCGGCGCCGAAGGCGCTGGGGAGGAAGAGCAGGCAGAGAGCAGGCCCCCACCGACGGCCGTCCCCGCGAAGGCCGCGGCGAGCTTCAGTAGCGAGCGGCGAGATAACTTGCGGTCCCGCGACTCCGTATCAGACATGGTAGCGACCTCCATATTCGCCAGTCTTTGTGGATGATGCATGCGACCTTCCAAATCCCCTAGGGCACCCAGGAGCCAATCAACTCTGCTTTTTCCCTGGCCTCCTTTCTTCTCGAGCTGTCTCGAGGCGACTACGACTTCACGGCGCCGGCCGTAAGGCCGCTGACAACCCATCGTTGGCCCAACAGGTACAGGAGCACCGGTGGGATCGCCACCAGGACGGAGGCCGCCATCATTACGCCCCAGAAGAAAACGTCCTCCGCCACGGTCGAGGCGAGCCCCACGGTGACCGTCTTGGAGGCCGCATCGGAGGTGAAGGTAAGGGCATACAGGAACTCGTTCCAGGAGAGGGTAAAGGAGAACAGGGCCGTAACGACGATGGCAGGCGCCGAGAGAGGCAGGGTGATCCGGATCAGGGCCGAGAGCCGATTGCAGCCGTCCACCAGAGCCGCTTCCTCCAGATCCACCGGGACGGTGCGGAAGTAGCCCATCAGCAGCCAGGTGGTGAAGGGAACCGTGAAGGTGAGGTAGGCCACGATCAAGCCCTGGAGGGTATTGAGCAGATCCAACTTGTAGACCAGCTCGAAGAGGGGGATGAACAGCAGCACAGGGGGCACCAGGTAGGAGAAGATGAGCCCCCGCGCGAGCAGGTTCTTGCCCTTAAAGTCCAGCCTGACGATGGCGTAGGCCGCCAGGATCCCCACCACCAGGGAGAGCACCGTCGTGGAGACGGCCACGACGGCGGAGTTCCGGAAGAAAGCTGGGAAACTGGAGTCGAAGAACACTTTGTGGAAGTGCTCGAAGGTGATCCGAACCGGGACCAGCAGCGGCTCGGGTCGGTACATGTCGTCGTTGGGTTTGAGCGCGGTGGTCATCAGCCAGTAAAAAGGGAACAGGGTCCAGAGCAGCCCTATCGCCAGAATGGGCCACGTGAAGAATCGCCAGTTGCTCCGCTTGATCTGTCCGGACCTGATCATGCCTCAGCACCTCGCAGCATAAAGCGTCCTGCCAGCACGATGAGGCTGGCCATCATGGGGAAGAAGGAGAGGGCCACCGCAGCGCCGAGACCCAACTCACGGCCGGGGATACTGGTGAAGAAGGCCAGCGTCGGGAAGATCTCGCTCATGTGGGCAGGCCCACCGGAGGAGAGGATATAGACGAACTGCAGCTCATTGGAGGTCCAGATGGTTGAGAGCAGGGTCACCACTATCAGGACGCTGGTGAGCCCCGGCAGGGTCACGTGCAGGAAGCTCTGAAAAGCGCCGGCGCCATCGATCTTCGCTGCCTCGTACTGGTCATCAGGGATCGCCTGGAGCCCGGCCAGGAAGTTCATCATATAGAAGGGGGTGCCCTGCCACACCACCACGGCGATGATGGCCCCGAGGACGATCCTGGGGTTGGAGGTCCAGAGGACGTACTGGTCGATGATGTGGAGCTTGAACAGGACGAAGTTCAGGATGCCGTTCAGGTCGCTGTAGATCCAGCGCCACACGAAGGCGTCCACGACAATCGGAACCGACCAGGGTATGAAGAGCAGGGCACGCAGAAGCGTGCGACCCTTCAGCTTCTGGTGCAGGATGAGGGCAAAGGCCAAACCCACCATCGTCTTTAGACCGACGCCGAAGATGGTGTACAGGAGGGTGTTCTTGAGGGTCAGCCACCAGATGGGATCCTGCACCAGCGTCGCGTAGTTCCCAATGCCTATGAAGTGGCCCTCACCCCCAATCGGCTGGCTTTCCATGGACAGGGATATGGCCCGAAAGAAGGGGAATGCTATGAGACCCAGGAGGACGACCAACGCCGGCGCTACCATCAGATAGGCCAGCGCGTAGTCTCTTCCCAGCACGCGCTTCGCGTCGAAGCGCCTGGGACGAATAACCGCGGTTGTGGTTGCCGATGCCTCTGCCATACCTGCAACTTCCCCCTGCGCTGATAGATTTCGGTCGACTGTCCCGAACGAGGGTCGAGTCAGGAATGGACGGGTTTCGCCGTTGAGACCCGGTTCCAACCTGGGATCAGAGAAGAGCGCTCAACAGCTCCTGGGCCTGAGCAGGGCTGTCACACCGACAGAACATGGCAAGACCGCGGCTTGGCAGTGCCTGCGCCATCTCCCTGACGGCGTCGACGGTCATGATGCCGTGGAGGATGAGGGATTTCCGTTCCAGGATGCGCGACATGAGGGGAAGATGGGGACGCATGTCCTCCCCGAAGTCCGGCGTTATCTCGATGGCCCTGATCTCTGGCAGCTCCAGCAGGTTGGGGACGGTGTGGAGCTGCGCCGAGTGCAGGTGAACCAGGGTGTATGGGAATCGACGGCCGATCTCACGATGCAGGGGTACCACGAAGCGCTGGTGGGCGGCTGGAGAGAGCATGAAGGTGATGTCCTCCGACGTCTCCACCAACTTGCCGGGGGCCCAGAGGTAGCGGCTGGTGCCGCAATACCCTCCACCGTAGCTGCCGGTCACCTCGAGGAGGGTCTCGGCGGCATCGATGCAGAGCGAGGCGCAGGTCCGGCCCAGGGCCGCTACCTTTTCCGGCGCGTCGTACAAGTCCAGTGCCAGAGCCTCCCGGCCTCGCCATTCCATCATGATATCAGCCGGTCCCACCATCAGCGGGCCGATGCCCACCGGAAAGCGGCCGGCTGAACGTGCCTTGAGGGCCTCGGTCATTTCCACCAGTAGCCTGACCCAGCGGCTGGCGGGATCGAAACGCAGGGAGGCCAGCCTGTCCCAGCCGCCGGAGATGGGGTTCACCCAGAAGTTGTCGGCCGCACGGCTGATGGGGCAGCCTGCCATGGCCGAATGCCACGGGAAGGCCCAGAGGGGGAAGGCGGACCAGAAAGCATCGCCGCTGACCTCATGCCACTGCTCCCACTCCTCCTCCAACTCCTTCACGTTCGCCTCGAGGTGGAGATCCTCCGGCGATAGCTCCCCCTCGGTCCCCCGGACCGAGCGCAGGGAGGGGAAGGTGCTGATCGTCGCCCCGATCATCGGGCGGTCCGTCTCAGTTCGCTCCCAGAAAGCCCGATGCCGGTCTAGCTTCTCCTGTTCCGAAACCACCATGGACACCGCCGTCCTCCAGCCACTTTAGGGATGCGACTCATCTTCGCCTGACTGTTGCACGGACATTGGGAGTTGGACTGTCGGAACTGGGCAACCAGAGAATCTCGTCGGGGAATAGGACACCAGGGCAGGGTTCTCAGCTTTGCTGCGGGTGGATAGCCTCGAACATTTGCCGGGTCTCGGTCAGGTGGCGCCTCATGACTGCTTCGGCGCTGGGGGCATCCCGCAGCCTGACGCACTCCAGCAGCCCTTTGTGGTTCTGGTGACGCTCCCGGATACGGCCGTGGAAGAACTCCGCGCGGCCCACATCCTGTATCAAGTCGACGAGGGGACGGATCATCGTGAGGAAGAGGGGGTTCTGGGTGGCACCGGCGAGGGCGGCGTGGAACTCGCCGTCGGCCTGCATGTACCGATTGGGGTCGTCCTCATCCAGGCTCCTGTCCATGGTGTTGATCGCCTCCTCCATCCTGGCGATGTCCTCGGGGGTGGCGCGTTGGGCGGCGAGGGAAACGACGAAGCACTCCAGACACCATCGGGCCTCGTGGAGGTTGTCGATGGTCCAGCCCTGCATCCGGTAGACGACGTTGAGGGAAGAGCTGACGGCATTGGGACCGGGCATCGTGACGAAGGCGCCCCGTCCGTTTCGGGGCTCGAGCAGACCCCGCTGTTCCAGCAGCTTTATGGCCTCCCGAACGGCCGTACGGCTGACACCGAACTGGAGAGCAAGCTCCCTCTCGGAGGGCAACTTGTCGTCAGGGCGCAGCTGGTTGTCGAGGATCATCGACTCGATGCGGTCGGCGATCGACTCGGACAACCTGATGGGAGAGAGCCTGCCAAAAGTGGGAACAACCAAGTGCAACCTCCGAGCCCGCCGGCGGGTTGACCTGTATGGCTGTCATACCACCCATACTATAGCCCTCCGGTTGAAGTTGTCAATGGCGAATAGTAGCGTAGTAGCGTTCTCTCGTGCTTGGGATTCTCGACTCGGTGACCATCACGATTGGTGGGGCGGACCACTAGGTTGATCGTCTGGCTCACGCTGGGGAAGGGGACCGGGAGGTGGGGCTCGGGGAAGAAGGGGTTCGGGCAGGAGGCACGCTGGGGGGCCTCCTGCCCCCGGAAGCCTCAGGCGCTTTCCGCCTCGACCTCCGCGGCCACCCGCGACCGGGCGGCTCGCCAGGATCCCATCACCAGGGGCCCGAAGAGGATCACGACCGCGACCAGCATCAGCCCCACGGTGATCGGCCGGGTGAAAAAGATCATCGGGTTGCCTGCCGACAGGGCCAGGGCC
>JAMCTB010000252.1 GCA_023380955.1 Chloroflexota bacterium | reverse complement strand
CTTGTAGTGTGCGTACTCAAAGTACTTCATGGGGAGCGTTTCTTCAATAGGGGCTCCCGTCATCTCCTCGTACTCCCGCACCAGATCGGGCCGGATGATCCGCATTCGGGTCTGCAGGGAATGGTCGATGGAGGGTGTGTCCACGCCGAACCACTTGAGCTTCTTATCGACCAGGTAGTCGATGACCTCGGGCGTGAAGCCCGGATGCCGGTCGAAGTAGGTCACCTCGTCGTAACCGCTCTCCACCCAACTGTACTTGTGCCAGCCGGTGTGGAAAATGACGATGTCCCGTTCCCGGATCGGCTCCGGCGTCGCGGCCAACAGCTGGTCCAGGGTGATGATGCTCCACCGGTCGCAGATGGGACTCAGGTCCACCACCAACCCCGTTCCGACCAGGTCATCGATGGGGATCTGCCCCAGGTTTCGCCCCGTCTCGCAGTAGTGGCTGGGCGCGTCGATGTGGGTGCCGGTGTGCATGTTGGTCTTCAGCATCAACGTGCTCTTGCCATCCCGCGCGTGGGTGGTGATTGGGGTGATTTCGATGCCGGCGAAGGTGGGCCAGGTGGGCATGCCGGCCCCGAAGGGCAGCGTCAAGTCGACCAGTCTCATCGAGACAGCCTCCATTTTCCAGATTGAAGTCGTCGCAGGAAGAGATCCAGGCCCACGGCCAAAAGGATGATGAGCCCCTTGGCGAACACCTGCCAGAGAGCGGAGACTCCCCAGATGTCCAGCCCGCTGGTGAGCACGGCAATGATCAGGGCACCCACCAGCATGCCCAGCAGGGTGCCCTGGCCTCCGGTGAAGGGTACCCCGCCGAGAACGGCCACGGAGATGGCATCCAGGGCGAACATGTCTCCTATCTCCGGTTCAGCTGCGTTCACCCGGGCCGCGTAGACCAATCCGGCGATCCCCGCCAGCAGACCGCTGAGGGCGTAGACGGCGAGGAGGGTTCGGCGGACCGGTATGCCCGTGTGAAAAGCCGTCTTTGGGTTTGCCCCCAGGGCGTAAACCCAGCGTCCGAACACCGTATGGTGCATCAGGAGGTGGAGCAGCGCGAAGAGGGCGAGAGCCACCAGCAGGGTCGCCGGGACCCCCGCCAGGAAGCCCGTCCCAATCCACCGGAACGAAGGGGCCAATCCGTAGACGGCGTACCCGCCGGACACCAGCAGGGCCAACGCCCTGGCGATCTGCATCATGGCATAGGTGGCGATGAAGGGCGGGATCTTCAGCATGGAAATGGCAAGGCCGTTGAGAACCCCGACGCCAAGGCCTGCAGCCAGAGCGACGGCCACGCCCTCCAACAGGCGTGGGTGGTCGGCAACCAGGAAAGGGGCCGCGGCGACCGAGCTGAGGGCGACCACCGATCCCACGGAGATGTCCATCCCGGCTGCGATCATGGTGATCGCCATTCCGTAGCTGATGAAGGCCAGCAGGGCCGCCTGCCTCAACACGTTAACGAAGTTCGACGGCTCGAGATAGCTCGGGAAGTAGGCCGTCACGGCGAAGATCAGCACCAGGAGGACGATGACGCGGGTGGAGCCGAACCATACCGATGGGGGTATCTTGGAGATCCAGTTCCCCACGCGGCCCCGCTGAGATTTCATCGGCGCAACGGCAACGGACGGGGACTCGCTCATGCGGGTTCCTCCACGGCGCGATTTCGGGCCGAGAGATGGTCCAGGGCGAAGGCAAAGGCGATGACCAGCCCGATGGCCAACAGCTGGATGTGCAGACTCACACCCATCACGGCAAGCCCGCTGCGCAGCACGGTGACGAACACCGCTCCCAACAGGGCGCCGACCGCGGATCCGCGCCCCCCTTCCAGCGCGGCTCCGCCGATGACAGCGGCCGCGATGGCATCGAATTCGTAGCCCTGTCCCGCCAGGGGATGGGCCACGTTCATCCTGGATATGGTTATCAGGCCGGCCACGCCCGCCAGCAGGCCGGAGTAGCCGTAGACGAGCACTTCATCCCGTCGCAGCGACAGCCCTGCCAGGCGAGCCCCAACGCGGTTCCCACCCATGGCCAGCAGCGACAGCCCCCACGGCGTGTGCGATAGGAGGAAGTGGCTGGCAGCCAGGGACAGCAGAACGAAGAGGAGAACCACCGGCACTCCGAGCACATTACCACCCAGGAAGGCGATGAATGCCGGGTCTATCCCCGATATCGCCTTACCGTCGGACATCACCAGGGCGAGCCCGCGAGCGACCCCCATCATTCCCAGAGTCGCCACGAATGGAGGCATGCCGGCCACGGCGATCAGGCTTCCGTTGACCACCCCGCAGGCTATGGCAGCCGCGAGGGCAGCCACCAACGATAGGAGCAAACCCCACCCGCTCACGAGACCCAGCCCTGCAACCACCGCCGACAGCGCCATGATGGAGCCAACCGACAGATCCAGACCGCTGGTCGCGATGCAAAGGGTCACGCCGAAGGTCACGATGGCGAGGCTGGCTCCCTGGCGGATCATCGTGCTGCCGTTGGACGTGGTGAAGAAGCCCGGTGCTGCCACCGCGAAGATAACCACCAGAGCCAGGAGAACCACTAGAGTGCTTTGGGCGCCGGCCCCGGCTGGGCGACGCGGGATTGCCAGCTTAGACAGCATGGCCGGCACCTCCGGCAGCAGCAAGATTGAGAACCCGCTCCTGGCTGATCTCCTCTTTGCTCAACTCCGAGACGATGCGGCCCTGGCGAAAGACGTAGATCCTGTCGCTGAGGCCCGTCAACTCCGGGAGATCGGAGGTGACCACCAGGATGGCGGCGCCCTCGGCGGCCATCCGGTCGATCAACGAGTGGATCTCGGCCTTCGTGGCTACATCGACACCCCGAGTGGGCTCCATCAGCACGTACAGCTTCGCCTTCGTGGACATCCACTTGGCCAGGGCCACCTTCTGCTGATTTCCCCCGCTCAACTGACCCACCGATTGGTCGACGCTGTGGCACACCACCCGAAGGTCCTTTAGAAGGGGTTTGGCGATCCTGCGCTCCCGTCCAGCCGTCAAGAAGCCATGAGGAAACCGGCGAGTGAGCACGGGGTGGACGACGTTCTCTCGAAGGCTCAGCAGGAGGCAGAGTCCCGACCTCTTCCGATCGGCGGGCAGGAAGGCGACGGAGTTGCGGATGGCGTCGATGGGGCTCCGCGGGTTCACGACGCGCCCGAACAGCCGTACCTCGCCCTGCGGCCGAGCGCCGAGGCCAAACACCGACCGCGCGAAGGCCTCCTGTCCCGCCCCCATCAATCCTGCCAGACCAACTACCTCACCGCCGCGTACCACCAGGGAGACGTCCTCGAAGGCTCCTGGAAGGGTCAGGTGGCGGATCTCCAGGACCGGGTGGTCCGCTTGCCGCTGAACCCTGGCCCTCGGCTCGTCCAGCATCCGGCCAACCATCATCCGAATCAGCTCCGGCAGCAGCGTCGAGGCCACCGGCACCGTGCCGACCAAACGCCCGTCCCGAAGCACCGTTGCCCTGTCGCCGATCCGAGATATCTCCTGAAGGCGGTGGCTGATGTAGACGATCCCAACACCCGAGTCACGCAACCGGTTGAGCATCTCGAACAGGCAATCAGTCTCTCGCTCGTTGAGCGCTGCCGTCGGCTCGTCGAGGATCAGCAGCCTGGCGCTCATACTGAGGGCGCGGGCAACCGCCACCATCTGCTGTTCGCCGACGCTGAGTGTCGAGAGCGGCGCGCGAGGATCCAGGGCGAGCTCCAGGGCCGCCAGGTCCTTCTGTGCCTTCTGATACAGGAGGGGCCAGTCCACCCGCCAACCGGCCCTGGGCTCCCGGCCCAGGTAGAGGTTCTGGCCCACTGTGAGATTTGGCAGGAGGCTGAACTCCTGGTGGATAACGGAAATGCCCTGCCCTTGAGCGTCCGCCGGGCTTGCGAGGTGAACTGCCTGCCCGTTCAACAGTATGCTGCCGCAGTCCGGACTCTCCACCCCTGTGATGATCTTGACGAGGGTCGACTTTCCAGCGCCGTTCTCGCCTAACAGCACGTGCACCTCACCGGCACGCACCTGGAAGTCGACCTGATCCAGAGCCTGGACCCCCCCGAACCTCTTGGACACCCCGGTGACCTGGAGAAGAGGCGTGTCCGGCATGACTCGAACTCCTTTTTCGTGCGCTAGAAGTAGGTAGTCCCGATGGCGCTGCCGAGCCAGGGCGAGAGGCCGGGCGGCCTCCTCGCCTCATCCATCCGGGAGCTGTTGCCCCTAGCAAGTCGCGAAAGGGTTCTGGCCGCCAACGACCCCGGAAACCGTCGCGGCAGCCTCAAAAGCTCGGCGATACCACGCCACACGATTGTCGATATGGTTGTTAATGGCGGCCTTCAAGGCCTCCAGGGATCCCTGTTCGAAGGCTGCGACCATCGCGTTATGTTCGCGGTGCGTGGCGACGGCATCGGCTGTCATGCCGGCGCCGTGGGCGTAACCGAAGCGCGCCAGGCTCATGTGGACCCTGGTGCTCTGGTAAAGGGCTGACAACCGGCCGTTCCCAGCCAGTTCGACGAAGCATGAGTGCAGCTCATGATCCACGCCGAGGAAGACCGCGTAGTTGGTGTAGTCGTCGCCTACGATGTAGCTTTCCAGATGCCCCAGCATCTCGCGCAGTCGTTGGCGGTCCGCCGAAGTCGCGTTCCCAAGAGCCCCCTCCGACGCGTAGAGCATGATCATCCTGCGCACGTCGAAGATCTCTTCCACATCCCTCAGCGTTACCGTGGACACCGCGGTGCCTCGACGAGGGCTGATCTCCACCAGACCCTCTGCCGCCAGGCGCGCCAGGGCATCCTTTATCGGCGTACGGCTGACACCCAGGGCCCGGGACAGGTCCTCGGCGTCTATGCGTTGCCCGGCAACGAGGACGCCCGACAGAATGCGCTCCACCAGGTACTCGTGTACCCGCTCGCTCAACGACCTCAGATCTAGCATCGTTCCTCCGCTATTCGTTTCGGCCCGCCACTCTCCCTCATGCCGCCTCTCCTCACGATACCCTGTAGAGGATAGAGTAGATCGGCGCCTACTTCCAGCGGTCTCACGTCCAAGGTGCCGGGTTCGGCCCACAGCCGGGCAACGGCCATCAACAGCTTCTCGTCGAACGGCTCAGCGGCGCCCCCGGCCGGCGCCGGGCTCGAGCTGCTTCTGGGACCAGCCCGCGGCAGCTCGAGCCCGCCATGGATCTGCGGCCCCTACTGGGCGGCAGCGCCGCTATCCTGCTGCTGCCGAGATGCCTTGAACTGCGCCAGGTTGTCCTTGGTGACCGGCACACCGGCGCTGGTCAGCGCGGGAGGCTTGGTGCCGTCCCGAAGGTAGGCGATGGCCGCCTGTGCCGACTTGTAGCCCATGCTGTACTCGTTGGCGTACACGGTGCCGGACATCTCTCCCTTGTCCATCGCCTCCAGGGCGTTGGCTGCGGCGTTCATGCCTATGACGAGGATGTCCTTGCCGGCAGCCTTGCCGCGAGCCTTGATGGCCTCGATGGCGCCCAGGGCCATTTCGTCGTTAAAAGCAAGCACCATGTTGGCGTTGGGGTACTTGGTGAGCAGGTTCTCCGTCACGCTGGTGCCCTTCACCCGGTTGTAGTCCGCCGCCATGGAACCCAGGAGATTGGTGACCGAGCTGTTGGCCTTGAGAACCTCGTAGACGCCGGTCTGCCTGTCCACGTTGGACGAGGACCCGGCCGTCCCTTCC
>JAMCTB010000251.1:1108-6771 GCA_023380955.1 Chloroflexota bacterium | reverse complement strand
GCAGCCGAACACGATCCCGGTGTACATAATGGGCAAGCTCCATTATGTGCCCGAGGGCCTCACCATCATGCGGGCCCTGGAGCACGCCGGCTACCGGCTGGTGCGAGGGGTTGGCTGTCGGGGGGGGCTTCTGCGGCGCCTGCGCCACCACCTACCGTGTGGAGGGCGACCATCACCTCCACATGGCGCTGGCCTGCCAGGCCCTGGCGGTTCCGAACATGCAGCTCACCCAGCTGCCCTACTTCCCGGCCCGCAAGGCGGCCTACGATCTGGAGGAGATCGCCGATCCCGCTCTGGAGGCGGTGAGGCTGTATCCGGAGCTGGCCAGCTGCCTCGGCTGCAATAGCTGCAACAAGTCCTGTCCCCAGGACCTGAAGGTGATGGAGTACGTGGCGGCGATGCTGCGGGGCGACCTGGAGGCGGCGGCGGAGCTCTCCTTCGACTGCGTCATGTGCGGGCTGTGCACCGCCCGCTGCCCCGCGGAGATCACCCAGTACCAGGCGGCCATGTACGCCCGCAGGGCCTACGGTCGCTTCTCCAGCCCCCATCCGAGCCATCTGGACGAGCGGGTGAAGGAGTTGGCCGAGGGGAAGTGGGTGAAGGAGGTCGAGAAGCTCACCCTACTGGACGCCGAGGCCCTGAAGAAGCTGTACGTTGCCCGTGACATGGAGACCCCCACCGGCGGCTTCGCCGCCGCAGTAGGATAGCAGGACTGAGGGCTGAGAGCCCAGGGTAGAAGGCTGTAGTAACGACATCAGTCGTTCGTCGCCTCGTGCAAGAAGCAGGACGAACGACTAAAGTCGTTACTACAAGGTTCCTCGACTGCCCGACTGTTTCGATAGCCACCATGAACCTACCGCGTAGCGGAAGACTCACGCTTGGCCAATGAGGAAGCTGACAATGACTGGAGAGAGTTACGATCCCACCTGGATCGTCGAACTGGCAAAGGCGCACTACCCCGAGGATCTGCGGCTCCACCAGGCCCTGGCGGCCTGCACCCGGGTCCTGCACCTCTGCGATTGCGGCTGTGGCACCGCCTACTTCGTCGAGCTCTCCTCGGATGTAGCGGGGGAGGAGTCGGACTTCGGGCTGCGGGTCGCCCTCCAGCGGGAGGACGGTCCCGCCGTGGTGGTGGACCTGCTGCCCGACGGTCGGGTGGCCAGCATCGAGACTGGCCGTTAGGATGGATCGGGACGCCCGCCCGTCGACATAAGGGGAATTGTGTATGACCGACTATCTTCCGCCTCGCACCGATATCCTGGATCAGATCCTGGACCGGGTTCACCCGCCGGTGGCGAGGCTCCGGATCATCTCCAACGGCCTGGCCCAGAACCATACCCTCAAGACGTCCGACGATCTCTCGGGGACCCGGGCCTGCCTATCCTGCGGCAACTGCGTGGATGCCTGTCCCGTGGTCGCCGGCAAGCCGGAGGGGGTGATGTTCGTCCGCACCTCCATGCTGCTGGAGAACGTGGTGGCCGAGGAGTGCCGCCGCTGCTACCGCTGTGTGGCTGCATGTCCCCAGGTGAACCGCCCGCTGAAGGACTACGGTCCGCGGCTTCCGCCGCATCGAGCGGGCCTCGCATTGGGATCTGTTGGTCTCCTACCTGCTGCTGATGGCCAGCGGGATCCTGATCAACCACTGGGGGGGCGACCTGCCCGCTGATCTGCGCTTCGCCCTGGGGGTGCTCCACCGGATCTTCACCGTCGGGCTTGTGGCCGCACCTCTCTTCCTCTTGCTGTTCGATACCCACCATTTCCTGATGGCTGCGCGAAGGGCCCTTTCCTGGTCGGGTGAGCAGGCGGCCTGGTTCCGCAACTTCTGGAGGTGGGTCGGGAGCTGGGGAAGGGAAGGGGCTCTCCACCGGGGAGCCTACAACCCCGGCCAGCGGCTCTGGTACCTCTACGTGCCGGCGGCCATCCTGGTTTTCGCCACCACCGGCGCTCTCAAGTGGTTGGGGCCCGGCGTGGTGGGGGAGGGGACGGTCAACGCCGCCACGACGGTCCACGTGTCGGTGGCCCTACTGACCGACATCTTGCTGTTGCTCCACGTCTACCTGAAGCTGATATGGCCCGTCCTGAGGGACACGGCCCGGGGCACCCGCCAGTACCTGGCGCTGCGGCGCCGCCGGCACCAAGGGATGACCAGGACAACGGCGTAGGGGCGGATGGCCCTCGCAACTGCATCTCCTCTTGTGAGAGGCTGCCCGACACCGGGTGCTGCCTCTCCCCCTGGGAGAGGCCGACCGAGCCAAGCGAGGGCGGGTGAGGGCTCAGTCGCAAGCGTCGAATCAGCCCTCACCCCGACCCTCTCCCAAGGGGAGAGGGGATTCAATGGAAGGTGGATGCAATGAAAGCATCGGTCTTTATGGCGAGATACCTTCGGTCCCAGGGGCTGGAGTGGGCCTTCGGCCTGCCGGGTGGGGAGGCCATACCCCTCATGGAGGGCTTGCGCCAGGTGGGCGTCCCCTTCGTCCTCACCCACCACGAGTCGCCGGCGGGCTACATGGCCGGCACCACCGGGCTGCTCACCGGCGTGCCCGGGCTCTGCATCGTCACCCGAGGTCCGGGGGCGGTGAACGTGGTCAGCGCCGTAGCCATGGCCCACCTGGACCGATTGCCCCTGATCGCGGTCTCCGGCGACCTGGAGCCCTCCCAGGTGGGTCGCTTCACCCACCAGTGGCTCGACTTGGTGAGCATCTTCCAGCCGGTTGCCAAGGCCAGCGGGCGGCTGCTGGCCGCCGACATCGAGACGACCCTGCCCCGGGCCGTGGAGCTGGCCCGCTCAGGCAGACCCGGACCCGTCTACTTCGCCTTTCCGGCCTCCGAGGCCAACAAGGATCTACCCCAGCTGCCCGAGGAGATGTCGGTGGAGGAGATCGGCCGTCGCTTCGCCCCCGCGCCGAAGACCGAGCCTCTCCCGGATCTCACCGCCCCGATCGACGCTCTCAGGGCGGCCAGGGCCCCGGTGATCATGGCCGGCCTCGGGGTGGCCTACTCCAGGAGCGCCGCCGGCCTGCTGGCCGCCGCGGAGCATCTGAGGGTGCCCGTCACCGTCACGGCCCAGTCCAAGGGTCACTTCCCCGAGGACCACCCTCTCTTCGCCGGGACCTTCGGCGTCTACACCGATGCCCCCATCTATCAGCTGATAGAGGAAGCCGATCTGATCCTGGCCGTCGGGCTGGATGGCGTGGAGTTCTTCAAGCCGTGGAAGGTATCCACCCCGGTGGTGAGCGTTGCGCTCGCCGAGGCTGAGGATCCCTCCTACGGGCCCAGCCTCGCCCTCAACGGCGACCTGTCGGCCATCCTGGCGACCCTGCGGCGAGAGGTGGAGCCGAGGACGGGCTGGACCCTGGCCCGAATCGACCGGTGCCGGCAGGAGGTGGCGGCCCTGATGACCCCCAAGGTGGTCGAGACCAACGGCCGGGTGGCCCCCCAGGCGGCCATCGCGGCGCTGCGCGAGGTCCTCCCCCGGGACGGCATTCTGACCGTAGACGTGGGCGCCCACAAGCTGGTGACCATGGCCCAGTGGCCCGCCTACCAGCCCGATACCTTCCTGACCACCAACGGCCTCTCCTCCATGGGCTACGCTATCCCCGGCGCCATCGCGGCGAAGCTAGCTCGACCCGACAAACCGGTGGCCGCGTTGATAGGGGACGGCGGCTTTCTGATGTACGCCGGCGAGGTGGAGACCCTGGCGCGGCTGAAGCTGCCCGTCACCATCGTGGTGATGAACGACGGTGCCCTCAGCTCCATCAAGGTGAAGCAGGCGAAGCGGAACATGCCCTCGGTGGGGGTGGAGTTCGGGGAGCCCGACTACGTGGGGCTGGCCCGGAGCTTCGGCCTCCTCGGCTTCCGCGCCCGCACTCGGGACGAGTGCCGGAAGGCCTTCGCCCAGGCGCTTGAGTCGGGCCAGGGCGCCGTGGTGGAGGTCATGACCTACTACGACGAGTACCTGCGCTACCAGTAGGATCCGGCTCGATCGCTTCCAGTAGGGCGGGTCGCTCCTGACCCGCCCGTTCGGATTCCTGCCTTCTTCCCGCATCTTCAGCCGGAGATCACCTGATGGGTGGGTCTCGGCGAGGCAACCGGACGGGTGCTCCCGGTCGCCCATCACGACCGCAGGTACACGGCCACGTCTTCCCAATCCGCGTCGCCCCTCTGCCCGAACAGCGACAGCAGGGCGTGCAGCAGGCCGCCGACGTCGTTGGCGCGGAAGGTGCGCGAAGATACGAGGACGACTCCCCCGTGGTGTTGTCCCGTCTCGGCAATCTCCTTGAGAAGAGGCGGGATCGTCTGGCAGTCGAAAGTAACCAGGACGCGCCTATCGGCGTGGGCCAGTGACAGCAGCTTCTCGTCATCCGCGTTTCGGTAGTTGCCGCCATTCCACTCGGGTAGGGCCACCGCATCGATGCCGTGGCCGCGCAACTGCTCCGCGAGCGCCCTGGCAACGTGGGAATCAAGCAGGAGTCGCATCTATGCCGACCACCGTCAGATTCGGGATCAGCCGTTCCAGGTCCGTCTCGGAACACTCATTGTCCCTGATTGCCGCCTCTATCTCGTCTGGGAACGCCTTTGCATAGTTCAACGCCGCCGCGACCTGCATCGCTGGGATGGTGAGATGCGCCGCCGTCTGGGCCACATCCCCATCGTAGTCTCTCGCGATGGACGCGATCTGCCACACTTTGAGCCGTGTCCCCTGAAGGTATGCCTGACGGCCCGCCGGCGAATCCCGGAACTCTATGAAGGCGAATTCGGACTGGCGCAGTATCTCGTCCAGCAGGGTGGCCGCAGCCTCTGTGGGAGTGCGTCCCATCCGCCGCGCAACCCGCTGGAGGGATTCCATCGGACGATCCTTCAGCCTGAGACTGATCACCTTGCTCATTCCTCACGCCTCCTTCACCGCGGAGCAGCAGTGCTTACGATGTAAGCATTGTAAGCGAACGCCGCTCGGAGCGCAAGGAGTGCGCCACAGATCCTACCTCTGTCTAGTGCACCAGCCCCGCTACCGCCAGGCGTGCGAAGCTGACGAAGGGGTCGGAGAAGATCCCGAGGGCGAGGACGGCCACCACCGCCACCACCAGGGAGGCGAAGGCCGTGGCGGGGAACCGGACCGGCTCCTCGTCGGACGGGGCCACCAGGTACATCTGCCGGATCACCCAGACGTAGTAGAAGAGGGATATGGCCGAGTTGATCAGGCCCAGCACCACCAGCCACACCAGGCCGGCCTGGTAGGCCGCGGCGAACAGGTAGAACTTGGCGAAGAAGCCCGCCATGGGGGGCAGCCCCGCCAGGGAGAGCAGGCTGACGGCCATGGCGAAGGCGAGCAGCGGCGCCCGCCGGTGCAGCCCGGAGTAGCCCTCGATCCGGTCGTCGGGGATCGCCGTGGAGGCCAGGATCACCACGGTGAAGGCCGCCACGTTGGTCACGGTGTAGGCCAGCAGGTAGAACATCACGCTGGAGACGCCGGAGACGGTAGCCGCCGCGACGCCCAGCAGCAGGTAGCCCGCGTGGCCGATGCTGGAGTAGGCCAGCATCCGCTTGATGTTCTGCTGGGTCAGCGCCACCACGTTGCCCAGGGTCATGGTGAGGGCCGACAGCACCGCGAAGAGGGTGACCCAGTCGGCCTGGATGCCCCCCATGGCCACCGTGAAGACCCGAAT
>JAMCTB010000251.1:0-1098 GCA_023380955.1 Chloroflexota bacterium | reverse complement strand
GGGCACCGCGGCGATCTTGAAGCCGAAGCCCGAGGCAACCAGCGCCATGGCCAGCAGCAACACCGGCGAGCTGCCCTGGCCCACCGCCTTGGCGATGCCGGCCAGGTCGGTGGTGCCCGACAGGCCGTACAGCAGCGCCATGCCGTACAGCAGGATCGCCGAGGAGAGCGCCCCCAGCAGCAGGTACTTCAGGGCGGCTTCGCTGGACTTGCGGTCCCGCTTCGCCAGCCCCGCCAGCAGGTAGAGGCTGATGCTGGTCAGCTCCAGCGCCAGGTAGATGGAGACCAGCTCGCGAGTGCCGGCCATCAGCATCATCCCCGTGGTGGAGAAGAGCATCAGGCCGTAGAACTCGCCCTCGGCCCCGGGGTATCGCTCCAGGAAGGCCACGGCCGACAGCGCCACCAGGGCCGCCGCCAGCAGGAAGGCCAGCTGGAAGAAGATGGCGAAGTCGTCCACCACCAGCAGGCCGGAGAAGGAGGTGGTGTTGCGACCGATCAGCGATACGGCCGCCGCCGCCGAGGCCGCGATCCCCACCATGGCAAGGTAGAGATTGACCCGCTTCGCGGCCGGCGACAGGAACAGGTCGACCAGGATCACCAGGGAGGCGAAGGTCGCCAGTATGAGTTCGGGTGCCAGCAAAGTAATGTCCAAGTTCTCCTCAACCTCCGCTTGTAAGCCTTCAGCGGTCAGCTAATGGCTGATAGCTGATAGCTGAAAGCTTCACATCCCAGCCAGTCGCTGCGCCATGGGCAGCACGCCCATCTTGATCACGTCCGTCAGCACGCTCGGGTACACGCCCACGCCCACGATGACCGCCACCATCACCGCGACGGTGAAGATCTCCAGCCGGTTGGCATCCCCCAGCCCTGCCCATTGGGTGGGGAGGGGGCCCATGAAGACCCGCTGCAGCATCCATAGCAGGTAGCCTGCGGTGATCACGATGCCGAAGGCGCCCAGGATGGTGGCCAGCTGCCACACCGGGAAGGCGCCGATGAAGACCAGGAACTCCGCCACGAAGCCGCTCATGCCGGGCAGCCCCAGGGAGGCCAGGCCGGCGACCACGAAGACCACCGCGATGACCGGCATCCTGGCGCCCAG
>JAMCTB010000250.1 GCA_023380955.1 Chloroflexota bacterium | reverse complement strand
CCGGGTTGGCCACTATGGTGTCGCTGCGGGCCTGGAAGGCGTAGCGGTGATGCACTCCCTCCGCCAGGAGCAGCACCCCGATCTCGTTCGCGCGGTCCACGTCCGCAAGAAAGTTGTCGTCGGTGAAGAGCACGTACTCCTCCTCCACCGCCGCCACCTCACGCACCACCCGCCTCGGCCCCTTGGCCCGGTAGCGCCCCCGGTAGAACTGCCATACGCTGCAGAAGCTGCAGTGGTAAGGGCAGCCCCGCGCCGTCTCCACCATGGCCATCGGCTTCTCGGAAAAGAGGTAGTACTCCCTCCTGTGGCCCCTGGTCAGCCCCCTGTTGGGCATCGGCAGGTCGTCCAGCCTCTCGGCCAGCCTCCTAACCCCGGTCCGATGCTGCCCCTCGGGGGTGTTCAGCACCAGGCCTCGCACCCCCCGCGGGGCCTCACCGCGCTCCAGGCTCCCCACCAGATCGGCCAAGGTGGTCTCGCCCTCCCCCACGGCTATGGCGTCGATCGCCGGATGCGCGAAGTCGCCCGGGTTCACCGAGGCGTAGTGGCCCCCCACGACCACGTAGGGCCGGGCGTTGCTGGCCTTCGCCGCCTCGGCCTCCGCGATGGTGAGGTTCCTATCCAGGGTGAAGGAGCAGCTGATGCCAACCACCTCGGGCCTGAAGCGCTCCAGCACCCTCCCCAGGTCGCCCTCCACCCTCAGGTCCACGAGCCGCACCTCGTGCCCCGCCAACGCCCCCGCCACGGTCTCCAGCCCGAGTGGCTCCACCAGCGCCGTCTGACGAAACCCCAGTGTCGTTGAGTTGCCGGGTTGCACAAGTAAGATACGCATGATGACTCCCCCTCCCTGGGCTTCCAGCCCCCGGTTCGCGCTCGCCCTCATCACGAGCGCGGGCCCAGACCCCCGAGCGCTCCAGACCTCCGAGGTCTCCAAGACCTCGGAGGTCTCGTCGAGGCTGTCCTAGCGGCTCTTTCCCGCGGCCAACGCTTCCTCCGGCTGGGCGGCTTCGTCCATCCCAGCGGCCTCTTCCGGCTGGGCGGCCTCTCCCCAATCGTACTCGGGCCTCCCCTGAAACCTGGCCACCCATCGGTACTCCCTGGCCCACACCGGGTCCATGACCCGCGCCAGCTCAGCCGAGTAGTTGTCCAGGTGCTCAGCCACCGCGTCGGTCAGGATGGTCTCCGCTCCATCGTGGGTCGGCCTCGCCCCGTACTTCTTCACCAGTCCCCTCAGCACCCTCGGGTGATCGATGATCGGGCACGGCCTGAGCAGGTTCTTCCCATAGGGAGCGCCCTTCCTCATCGCGGTGAAGAAATCCGAGGCCAGGCACTCCGCCAACGGCTTCTCCTTGATGTTGTCCACAGCGAAGTGCTGGAAGACGCACGGCTCCACGTCACCTCGGTTGTTGATGTGCAGATAGTTACGCCCGGCCGAGAGACAGCCATCCGTGAGCGGGCCATCGTTCCAGAAGTCAGCAACCAGCAGGGGATAGCGCTTGCGGATGCGAATCACCCCCTCTCGAAGCTGGTTCCGCTGCTGCGGGGTCGGCATCAGACTCAAGTCCGGGGAGCGTCCGATGGGCATGTAGCTGAAGTACCACCCATAGTGGGCGCCCTTCTCCACCATTAGCGAGGCGAACTCGTCCGAGATCACCGTCTCCAGATTGCGCTGCGTCACGGTGGCCGAGAAGGCGAACATCGCCTTGGCCTCTCGAAGGATGTCCATCGCCCGCATCACCCGCTGGAACCCTCCCGGCCCCCGGCGCCAGTCCGTGTCCGCCTCGAACCCCTCGATGCTGATGGCGGGAACCATGTTGCCGAGCTCCACGATCTGCCTGGCCTTCTGCTCGGTCAGCAGGTGGCCGCTGGTGTAGACCTGGAAGAAGCAGTCGTCGAACTCCTTAACGATGTCGAAGAGGGGCTCGTAGATGAAGGGCTCCCCGCCGGTGATCACGAAGAAGCGGGTGCCAAGCTCCCGAGCCTCCCCGATGACCCTGACCACCTCCTCTTCCGTGAGATCGTCCTGCTTCGTGTAGTTACCGGCGTAGCACCCCACGCAGCGCAGATTGCAGCGCATCGTAGGGCTGATAATCACCGTCGCCGGCACCGGGATCTCCCGCCCGTCGTCGAGCTGCCGAACCGGTAAGCCGTGCCTGAAGGCTATCTGCGCGATGAACCGACCCAGCGAGCGCTTCCGAATGCTGGGATCGACCGAGGTCAGAAGGTGCTTGAGCCACGCCGCGCCCGGCTGGCCCGGCGAAAGGAACTGTTGCACCCAGTGGGTGACCATGAGCTTGTTTTCGTCGTCGCCAGAGATCTTCTCCAGCATCCCCGCCAGCTGCCCGTAACTGCTTTCCGGCGCCTTGGCCAGACCGGCGAGTAGCTCGCCGATGACGTACTCCGTGGCGCGCTGGGAGAGCCAGGCCATCGTGCCGGCGGCTTTGCCGTTGCCGCTTCCGTTCTTGTGCACCCTACCGTTACCGTTGCTTTGGATATTGCCATTGCCGTTGCTGTGGATCTTGCCGTTGCCGTGGTTCTGATCGATCGTCATGTCCGCATTCCTCCTACTCACTCAAGGTGACCAAACCCGCGGGGTCTTTGGCTTGTGGTCCTGTAGCGGCGCACCTTGATCCCCCGAGACCCCGCGGGTTTCACCCCCGCCGTGGTTCAGAAATGATCCGGGGTCGGGAGGCAACAGGCCCTCCCGACCCCGTGCCGGCACGACCGCTTCAGGGGCTCGCCGGCCAGTAACCAGGAGACTTACGCCGTCTGCGAGCCGACGCCCCTCGGCTGCGCCAGGTCCCACACCGCCGCCACGGCTACCACCACCCCAGCGATCCACGCGTTCCAGGCTGGGTTGGCCACGCCCGCAAAACTGAGAACCCAGGGGGAAAGGAATACCAGCACACCCAGCGCACCGACGATCCACACCGCGGCCGTCGAGACCGGCGCCGCCAGAGCCCAGAGGGCCACCACCACCAGGAGGACGCCCATAACCCAGGCGGTCCACGATGCCGCCGAGTTTTGAGAGAACCCCAGGATCCACGGGGAAACGAAGACCCACGCACCTGCCACCAGATTGACCCACTCCTGCCACCTAGTCCAAGCCTTCATGTTGCCACCTCTATCAAGTAATTTGATTTGGCGACCCCGCCGTCGCCCCTGTTCATGTGGCCGGCGACCTCCCCGCCGCCTCTCCCGCTAAAGTGAGCGCTCACTTGATCACGATGCACATTGTACTCGTGCACGGCCCCCTGTCAATAATTCGACACGTGTCACCACTTCCCAATTCAACTAAAATGAGCAGGTCTTGAGTGATTGCTCACTTGATGTCCCAACTCATTTTGATAAGGGCTAAAGTTCCACCGCCTAGCTGACGATTATCTCTATGGCGAGGCCGTCCCAGGCCTTTTCGTTGAGGTCGCCCAGGGGCGCGCACCGCTCGCCTTCCGCGACGCACGGCCTGAGAACGCTTTACGCTCGGACCACTATTCCTATCTGCGGAGGCGGCCCGAAAGGAGTACACCGTGAGACTTACCATTAGACACAAGCTGACACTGGGCCTTGGAGCAGTGGTACTGCTGCTAACCGTGGCCGCGGGGCTCGGAGTCTGGTGCCTTCGAGCCACCGGCTCTGCCTACCAGTCTGAGATCGGGCGGACCGTCACCACCATGCTCCTGGCTCAGATGACTGCCCTGGCCCTCGCGCTTCTGGCCGCGGTGGCCACCGCTTTCGTGCTCGGGAGGACCATGACCAGGAGGATCGAAACCGTCGCTGAGGCCGCCAGATGCGTCGCAGACGTCGATCTCGCTGATTTGGCCCGATCCGCTCAAGCCATAGCTTCGGGCGATTTGACTCAAATGGTACCGGTGTTCAATCAGCCGGTCGGCGTTGGGGGTAACGACGAGGTGGGCGACATGGCCCGCTCCTTCAACGATTTGGTGCGCAGGCTCGCAGATGCCGGAGGCTCCATCGACGCGATGAGGGTAGCCCTTCGCGCCATGGTAGGCAATGTCGTCGGCAGCGCTTCCCAGCTTAACGTCGCTAGCCGACGACTGGCCACCTCAGCCACCCAAACGGACTCGGCGACACGAAGGACCTCCGTTGCCATCCGGGAGGTCGCGCGGCGAGCCAACGAAGGGTCCGCCGTAGCCCATGACGCCACGGCGTCCGTCGAACAACTCGCCGGAGCTGTCGATCAGATCGCCCAGGGCGCCCAACACCAGGCCAACTTCATCGAAGAAAGCTCCACGGCTGTCGCCCAACTCAACGCCGCCATCGCCCAGGTGGCCACTGCCTCCAGGGAGGCTTCCTCGGTCGGCAAGGAGATCGCCGTAGCCGCGGCCTCGGGCGCGGACTCCGTCCGAAAGACCGCGGAGGGCATGATCGACATCAGGGAGAGCTCCTCAGTCGTCGCCTCCAGCGTCCAGGAGCTGCGGAAGTACTCGGAGCGCATCGGGTCGATCGTGGAGACCATCGACGAGATCGCAGCGCAAACCAACCTGCTGGCCCTCAACGCTGCCATCGAAGCGGCGAGGGCAGGGGAACACGGAAGGGGCTTCGCGGTGGTGGCGGATGAGGTGAGGAAGCTGGCCGAGCGGAGCAGTCGCTCCACCAAAGAGATAGCCGACCTCATCGGCCAGGTTCAGGCCGCGGTACAAGAGGCTGTGGCGGCCATGCAGCGTGGAAGGATCGAGATAGATGCGGGGTCGCGGGTGACGGAGGAATCGGGCACGGCACTGGACAACATCATGTCAGCCATCGGCGTCACCGTCGATCGGATAACCGCCATTGACTCAGCGGTTCGGGAGATGGAAGGAGCGGCCGGGCAAGTTGTCTCCCTGATCCACTCGGAGTCCTCCACTGTCAGAGGGTCCACGGCCGCAGTCAGGGAGATCGCCACCTCCAGCCGGCAGGTAAAAGGGGCGATCGAGAGAGTGGCCGGTCTGAGCGAGGAGGCCAGCAGTGCTACAGACCAGGTCAGCGCCTCCTGCGATGAGGTAGCGTCGCGGGTGGAGGAGATGTCGGCCCAGGCCGAAGAGGTGGTCCGGATGGCCGACATGTTGCGGGCCACCCTGGCCCGGTTCAGTTTCGACGACGTGGTGGAGATGATAGAGCCCGGCGAGGAAGACCTGCAGGCTGCTGTCGGCCGCGCCTATCCAGCCCGGGGGACCGCCCCTGCTCGACTAGCGTGAGATGAGGAAGAGGATCGCTCTTCCCGCGAAGAGCGATCCTCTTCCCGCGAAGAGCGAATGCCTCGGTATCTATGCCGGTGCGACCTTGACGCCGTGCTCCAGGACAGCCGCTAGCAGCCGCCCCACGGCCTGGTAGAACCCCAGCCGGCTCTCCCGAACCATATCGCCGGCAAATCGCGGCAGCCAGGATCGTAAGTGCTCGACCAGGAAGTGTTCGGCGGTTGCCATGGCCTCGGGGCTGCCGATGGTCAGCAGGAAGGATGTGAATTCCAACTCCACTCCGGCGTGGTCCACCTCCTCCCCGTCCACGGACAGCCCCCACCGGCGGCAAAGGACATCCATTTCCTCCGCCGCCTGTCCCAGCAACTCTCCATCCCTGTACACCGACTCGTACGGGGGGCACGGAACGTGGGGATAGGCGTTGATGAAGAGTCGAGTGTGTTCCCCCTGCAACTGCTCCAGGGGCAGGATGGTCAGCCCCGCGAGCCCCCGGAGGAGCGAGCTCAGATCCAGATCGGGATCGCTCCACAACTCCAGCGGCAACCTGCTCAGCGACTCCTGAATGCGGCCGGCGAAGCCCTCATCGGGATAGGCCAGTGCTTGAGCCAGCAGACGATACAGCGAAATTCGGTCTTCTCTAATCATGCTACTCACCATGTCTTGACGTAGAATCCGGCCCACAGCACGTACTGGCGCAGCAGGTACCCGCCGGCCAGGACGAGCAGTCCGGAGAGCAGGTAGAGGTTGGCCCTAGCCATGGTGGCGGTCCCCGCGTGGCCCTTGACCAGGATATACACCTCCAGGGCCAGCGGCGCGAGCACGCCGAGCAGCAGGAAGCCGATTACGAACCCGAGGTTCCCGAGCAGAGAGGTAACGGAATAGGCAGCCTCCGGCCGTCCACCGTACCACGCGAGTCCCAGGAAGGTGGTCAGCACCGCCACCTCGAGAACGATCGCCCCGGCATCAACGCGCCCGAGCCCGCCCACCTCGTACCCTCCGCCCTTTCCGCCTCCCAGCGTGAGCGCTACCATCAGGTAGGCGAGGCCGGTCGAGAAGGCCGAGACGGTGAACAGCGCCGGCAGCAACAGCGTGTTCCAGAAGGGGATCCCCGGCGCCGCCGACAGGAGAAAGCCGGTGTAGACCGTCACGGCAAAGCCGCACAGGGCTCCCAGCAGGGCGGTTCCCTTCTGCCAGCCTTTGAGAAAGGCAAGGCCGCGGGACAGCAGCCCCACGAGCGGCCAGTCTTCCAGGTAGGGCAGTACGTACAGGACCTCGAAGCCCATCATCCCCACGATGAACATGATCCCCCAGAAGATCCAGGAGCCGGGGTTCATGAAGAAGTAAATGGTGTTCAGCGGCTGCAGCAGGTCCGCCAGGAGCACCACGGTGCCCACGGACAGGAAAACAAGGGAGGAGAGGGCAGCGATCACTCCCATCCGTCGGTTGGGACTGACGAACTGGTCCGCCGTCAGGCCGATGGCCGCGGTAGCTCCCCCAACCCCGCCCAGGAAGAGGTAGGCTGCTATCAGGGTTCCCCACACCTCTTGTTTCGCGTACATTGCTCTAAACCCCCTTTCCCGATAGGGTGCCCACGTAGTAGACCTTGGGCCTGGTGCCCAAGTCGGCCCTCAGTGGCTGCGCCCTGCCGCTCGCGACCAGCTTGGCCACCTGGCTGTTCGGGTCATCCAGGTCCCCGAAAATGCGAGCCCCGGCGAGGCAGGTGGCCACGCAGGCCGGCTCCAGGCCGTCCTTGATCCGATCCACGCAGAAGTTGCACTTGTCCACCGCGGCGGCCTTCGGGCCCTCCCCGTACACTTCCTGGGCCTTCTTCACGTCCTCGGCCTCGTAGACGTAGCGGGCCTGGTACGGGCAGGCCACCATGCAGTACTTGCAGCCCATGCACTTCTCGGCGTCGATCACCACGAGCCCTTCTGCCGTCCTGTGGCTGGCCCCCGTGGGACAGACCGCGATGCACGGCGCGTTGTCGCACTGCATGCACAGGTGAGGCAGGAAGGAGCGGCTCACCTGAGGAAACGTCCCGCTGGTCCTGTCCTCCACGTGGGTACGGTACTTCTCCGACCAGAAGGGGGTCTCGTTCGCCATGGTGCAGGACGCCTGACAGGCACGGCACCCGGTGCACACGTTCAGGTCTATCACCATCCCGTATCTGGTCATGGCCTACGCCCTCCCCTCGGCGGTCTTGCGCACCTTGACGGTGAACTGCCCGGTCTGTGCCGCGCCGGCCACCGGCTCCATCTTGTAGGGCACCAGCTTGTTGAGCGCTGTCCCAACCCCCATCGCCGTGGCCAGCTGCTGGTTCTCGTGCCCCAGGGAGGAGGTGATGAACACCGTATCGGGACGAATGAGCTCGGTCACGTAGGCGGTGCTCCCGGCTTTCTGACCGGTCACGCTGTTCTCAAGCTCGACGGCATCGCCGCTCTTGATGCCCAGCTTGCCGGCCCTCTGGGGGTTCATCCAGAGCCCCGTGTAGAGCAGCCACTGCTCCCTGGTAAGGGCCATCAGGAGGTCGTTGTCCGCCGTGGAGGTGTGGCTCATGGTGGCGATGCGGCCGTGGGTGAAGTAGAACTCGTCGTCCGCCAGCGGATCGCCCGGCTTCATCCCCGGCTTCCACTCGGGCTCCATGTAGGCGACGATGGGGTCCCAGTTGGGTTTGTAGCCGTGATCCTTGGTGAAACCGGCGAAGAAGAGGCTGTATAGCTCGATGCGGCCGGATGGCGTCGGAGCAGGGTAGACGTAGGGGATCCCCGCCTCCTTCAGCTGCTCCTCCATGGTGGACTCGAGCAGCGCACCCTGCTCGTTGAACGCCTTCTGGAGCTCCTCCACCGGCTTTCCCATCTTCTTGGCAGCGCCGGAGATCATCATGTCCCGCAGCCCCGGAGCCAGCGACTGCCCGTGGGCCCGGGCCCCGTCCACTATCGTCTTGAGCGCTCCGTAGTCCCAGCCGAAGAAGCTCGACATCGCCTTCATATACTGGTCGTACTTGCCGAAGCGATTGGCCAGCTCGAAGTAGATGTCCAGCATGTGCCGGCCATCCACGATGGGTGTGATGGGATTACGGGCCACCAGGGCCAGGTCCAGGGACTGGGCGGCATTGTACAGGGGGTCGCTTCGCTCCATGTAGGTGAAGTCCGGAAGGATAACGTCGGCGTAGAGGGTGGTGTCCTGCGGCTCAACGTCGTAGGAGACCACCAGGGGCAGCGTAGGGCTGGAGAGGGCGTCCTTCCAGGTCTGGTCGCTGTAAGACGTACGGATGGGGTTGCAGGCGGTGAGGAAGACGAACTTGAGCTGGTACGGCTTGCCCTGATAAGAGAGCTTGCCCATCATGGACTCGGGATAGCCCGCGTAGGAGGACATGTCGAAGGCCACGCCGTCCTTGCCCGCGGCCCACTGCGCATCGCTCCACACCTTGGCGACGGTCGGCACTCCGTGGGCCCAGTTGGAGGGTGTGTCGAAGAGGGCCGCCTGCCCGATGGCCCCGTACATGCCGGGGGCTATGCTCACGGAACCGCCCGCGCGCATCGCCTTCCAGAAGTTGGTGTTCAGCTCCCGAACGTCGGCGGTGTACACCCAGCCACCTGGCTTGTCGACACCTCCAACAAGGGTCTGGATCAGGGCCGCCGTGCGCCAGGTCTGGATGGAGTTAATGTACCGGGCGTCGTACCAGCCGGAGTCCACTAGTGCCGGACGTGTGGTGGCGAAATCCTCGGCGATCTTGGTTATCTGATCGGCCGGCACGTCGGCGATCCCGGCCGCCCACTCGGCCGTGTAATCTTTGACCCTGTCCACCAGGAACTGGAAGGCGGTCTTGACCGGTTTACCCTGCCAGGTGAGCCCGTCGGGCACCGTGAGGGCAGGGGAAACGGGGTTGCCGGAGGTGTCTTTTAGATTGCCGCCTGCCGGTCCGGGCAGCGCCACGATCTCTTTGCGCGCCTCGTCGTAGACGTAGAACTCGACGAGCTTGCCGGTCTTCTCGTCGGCCTTCATGGCCATCTGCACCATCGGGCCCTGGGGGGCGGCCATGGCGAGGAAGGGGGCGTTGGTGTACTTCTTCAGGAAATCGGCGTCGTAGGTTTGCCTCTGGATGATCTCCTTCAGCACCACCAGCAGCACGGCCTGGTCGGTGCCGGGCTTCACCGGCAGCCACGTGTCGGCCTTGGTGGCAGCCTCGGACTTGCGGGGATCCATCACTATCAGCTTAGCGCCGTTTCGCAGGCCGTCCGTGAGGCGGCGGGTCCGCCCCGCGGCCGAGGTAATGGAGGCGTTGGTCCGGAGAGAGAGGATGATCTTGGCGTTAGCGTAGTCCGAGGCAACCTCGTCGTGGGCGTTGAACGACCCGACCACGCTGTCTAGCCCGAAATGCTGGCCCAGCATGCAGTTCTGGACCTGGAAGGAGACGATGTTGGGGATCTGGAGAACCTTTGCCAGCACCAACCGGTGGGCTTTGTAGAACAGTCAAATGTTCGACGCGCCCAGTATGGCCATTTCGTAGGGCTGGATGTTGTGCTCCTTCACCTTCGCGAAGATGTAGTCGAGGGCTTCGTCCCAGCTCGCCTTACGGAAGGCCCACTCGCCCCGCTTCGAGCCTGCCACGCGGATCAGCGGGGTCTTGATGCGGTCCGGGCCGTACTGGCGGCGGATGCCGGCCTGGCCCCGGGCGCAGACGCGGCCCTTGTTGTAGGGATGGGCGGGATTGCCGTCGATCTTGACGGCCCGCTCCTTGCCTGCCACCTGCTTGACGCCCACCATCACGCCGCAGATATTGGGGCACATCTGGCAGATGGTCGGCTTCCAGGTTAGACCGTTCTGGCCGGCTGCCCGAGCAGTGAGGCTGCTGAGGGGATCGAGGCCGCTGAAGCGCAGGAAGACCAGTCCCGCCGCGGCGCCCGCTCCCATCTTGAGGAAATCGCGTCGACTGATGGCTCTGCCCATGGCACACTCCTTCGTGTCCGGCAACGTCGGCCGGTGTAGCCGCCAGGGGTGGCGAGGCCCGGAGGCTGGGAGAGCCCCCTTCGAGTTTCGCCCCCGTGGCGGCGGCGAGAAACCGCTGGTGGCACGACTCCGTGCCACCGCTGGACAGTAACAGGGGATGTCGCCGGAGGGAATCGGCACAACGCGGGATTTTCGATGGGGAATCGTCCGCATGGACGTGGTGGGGAAAATCCTACCCTGGTGGGGAAGTGGCGGGGGCTTACCTTGTACCCTGGAGGGCGTAGCGGATCAGCCCCCCGCGGGTCCGGATCCCTAGCTTCTCCATCAGGCTGGCGCGGTGCTTGTCCACCGTCTTGACGCTGATGCCCAGTGCCCTGCCTATTTCTCCATTGCTCTGGCCCTCGGCGATAAGAGCCAGGACCTCGCGCTCGCGGGCAGATAGGCGGCCATCAGCAGGGGGTGATCCTGGGCCGGCGCCCGTCTGGACCGCGCGTACAACCAGTTGGGTCACGGCGGCGTGCAAGAAGACCTCTCCCCTTGCCACCGCCCGCACCGCCTGGACCAGTTCAGCCCCACCCGCTCGCTTCAGCAGGTAGCCTCGAGCCCCGGCCTGCAACGCCGGCAAGACGTATTCCGGCGACTCATGCTGGGTCAACACCAGTACCCGACACTCGGGAATGTCCCGGCGCACCTGCCTGAGGACCTCCAGACCGACGAGGCCAGGCATCGCCATGTCCAGCACGAGGACATCGGGCCTGAGTTGCCCGACCTGAACCAGGGTCTCAGGTCCGTCGGCCGCGTCTCCTACCACCTCGATGTCCGGGTAGAGGGAAAGGAAGGCCCTTAAGCTGTCTCGCAGTACCGCGTGATCGTCAGCCAGCAAGACCCGAATCATCTGAAAGCTCAGCCTCCGCCTCCAATGGGACACGAACGACGACACTGGTGCCCCTGCCAATCGCCGATTGGATGTCGACTGACCCTCCTACCAGAGAAGCCCGCTCCTTCATACCGAAGAGCCCTATGCCCACCCGAGAGTCCGCGCTGGAGAGAACCAAAGGCGGATCGAAACCATGCCCGTCGTCCCGTATGGAAAGGGTGAAATGCCGGGTCGAGCTCTTCGCGGTCAGCCACAGGTTGTGAGCCCCGGAATGCTTGGCCACGTTGGTCACCGCTTCCTGGGCAATCCGGTACATGGTGGTCTCCACGTGGGGCTGCAGCCGGTCGTTCATACCCGCACTCCGCAGGTGAACGCGAACCCCCAGGGGTTCCAGCCGCTGTCCCGCGTACCAGTGCAAGGCGGCCACTAATCCCTTGTCTTCCAGAAGGGTGGGCCGCAGGTCCAGGATGATCCGGTTCACCTCCACCAGGGCCATGAGAATGCGGTCCCGCATGGAGCTCAGTCGCTCCAGCGCTGCCTCCCGAGCGGCACTGCCTGCCACCTGGACAGCCTCCAGGTCGAGGGCCATGGCGGCAAGGGATTGGCTGATCTCGTCGTGGAGCTCCCGAGAGATGTGGCGGCACCGTTCGTCCTGGGCGGCGATGACCCGGCCCAACAGCCTGCCCCGGCGAGCTGCCAGTTGCTCGACCTCGTCGTAGAGTCGGGAGTTCTCCAGGGCGAGAGCCACCTGATTGCCGGCCATGGTGATGAAGTCGCGCTCGGCTGGCTCGAATCCGCTTCGCCATCCAGTTACAGCCCACAACCAGCCGACCGGCGTGCCACCGACCTTCATCGGCGCCGCAAGCCAGGGTTTCGGGTCCTGGCCCCATGTGAGCTCGTCGCTGCCGGCCAGCCCCGCGAGCCGCTGCTGCATCGCCGCATCCAGCCGAGAGTGGGACGGGCGATGCAGCAGCGGACGCAACCGCCCTCTCGCATCTGGCCACCAGATCCCAACAGCGAGGGCATCCACGGAGGAACCGAGATAATCCAGCACCTCGGGGAGTTGACTCGCAACGTCGCGCGGCTGACAGGAGAGCAGACATACAACGTTTTTTAGATCGCATACGGGCAGAGTGCATGCAGGTTTACGCTCAATTCGTCCGTTAGGTTCCATCCGTCGGTCACCCCTCCAGTAGGCTAAACAGCGCCTCGCGGTGCCGGCTGAAGCGCTCCTCAGACAATAGACAACACTCTTCAATCCTCCCCCGTCCCTGGAGAAGACTGAAGGCGAACGCCATGCAGGTAGCCTCGCCGCACCGCCTGCAGTTCTCCTTTGGAAGCAGGGCGTAGACATCCAGGGGTTTTACGACCAGCCGCATCTCGTAAGCGGGCTCGATCTCCCCACGCCGCCGGTAGGCATCGTTGATCAGGTCGCGAAGCCAGCCAATCACGCGATGGGCATCGGCCTCGTCGTCCGCTTTGGCCATGGTGAGCACCCTGGGGTACAGGGTGACCATCCGGTGCTCCAGGTTGAAGTGAAGGATCTTCGCCTCGTGGGAATAGCTGGCCTTCTTCAACAGCGCATTCACATAGGGCATGGCCGGACTCACGTCGTCGGAAAGCTCCGCCACCACCCGGATCTTCGTCGGGTCGGCGATACAGTCCAGGATGTGGGTGACCTCGATTCCCCTCAGCAGTTCCTCGCCCACACCATCCCTCGCTTCATTCTCACTTCCACGGCAGCCCAGGCCAGTCCTGAGTGCTGAGTCCTGAGGACACAGGACTCAGCACTCAGGACCCAACGGTCGAACACGCACAGCGTGAGTCGCGTAAACCTATGCGAGTACCAGGGGGCTCAGCCCGCTCCAACTCGAGTAGAGTCCCGCCCCCACCAGGACAAGCCCTGCCACTCGGCGCAGGAACGGCTCGAAGCTGCGCGTGGAGTTGGCCCATCGCGCCAACTGCGACACGCCGGCCGACAGCAGGACCACGCCCAGCAAGACGGGCAGCGCCGTGCCCAGGGCAAACACCGACGCCAGGGTCAGACCTGTCGGGGAGCGCAGGGCCATGGGGATTAAGACCCCGAAAAAGAGGGCGGCGCTGTAGGGACAGAAAGCCAGCGCAAAGAGGGCTCCCAGGCCCAGTGCGCCGATCCACCCCCCTTCTGCCAGCCTCTCAGCCACTCGGCTCCCCAGACCAACGGGAACGGGCAGCGAGATCACGCCCAGCACCACGAGGCCCGACAGAATGAGCACAGGCCCCAGCAGGTACTGGCCGGCGTCCTGCAGCAGCCAGGACACGCGGCTCGCCTCCAGCCCAACGGTCACCAGAAGGGCTGCCACCAGGGAGTAGGATAGAGCCCGGCCGGCGGCATACATGAACCCTGAGATCAGCGATTCCTCGGAGCTGGCCGCCTGTTTTCCCAGATAGGCCAGGGCCGCCACGTTGGTGGCCAGGGGACAGGGGCTGAGGGACACCAACAACCCAAGCAGGAAGGCACTCAACATCGGCAGGCTGCTACCCGCCAACAGCTCCTGGATCCCCTCCACCAGCCCCATCAGCTCTTCCCCAGTCCGGCGGCGATCATGCCTCGCAGGATGCCGCTGAACTTGGCCTCGTTGCCCACGTAGGGGTAGGTCTCCTGCGCCTCCACTATGTTGTCCTTTCGCTGGCTGACGTAGTCGAGAAACAGCGAGGAACCGGATGCCCCGTACTTGGCTGTAAGCGCCATGTTCTCGGGCTTCTGCACGTCTACTTCCCGGAATGTCACCCGCCCGCTCGCCAGCTCACCGGCAAAATACTTCTCCACCGTATTCCGGGACGTTTGCCCTGCCCATATGCAGCTATCGCATCGCTCCGTCCGGTGAAAGTAGACCACGTCGATGCGGTCGGCGTTCCGCACGGGCGCAGTCGCCGCAGCCACCTCCTGATCCTGCGAACTGTTGAAGATGCCTACGACTATCAATGCCAGCAAGACAGCCACCACGCCGAAAGCCAGTATCCGTCCGGTCCCGCCTGGCCGCCGCCCGCGCTCCCCGCGAGAATCACCTGTGGCGCGCCCCATGGCCGTTCGCTTTCCGCTCACCTGTCATCCCCTCTAATGCAAGAGAATTCACGATTGCTGCCGGGGCCAGCGGGTCTCCGACCCGTGGCGGAGGCGAGGGGCACCCTCGCACCCCTCGCCGGCAGCTCACCAGATCGCGATGCCGAAGAAGGCACCGATGAACTTGACCGCCACGTACAGAAAATAGAGTCCGAACAGCAGCTTAAGGGTAGCCGGCCTGAACCGCTTGATGATCGCCGCACCCACCTGCGCGCCGATCACCGCGCCACCACCGAGCAACAGCCCGGCCCCCAACTCAACGAAGCCCTGGGCCAGCTTGATTCCACCACCCACCACGGCCAGGGGTATCATGGTAGCCAGGGAACTCCCCATGGTGATGTACACGGGAGCCCCGAACAGGTAAATCAAGCCGGGAACCAGCGCGTAGCCGCCTCCCAGGCCGGCCACTCCCGTGGCTATGCCTACCAGGAACCCGAAGATCGAGAAGCCCCACGGGTGGCCTGGTATCGCCCTCCCCTCCCTGGCAGGCGTCCCCCGCTGGGTGATGCCCTCCCAGATCATCCTGATGGCCGGCCACAGGAAGATGATCCCCAGGATCAGTCCCAGCAGCGCCGACTGGCTGGCCAGCATGGTGAACAGCCACGAGCCCAGCACCACCCCCACAGTACCCCCGAGCCCCAGCCACCCGACGGCTCGGACATCCAGATTGCGCCGCATCAGATGACCGTACGCGCCCGAGGTCGCCGTGAAGATCACCGCGAACAGCGTCGTTCCAACGGCCGCGGCCGCCGGATACCCCATCCAGAAGTGGATGGCTGGCAGCATCACGCTGCATCCACCGGTGCCGATCAGCCCTCCAAGCAACCCGGCAACAAACCCAACCACCACCAGGGCCACCCCGCTCGCGGCGTCGACCGCGGGCGTCCCCTGAACCGATGTGGACGTGCCTCCGGCCGTGAAATACCACACGGCCACGGCAGCAATCACCAGCACGATGACAGCCGTTGGGGTCTGGCTTCCCAGAAACCCCTGCCTCTGAGTCGGAGCACCCGATCCCGCAGACATCTCGCACCTCCTCGTGCCCTCGCCGCCTCTCAAACGGCTGGCTGTTACAAGCATATGCCCATAACATGATGCTACGCTGACCTCTTCGTGCCGTCAATGCCACCACTGACGTGTCTGACTCCTCATCCCACCTACGTCAGACCGCTCAAGTATCTGCCGTCGATCACCCCCTCCAGCCCCAGCGGGGAAGCCGGGATCCCCGCTGGCTACATCCCCGATCACCGAGCAGCGTGGACTCCGTCCGCGGAACGCTGGCCATCTGCGAGGCCGCGACCGGAGGAGCCCGCCGCTTCTCCGGTTGTATGACGCCGGAACCACGCCTTCACCCGCTCTGCCAGCCGAAGGTACACCACCATGAACAGGATCTGGAAGATAGGTAGCGTCGCCGCCGGCACCGCCACTAGGGGCGAGAAGGCCGCCGTTGCCAGGGCTATGGCCGTCCCGTTGTTCTTACCCGTGCTGGCGAACACCACCCCCATGTGGTCCTCGTAGGAGAGCCCCAGCCGTCGGTCCAGCCATGTGATCAGCAGCAGCGTGATGGCCACGAAGAGGACGTTGGGCACTATCAACCACAGCAACATCGTCCACTTCGAGAGCAAGAGGGTCGCCTTCAGGAAGAAGATCAGGAACACGATCACGAACATGCTGACCAGGGTGACGATGGGGAAGATGGGCATGATCCGCTGGAAGCCGGGCTTCCCCAGCCAACGGATCAGCACCGTCCTGGTCAGATAACCCAGGATCATGGGGAGGATCAGCACCGTCACCACGGTCCAGAGCAGGTTATCGATGGGCACCGCGATGTGGTACTGCCCGCCGAAGATGGACGCCCAGAAGGGTATGGCGGGTATCGCCGCGACAAAGCTCGCCGCGACCACCACCGTCGCCAACTCCAGGTTCCCTTTGACCAGCCCCGTGTAGCCGATGCTCATGCTGGAGCAGGGCACCACCATCACCAGCATGAAGCCGAAGGCCAGCATCGGGTCCGGCAGGAAGATCTTGCTCAGCAGGAACCCCAGCAGCGGAGCCCAAAGGAAGTTGTAGGCCAGCGAGAGCAGCAATGCGCGCCAGTTGCGCATCGCCTTCCCCAGGGCCTCCACCTGTAAATTGACCATCATGGGATAGATCATGAAGAAGACGACCACAGTGGTAGCATTCGACAGGCTCGCTCCGTACTTATCCAGGAAGGCGCCGGAGAGATCGCCCACCAGCAGGCCGAGGCCCAGCGCCGCGGCCACGTACCAGGCGAGATTCTTGTTCAGATTTTGTTGAATAGACTTGAGGTTCATGGCTTCGCTCCAAGACAATCGATACTTCCCTGTCCGCAGTCCACGCACTCCACCTGCAGGGTCGCGTGGTCGATGCCGTACTTCTCCTCCAGCAGCCCTCGCAGCCGCGCCACAAGTGCGGGACTGTGGGGCAACTCCGCCTCAGCCACCCTGATATGAGCGCTGAGCATCGGGTGGTCCGAGCCGGTGCTCCAGAGGTGCAGGTCGTGGACTCCCAGCACCCCCTCCGTCGCCGCCATGGAGCGGGCCACCTCGTCGGTCGCGAGTCCCTCGGGCGCGCCCTCCATCAGGATGTGCACCGCCTGCCGCAACACTCCCCAACCGCTGTAGGCGATCAGCAGGCCGATCAGCACACTCACCACAGGGTCCGCCGCGTACCACCCCGTCGCCAGCATCACCAGCGCCGCCACAATCACCCCCACCGAGGCCAGGGCGTCGCCGAGCACGTGGATGAAGGCGCTCTTCACGTTCAGATTCCCGTGGGTATGCCCGCTCAACGTGAGTGCCGTCAGCAGGTTGGCAGTGAGCCCGAAGGCCGCGATGGCTAGCATCTCGCCGCTGTGGATCGATACCGGCGCCTGCCACCTGTCCCATGCCTCCTTGCCGATGCCCACCGCCACCACAATAAGGGTGACGGCGTTGATCAGCGCCGCCAGCACCTCGGCACGTCGGTATCCGTAGCTGTGGCGGGCGTTGGGCGGCAGTGCGGCGAGGCGGAGCGCCCCGTAGCTCATGGCCAGCGCGAACACGTCCAGGAACACGTGGGCGGCATCGCTGAGGAGCGCGAGGCTCCCCGTCCAGAGTCCGCCACCCACCTCCACCGCGCAGACCAGGGCGGTGATGCCGATCGAGAGCAGGAGGCGCCCGCCCGCTCCGCTCGCCTCCGACGGCGAATGCTCGTGCTCGTGATGATGTTCTTCCGTTGGAAGTCTAGCTTCTTTGCTCATCTCCCCACCTCGCAGCTTGAACTATCCATCTGGCCAGCCGGTCCTTCTTTGGTAAATCCCCGCTGGCGACCAGCTGTCCGTCGATAACCAGACCCGGGAGGCCGAACAGACCGAGGGACGTGATTCTGGCGATGTCCGTCACCTTCACCACCTCGGCCGGAACCGCGTGCTCCGCCACCACTTCCCGCACCAGTGCCTCCAGCCGGCGGCAACGGGGACAGCCCCAACCCAGTATCTCCACCTTCACCGTCGAAGTCATCTTCTTCCACCGTGTCCTCAGTGTCCGCCGGTGGGCCGGGCCCCACCGGTCACAATCCATCGTCTCAGACCCAGTCGAGGGCGTTCATGCCCAGCCGAGGGCGAGGATCCCCGCCCACACCACAAGTCCGGCCGCGAACAGCGCGGCTAGGGGCAACTTGAAATACTTTGCCCCAACGAAAGCCCCGGCGGCCAGGATAATCTGAGCCGGTCCCACTAGGGCGATCTGCCCGAGCTGCAGGGCCACAACCAGCAGCAGCCCCACGAAGCTGGCCAGCACCCCCCGGACGGCACCGCGGACCACCACGTGGTGCCGGATCTGACCAAAGAGTTCGGCGAAGAGCAGCGTCATCGCGAAGGAAGGCGCGAAGATGGCGAAAGTCCCGATGGCCGCTCCCACCACCCCGAACAGCTTGTAGCCCACGAAGGCCGCCGTGATCAGGAAGGGCCCGGGGGTAATCTGGCCGAGGGCGATGCCGTCGGCGAACTCCCGCAGCGTGAGCCAGCCGTGGGCGTTGACCGCCTCGGCCTGCATCAGCGGCATGATCGTCATGCCATTCCCGAAGGCCACGGCGCCTATCTTCAAGAACGACAGGCCGAGCGCCCCCAGGGAGCCCCCCAGCGCGAAGAACACGGCCCCGCTCGCGACCACCACCAGAGCCACGGCCGCTTCCGGCCACGGCACCCGTGGCGATCTTCTGGGAACAACTGGTTGTTTTGTCGGGGCGGGACTGCCGGCCTCCGGCGGGCGAAGCAACAGGGCGCCGGCTCCCAGGGCCACGAGCACGATCAGGACGGCGTTCAACTTCAGCAGCAGGGCCGCGAAGGCTGCCGCCGCGATCACCGCCTCCTCCCGACCGCGGACGTTCTGCGCCCCGAAGTCCAGCGCCATGTTCAGCACGATCCCTACCACCAGGGCCTCCAGTCCCACGAAGAGGGGCTGGACCCACGTGATGGCTCCCAGGGCGAAGTAGATGGCGGAAAGAGCGACCATCAAGACAAATGAGGGCAAAACAAAACCGAAGGTGGCCGCCAGGGCCCCGGCTACACCACGAACGCGGTAGCCCACGTAGGCCGTCAGGTCCACCATCACGGGTCCGGGGTAGAGCTGCACCAGGGCGATCCCCTCGTTCAGCTCCGGCTCCGTGAGCCACCGCTCTCGCTTCACCAGTGCCCGCATCTCCGCCAGGATCGCGAAGCCGAAGGCCGTGGCCCCGATCCGCAAGTAGCTCAGAAACAGGGTCCACAGTCCAACCCGCGGCCGGCCCAAGCCCATCACCTCCGCCGTCTCCACCGTTGCCATGTCCATCCCCTTCGCCTCCGTGCCCGAGGTGTAGGCTCGCCGGCAGCTTGCACCGCGGACGAGCCGTCACCTACTCCCTCATTGCTTCATCTCACTCACCCAGACAAGCCCATTCTCACGCACCAGATCACGGACCTTCTCCAGAAATGGACCGATTTCCCCGTACTCCGTCGAAGTCACCTGGAAGGTCATGAAAGACGGGGTGTGCTCCAGCGAGCCCTGGACCGTTGGCACTTCCAGCGCCAACTGGACGATGTCGAAGGGCTGTCCCTGGACGAGATCCTGAAGCTGTACCAGGAACCTCTTCTCGCCAAACTCTCCCGCAATTTCGACCTTCACCCGCGTGGTAAGCCCCGCGATCACCGTCTCGGCTTCGGCCCGCGCCCGCTGGGCGTCCTGTTTCGCCCGCTTATCAGCGGCCTCGTCCTTGACGAGCTTGAAAATCTTGTGTTCGCGCTCGACCTTCCAGATCAGATCGCGCCCTGGGAAGCTGATCGCCTGCGTCGGACAGACGACTCCGCAGGTGCTGCAACCGACCATGCAGTCGAACGGTTTGCCCACTACCGACTTGCGGTCGGCCATCTGGTACACGCCGCGGCCGCAGGTCACATAGCAGAGCTCACAGCCTATGCATTTCTGAACATCAACCGTTGGGAACCAGGGAATCTCCGTCCGGGGGATCCCATGCC
>JAMCTB010000249.1 GCA_023380955.1 Chloroflexota bacterium | reverse complement strand
GGGGGGGGGCGGCTACTCGTCCCAGTCATCGCCAACTACAGTTTGTCGGGCCGGGCACTCCGGCCACGGCCCATTTGAGCCGAGTGTAGCACAGTCGACGTCAGCGCACAAGCAACGATCCGGAAGCGGGTGAGGGCGCTCCTACGTGGCACTCTCCCAGCGCACCCCGCCGACGGCCCGGCACAGGTGCAGCCGCGCCGGCCGGCCGGCCGGCGGCTGACGCCGCTGTCCACGACGACCAGGGCGACCCCCTGCTGCTGGAAGCCGAGGGGGATCGGTTCTGAACTCCGGCTCCGGCAGTCGATCAGGAGGGCGTGGTCCTCGACGCCGAGGGCCGACACGTACTGGTCCATGATCCCGCATGGGACCCCCACGAACTCCGTCTCGGCGCGGTGAGCCATCAGGGCGAGATCCAGTGGCGATGGCATGGCGTCGGCGGCAGCCGCGAGAGCGGCGGCTACCGACAGCTCCAGCGCCGCCGAGGAGCTGATCCCTGCCCCCATCGGTACGTCGCTCTCGACCGCTAGATCCAGGGGGCCGGTGCGGATCCCCGCCTCGCCGAGGGCCCAGGCCGCTCCCCGAACGTAGCCGCTCCAGGGCTGCTCCTGGCTGCGCGGCGCTCGGCGGCCGAAGCTGCTTTCCTGCCCGAGGTTGAGGGACCACACCCGGCTGAAAGGGGTAGAGGAGGGTGCTGCCGCCACCAGGGTCGACCGATCGATGGCGATGGGCAGGACGAAGCCGTCGTTGTAGTCGGTGTGCTCCCCGATGAGATTGACCCGGCCGGGTGCCTCGGCCATCCAAAGGGGGTTTGCTCCGAAGTGGGCGAGGAAGGCTCCCCGGAGCGAGTCTCGACGATCCTTCACCATCGGTTGGCTGCCTGTGACGTGGATTGCCTTCGGAGGGGCTGAGATCGTCTCAGCCGCCTCGACGATCTCAATGATAGCAGCTTCGCCTCCGCTTCGTCGGCGGACAACCCGGGGGTGAGCCACGGTGGTCCCGACGGCTGGGAGCGCGGGTGGGATGCCCGCCCGAGGAGCCGGCCGCTCTGCCGGACCCCTTTGCCCTACGGGGCCGTGCTGGCCACCTTGAGGTCGTTGGCCACCAGTTCCGCCCCACTGGAGCGCCTTGCCACCTCGCTGGCGAGCGCCTTCTCCTCCGGGCTTTGCACCTGGCCCTCCAGGTGGAGGATGCCGCCGATGATGCGGACCCCCACGTCCCGACCCCGCAGCCTCGGCTCGCCGGCCAGAGCGGAGTTCACCTTCGAGACGATCATGGAAGACTCGAACTGAGTGGTTGCCGTGTCCATGGTCGGGCCGAGTTCTTGCAGGGCCGCCAGGTCCCTGCCGTAGCCGCCTCGAATCCTCGCCTGGAGGTCGTCCAGGCCGCGGTTGGCCGCCTCCAGCAACTGTTGAGCAGCAGAGGCTAGCTGGTACCGGCTGCGGGGGGACGCCAGGGCGAAGGCCGCCACGGCTAGTGCGACTGCCCCACCGATCCAGGCCAGTACGGTCGACATTCTGCTTCCCATCTCTCGCTCCCCTCTGGTGATGACCTCAGCCGTAACCCCACCCCGTCGAAACCTATTGCTCAGCACGGCTTGTGCCAGCGGCCGCACCGCGGGGCGGCGTGGCTCGACGCGGCAACGTCCCTCACGTGAGGGTGACCCAACGGCTCGCCCGAGGGAGATCGCGGCGTCCCGCTCGTAGATGGCCATCGAGAAAGATGAGAGATGTCGGCCGCCAGGCTTCACGGCTCGAGTCGGTTCTGAAACAGGGTGCAGGCCAAACCGCACAGGCGATGCTCGAACTGGATGGTGGCGTGGTCGATCCCATACTTCTGGGCGAGCATGTGGGACAGGTTCTCGAGGATCTGGGAGCTTTCGCTGAGCGCCTGGTCTTCGATGACCACGTGGCCGCTCATGGCGTGGATACCGGCCGCCAGGCTCCAGACGTGCAGGTCGTGGGCGTCCAGCACGCCGGGGGTGTCCTTGATGTCCTGGATCAGCTTGTTCAGGTTCACGCCCGCCGGGGTGCCTTCCATCAGTATGTTGATGGTCTCCAGGACGATGGACCAGGCGCCTCCCACGATGATCAGTGCAATCAACACGCTGAGCAGGGGGTCCACGAAGTAGAAGCCGGTGAAAGTGATTATGACGGCGCCGACGATCACGGCGGCCGAGGCCAGCACGTCGCCGATCACGTGGAGGAGGGCGCTCCTGACGTTCAGATTCTCCCCCGGCTCCTGGTGGAGCGACAGGGCGACGTAGAGGTTGGCCACCAGTCCCAGGGCGGCGATAGCCACCATCAGGATGCTGTTCACTGGCTCCGGCGACTGCAGCCGGCGGATGGCTTCGAAGGTGATGACCAGGGAGATGGCCAGCAGGGTGAGGGCGTTGGCCAGAGCCACCAGGATCCCCGTGCGGTGATAGCCGAAGGTCCGCCGTGGGGTGGCCGGCCGGGTCGCCTGAACCGCGGCGAACCACGCCAAGCCGAGCGCCAGCACGTCGGTGAAGACGTGGCCGGCGTCGCTCAGAAGGGCCAGGCTGTTGGACAGGACGCCCCCCGCCAACTCGGCCGCCAGGACGCCAACAGTCAGGAAGAAGGCCAGTCGAAGTTTCTGGCCGGCCTCCGGTGCGCCGGGCTCGTGGACCTGTCCGTCGTCGTGATGGCGGGTCATGGCACCTCCAGTGCAGCCCTATGGGCGGTGCACAACCCATTCCAGCCAGCCGGGGGCATGCAACTTGCCCACCCGGCGGCGACTCTACTCTCGACGGGGACGACGATAGCGATGTCTAAGAACCTGGAAGACCAGTCGGTCGAGCGGATGCTGGAGCGGTTCCGGCAGGGGCTGCTGACCAAGCAGGAGTTGGACGACTTCCTGGAGCTGGAGCGCCGCCGGAACGAGGTCCGCGAGAAGGCGATCGAGGCAGGCCGGCTGCCGGGCAAAGCGCTCGAAGAGAAGTAGACCGAGGACCCCGGACCGGCGCCCGGTGGCACGGTCTTTGCGATTGCTTCTCTGGCGCCATGTTCTTGTTGTGGTTGTCCCCCAAGAGCGACAAGCAGCACGCACGTCCGTGCGACCGACGGGGTTCACCCGACTTGATCCTCCAACAATCAGCAAGGATGCAGAAAAGGAGTAAGTGATGCAGGAGATCAACGCGAAGCCCTTGGCCCCGGCACTCCTCGAGATGGATGGTATCTCCAAACGCCAGATCGAGGAGCACTACACCCTCTATCAGGGGTACGTGAACAAGACCAACGAGGTCCGGTCGAAACTGGAGTCCGCGGATCGCTCCAAGGCGAACCAGACCTTCAGCGACCTGCGGGAGCTGAAGGTGGAGCTGAGCTTCGCCTGGAACGGAGTGAAGCTGCACGAGCTCTACTTCGAGAACCTGGGCGGCAAGGGCGGCCAGCCTGCGGGGAAGGTTCTCGCGGCGTTGGAGGCGAACTTTGGGTCCTTCGACAAGTACATCGAGGACTTGAAGGCGTCCGGCATCGCTGCCAGGGGCTGGGTGGTCACGGCCCTGGACGAGGACGGCAAGATCTACAACTACGTGGCCGACTCCCACAACAGTTACGGCATCTGGAAGGCGACCCCGCTGGTCGTGCTGGACACCTACGAGCACGCCTACGTCATCGACTACGGCGTGAAGCGCCCTCCTTACATCGATGCCTTCCTGAAGAACCTGAGCTGGGAGCCCGTGGCCGAGCGGCTGGGGAAGGCAGGCCGGTAGCCTGGTGACAAAGCCGTAGGGGCGGTTCGCGAACCGCCCCTACCGAACTTACGCCTGTCTAGCGAGACCGAGTGTCACCCCGGGCTTCCTCGTTGTGTATAATGATCCCCTGCTCTTCTACGTGTGTGCCTCGATTCCTCCGGCAAGGTAATGAGACAGTTGCTGAGCTACCTGCCCGTGTGGATCGCTCGAGCCGACCTCTAGGAGTCTGGTCATGAGCACACAATCGCCAGTCCTGATCGATGTACCCGAGGAACTAGACGACCCCAGGATACGGCTTCGGCCCTTCCGCGCCGACGATGCTCTTGCCCTTTGGGAGGCCATCGAGGAGAGCCGTGAGAGGCTGGAACCCTGGATGCCCTGGGTACAGAGCGACCGTTCGGTGGAGGATGTGCGGCTCTTTGTGGCTCGGGCTCAGGCCGAGTGGCTACTGCGAGAGAACCTCCACATGGGGATACTCGACCGGAATGGTCGCCGTCTTCTGGGAGTGGGCGGCTTTCACCATCTGGATTGGGGAATTCGCTCCTTCGAGATCGGCTACTGGCTCCGCACCTCAGCGGAGGGGCAAGGCTACATGCAGGAGGCTGTTCAACTTCTGACCCGCGTGGCCTTCGGTACCCTCGACGCCAACCGGGTGGAGATCCATGTAGATCCCCGCAACGTCCGCAGCTGCAACGTTGCCCGTCGGCTCGGCTTCGTTCTGGAGGGAACTCTCCGCAACTGCGCCCCCGACGGCTATGGGCTACCCTCCGATCGCCACGTCTTCGGGCTCACGCCGGCGGACTACTCAGGTCTCGATTGGGTGCGCTCCTTGTCTGCGGAGGTTCCACAGTAGGACTGGCGAAGGGTTGCGGCGAGCGGCCGTGGACTCTATGGTGAGGCGCAACATGTCACGGAGTCTACTGAGTTCGCGCGCCCGTCGTCATCTCGCCCGTCTCGACCGCAGGGTTGGGGCAACCCCGCCTACTTGAAGCAAATGGATCACACTTTGCCGATGAGCCCTGGGAGCAGCGCTGCGTGTCATTGCGGCTAGGCCGTAGGAGTGATACAGTTGTAGCATCGTTTCTCGCGGAGGGTCTGAACGGGGTCGGTCCCCGCGCCCTTCGATCCCCAGTAGCTACACTCTCGGTTCGGTAGGAAGGGCCGCTGGAACCCAGGGGCCCGCGAGGATGGGGGATGGATAGAATCGAGCAATCCGGTGTGGATCCCGCGCAGCGAGACCCGGTCCATAGGACGCCCCGACCCAACCCTCGGGTCGGTGGAAGCCACGAACGGCACAACCAGAGCGCTCCTGCCGATCAGATCGCCCTCTCGGAGAGGGCGAGGCTTCTGAGCCGGTTGGGGCAGGCCGTCGACGAAGCCCCCGACGTCCGCGAGGACAAGGTGCGGGAGCTCCAACAGGCCATAGAGAAGGGGAGCTACGTGCTGGACAGCCGGGAGATCGCGGAGCACATGCTCGGACGCAAGGAGCAGTAGGCGAGCATCTTGCGCCGAGTCCGCACGGCAGAGCAATCTGTAATCACATTGTAAGCTGGCTTGCCTTGGCCAAATACAGAGGGGTGTCCTCCGCCCACTACTTCGCCATCTCGGTTCCGGAGGGCTCCGCCTCGGCCTTCACCTACTTCGAGGCAGGGGACGTGAGCAGGCCGGTGCCAACCTATCTGGCTACCCAGATCGTGTCCCGACACCTGGGCAGCGACCTGGTTCGGAGCACCGTCTCGGGCGGCAGTTGGGTGGAGGCCCCCGCCGGGGCGCCCCCCACCCACGGTGCCCTGCTACTCCCGCACGAGGGCAAGGACCTCGTTGCGGGCCAGCACCAGCACCTTCTTGCCGTTCAATTCGACCTCGTCGCCGGTGTACTTCCCATAGAGGATGCGGTCTCCTTCCTTGATCTTCTCCCGCAAGTCCTCGTCGGTGCCCACTGCCAGGACCGTGCCCGTTCGAGGCTTCTCCTTCGCCGTGTCCGGCAGGTAGAGGCCGGAGGCGGTCTTCTGCTCCGCACCGTCCTCATCCACCTGCACCAACAGCCTATCGTCGAGGGGCTCGATGCGCATCTCTGTTCTCCCTTCTAATTCTTGATGCCCAGCAGTCTATCGATCTCCGCCTGGTTGAAACCGACCACCGGTCGGCTGCCGATCAGGGTCACCGGTACCCCCATCTGCCCCGTCACACGAGCCATGTCCCGGGCCGCGGCCTGGTCCCTGGACACGTCCGCCTCTCGGAACTTGAAGCCTTTGCTCTGGAGGTATTGCTTGACCCGGCGGCACCAGGGTCAAGTGGGTGTTGTGAAAACGACAATCCTTGGTTGACTTTCGACCATCTCGATCTCCTTATCGCTGTGGGCTCCCGCGGCCTACCCGCTCGCTGGAGCCTGCATCCCTGGCCGTCCGAGCCCCGTCCCGGGCTCTTTCAGTCGAAGGTCGCAGATCACCTGTTGGCTGCCCTCTTCTCGAAACAGCCGGACGGATCGAACGAAGTGCCTCAGCAGCTGCTTCTGCCGCTCGACGGGCACTCCCTGAATGTCCCGGGCCTGTTCGACCATCTCGGCCTCGTACGCCCAGAGGCCCATCTCCGCCTCGGCTTCCCGAAGCTCCCTCTCCAACGCCTCGACCGGCTCCCCCGCCCGCCGGCCTTCCCGATCCGAGTCGGCTCGCTGCTGGCCCTGCCGGGCACGGCAGGCCGCCGCTGCCGCCACCCCTTCTCGCGCTTCACGGGCTCTGTTTGCCGCGGCTTCCCGATCCGCCTCGACCCGCTGCTGCCTGGTCTCCAGCCCTCGAAGAAACTCCTCCCGGAAGCGAGCGAGAACGATCCGATCGACCACGCCCTGCTGAAGGTACCCGCAGTTGCAGCCTCGTTTGCCCTTCTTCCGCCGGCCCGAGCAGCAGTAGTAGACGCAGCCGTCACCCCGGCCCCTGTGCCCCACGATGCTCTGGCCGCAACGACAGCAGGCGATTCCGGACAGCAGATGGCTGCTGGAGAAAGCCCGACCCGACGTCCCCCTCGCCGCACCCGGTCGCGAGGCGCGGATCAGTTGGGCCACGGCCCACTCCTCCCTCGACACGATGGCCGGAAGGGCATCCTGAAGCACAACCTTGGGCTCATGGTGGAGGTAGAAAGGCTCGCCCTCCCGCCTCCCGTGGCTGGGGTTTCGCGAGCTGCGCCCGTACTGCAACTCCCCACGGTAGATGGGGTTCTCCAGGATCTTCCTCACCGTGCCCTGGCCCCACCGTCTCCCACGTCGGAAGCAGCTCCCCTCCTCGTTCAGACGGCGGGCGATGTTGATGACCCCGCAACCCTGGCGATGAAGCGCGTAGATTCGGCGGACCACCCCGGCCTCGGCGGGATCCACGACGAAGGCACCGGACTCCGGGTCGCTCCCGTATCCGTAAGGGGGCTTGAAACCGGGGTTCTTGCCCTCCCTGGCACGCATCAACTTGCCGGAAAGCGCTCCCACCGCCGGCAGGTCGTCCTCGCACCCGGGCCGCTCGCTATTGGGATCGATCGGTCGCTTTCCGCTCACCCCTGTTCTCACCTGCCTCGAGTCTCGTCGTAGCTCCCCTGCCGCTAACCGGCAGGATGGGCCGGTCCCCCCAACCCCGGGTCTACGGCTCGGGACACAGTGTATCACGCGTTGATGTTACTGTCACTACATCCGCGTCTTCACTCTATCCCGGTCTTCGCGCGGACGGGGGAAACGATCCTCCCCTTCTCCTGGCCGGCGTAGCCGGCAGCCAAAAGGCTGATCTTCTGCCCCTTCGAGCCCCACAGACAGCAGAGGGGGTGGCCGGTTGGCCACCCCCTGGGTTAGACGCTATTACCTTCTGGGATGCTGGGCTAGCTGCCTACCAGCGGCTGCGACCGCCGCCGCGGCTGCCTCCGTACCCGCCCCCGTTGGAGGACCGCTGGGAGGAGTAGCAGTCGGAGCAGTAAACGGGCCTGTCGCCGCTAGGCTGGAACGGCACCTGGGTAGCCTTCCCGCACTGGGCGCACACGGCCGGGAACATCTCCCGCTCCCTGCGCTCGTACCCACCGCTGGAATAGCCACCGCCGGAATAGCCACCGCCGCGGGTGGCCTTGCGGGCCGCGCGGCACTCCGGGCACCGGCCCGGCTCGTTGGTGAAGCCCTTCTGTGCGAAGAACTCCTGCTCGCTCGCCGTGAAGATGAACTCGTTGCCACAGTCGCGACAGGTGAGGCTCTTGTCTTGCATGTTGGTTACGCTGACTCCCAATAGAGTTTAGTGCTTGGAACGATCCGTCAGCGCGATGGGTTTCGGGGGAGGGGTCTGAACGAACGAACCACTAACCCTGCTGCCTTGGCGAACTGCGGAACTTTACCAGCAATATTCTTATACCACAGTTGGCTGTTCAATGCAATGCGCATCGTCCTGTTCCTCGCCAGGAAGATCACGACGAAGTCTCAACTGCGCGCCACGTCCGCCATTCGATCGACCGGCCTACTGCCGCTCGCTTCATCCCCCTGCCGGGGTCCCAGCCGCAGGGGCGGTCTCAGCCTTCGCCTCAACTCCCTCCGCCTTCTCCGTGGGAGTCCGCTGATGCAGGCCCGCCACCATCTCGCCGTGGTCGGTCAAGATGGTAACCCCCGGGCCCACCACCAGATTCCCCACCCGGATCACGGCTCCCACCTCCTTCAACTCGGAGAGATCCACCTGGATGGCGGCCGGAAGGTCGCCCGGCAGACACTCCACCATCACCTCGTTCAGCGGCCGCAACACCGTTATGTCGCTCAGGCTGGCAGCCCCCGCCTCGTTGATGAACTGGAGCTGAACGGAGGTCTTCAGCTTCTCCGTTGCCGCGACCCGGTAGAAATCCACATGGGTTATCCCCCCACCGCGGGGGTCGTGTTGCACCTGCTTGATCAGGGCCTGGACCGCGGGCTGGGTGCCCACCTTTAACGACAGGATGACCGTGTTCCCGCCGTGGCCCAACAGCTTCTGAAACGCCACGCCGTTCACCTGTAGCGACACCGAGGGCTGATGGCCGCCGTACACGTTGGCCGGAACCATCCCCTGGTGACGAAGCTGTCTCAGCTGCCCTTTTCCCGATACGGCCCGCTCCTCCGCCGCCAGTTCCAGTTGACTGCTCATACCTTCTCCTCTACAGGTCCCCATGAGAGACCCGCTATACCGCCCCCACGAACTTCCCATCGCAGTACAGATCGACGCGGCTGCCATCCAGGGGCAGCGGCAGGACCTTCCTAACCGCCTTCCGGCGCTCCACTTCCGACAATCGCTGATTACAGAACACTTCCTGCCGTAGC
>JAMCTB010000248.1 GCA_023380955.1 Chloroflexota bacterium | reverse complement strand
GTCGCCGGTGGAGACGATGGTGATCTTGTCCACCTTCGCCAAAGGCTCGGCCATGGCCCGCACGACCTCCGGGAAGCCGGTGAGCAGCTTGTCCAGTACCGCGGCCTGGTTGTACTGGTGGAAGGCAGCGGCCTTCACCGTCATGGCCTCGGCCTCGGCCTGGCCCTTCGCCTTGATGATCTCCGCCTCGGCGAGACCCTGGGCCCGGATGGCCTCGGCCTCTCCCTCGGCCTCGGTGGCCAGCTTCTGCTTCTGCGCCTCGGCCAGCGCCTCGATCCTCTGCCGCTCGATCTCCGCCGCCTTCAGCACCGTGGCGATCAGCTCCCTCTCGCGCCGCTGGATCTCGGCGTCCTGGACTTTGATCTGCTCTTCCTTCTGGATCCGCTCCACCCGGACCTGCTCGGCCATCACCTGCTGCTGCATGACGTTGGTCTGTATCTCGTAGGACTTGTCCGCCTGGGCCTGGGCCTTCTTGACCGAGGCCTCGAAATCGGCCTTCTTCAGATCGAGGTCCCGCTGGGCCTCGGACTGCTTGGCCATGGAGGCGGTCTCGGCGATCACCCGCTCCTGGTCGGCCTGGGCCTTGGCTATGGCCGCCTCCCGCATGGCGTTGGCCCGCCGGATGGCCGTGTCCCTCTCGGCCTCCGCCGCCGCCACGTCGGCGTCCCTCTTGATGCGGGCGACGTCGGGGCGACCCATGTTGGCGATGTACTCGTTCTTGTCGCGCACCTCCTTGATGGTGAAGGACACCACCTCCAGCCCCATCTTGCTCAGGTCTTCGGCGCAGGTGCTGCGCATCTTGCCGCCCACCATCTCGGGCTCTTTGACTATCTGCTCCACCGTCAACTGGCCCACGATCCCTCGCAGGTGGCCCTCCATCACCAGGCGGATCAGCCCCTCCCTCTGCTGGGGATCCTTGCTCAACAGCTGCTCGGCTGCCGTCCTGATGCTCTCCGGGTCCGATTTCACCTTGATCTGGGCCACGGCCTCGACCGTGACGGCGACCCCCTGCTGGGTGTACAGGTCCTGCTGGGGCGCCACGTCGAAGGACATCAGCTCCAGCGATAGCAGTTGGCAGTTCTGCACCATCGGCAGCACCACCACCCCGCCGCCCTGCACGATCCTGGTCCCACCGAAGCCGTAGACGATCAGCGCCTCGTTGGGGCCCACCTTACGGAACATCCGGGCGGCGATCAAGAGGATGAGCAAGATCGCCAGGACCGCCAGGCTCGCGATGATCAACACTTGGCCAAAATACACTGCAACTCCTCCTCAAACGTCGGTGCAGCTACTATGCTACCCTTTGCGCACGTAGCTGCTCCACGGCTCTACGTAGGCTATGCCCCGCTCGTAGCGAACGATCACCACCTCCGTTCCGTGTTCAATGGCGCTGCCGTCCACGCTCCTGGCGCCGTCGCTGTGGCGGCTGCCGCCCTTGCTGTAGACTATCTCCCCTACCATGCCGGGCTGGATGGGGACGGTCACCTCTGCGACGGTCCCCTCCATCCGGTAGTCGGCGGGGTCCAGGATTCGCTGCCCCGGCAGCAGGACCCTGGCCAGGAAGTAGAAGATGATCGCCCCTCCTGCCAGCCCCGCCAGGGATGCCGCCACTATGCTGGCCAGCCCCCAGAGGCCGGCGTATACCCTCAAGATGTAGCCGGCACCCCCAAACCAGGTGAGAAAGGCCATGGCTGTGCTCAGGTTCAGGGGCGATACCCCGTGGCCGGCGTGATGGATCGGATGAACGGTGCCGCCGGCACCGTCCGGTCCCGCTTCGGCAGCCGGAGTCACTTCAATCTCCCCACCGTGGAGGCCAGTGTCCCCGGCTGCCCCGTGGTGCAGCCCTTCCAGACCCCCGTGGCCCCCATCTCCATGTGACAGCCCGGGCAGGTGCAAAGTGTCGTGGGTGAGCCCCAGAAAGAGCGAGACAACGACGAACAGGAAGCCCACCGCGAAGCAGGTCAGGTAGAAGGCGGCCAGGGCGTCAGGTATTGGGAACATCGCCGATCACCCCCCCCCCAAACGAGCAAGTGCTGAGTCCTGGGTGCTGCGTGCCAAGTGAGAGGACCTGGAACTCAGGACTCGGCACTTGCCATGTCCTGTGGCCTGTGGCTGCCGAGTCGTTGCTTCAACTCGGCCAGCTGCCGCTCCAGCCGCTCCTCGCGCTCCAGGGCCTCTAGCTTCTCCGCCAGCTCGTCCCTCTCCAGCTCGGCCCATGCGGCGAGCCGGGCCCGCTCCTCCCTGGCTCGCTCCTCCTGTCGTTTCCCTGGGGCCAGAGCGAGCTCCGGCCGAGCGAGCTCCCTGGGACGGCCGGCGGCCGGAAGCAGTCGAGGACGGGATTCCAGATCCCGCAGCCGGGCCTTCATGGTCTCCACGCTGTCCTTCTGAGCCAGGTACTGCTGGTGGAGCCGCGATGCCCTGTCGCCGTAGTCGCTGGCCCGACCCAGGGCCGCCCGAGCCAGCTCCTCGGACCCCCTGCCGAGGGCCAGCTCGGCCCTCCCCCTCCATCGCTGGGCCTCCCGGCTCGCCTCGGAGTAGCTCTGGTACAGCCGCTGCTCGTTGGCCATGGCGTCCACCAGCAGCCGTTTCATCTCTATCAGTTGGGAGCGGACCTCCTGAGGCCCCCCGCTGCTCATGGCATCGCGCTCCTCTCGTTATTCGTCTCTCCCTCGATGTGATCCAGCTCCGAGGGCGGTAGCTCCAACAGCCGGTCCAGGATGGTGACGAATCGCATCGGATCCTGGGCTCGGGAGAGCTTGAACAGCACGTGGGCCAGCTGGGGCTCGTCGCGCAGCGCCTCGGCCTGGGTGAGGAACCAGCCCCGTAGCCCCTCGGGTCTGGAGGGCAGCTCGGTTCGCAGACCGACCTCGAAGCCCTCGGGATCGTCCACCAGGTAGCCGGGCAGCACCTGGAAGAAGCGGGCCAGCAGCTCCCGGGTCCTGGCGGTCATGTCAACCCTGCTCCCTCCCTCCAATTGGCAGAGGTAGGGGTGGCTGACCGCCTCGCCCAGCTCCTGCCGCATGGCGCGGATCGACTCGGCCTTGGTCATGGCCCTTCCCAGTCCCCGCTGAACGCCCTCCACGTAGCGGAGGTGCCGAAGCTTCTCGCCGAGTCGCATCCTTCCCCCTCTTGCAATTTGCAAGCACCGGTATAGCAAATTGCAATATGCCTGTCAAGCCCTCGCCGCTGCTCGTAGCGGCCGCTACGAGCAGCCTCACCCCTTCAGAACCCCGGCGACCCTGCCGATATTCCTACTCGGGTGCGCACTCTTCAGCTGTAAAGCGTCAACCTCAATCCCCCTGACGGACGCCGGTGTCCGGCAGAAAGGAGTCCTCTTCGTGCGTGTTACGGTCCGGTTCAAACTGCTGTCGGGGTTCGCCACCGTGCTGGTCCTCATGTTCGCCGTTGGCGGGCTGGGCATCGCCCGGATGGGCACCCTCAACAGCGCCATGGACGACGTCTACAGCGTCCACAGCAAGGCTGTCCTGCTACTGAAGGATGCCAAGGTGCAGTTGGTCCGCCTGGATGCGGTCGTGCGGGACGCTGCCCTCGCGGAGAACGAGGCGGGAGTCGAAGCCGCCATCGGCAACTGGCGGAAGGCCGAGAGCTCGATGAAGGAGAGCCTGAAGGTGCTTGAGCCGCTGCTGGCCTCGGAGCAGGAGAGAGGGGACCTGAGTCAAGTAATGGAGGAGTGGGAGAAGGCTCGCCCTATCCACGACATCCTGCTGAACTCCGCCCTCAGGGACAACCAGAGCAGCTCCATAGCGATGTTGCCCGAGATGAGGGGGCTGGTCGCCTCGGTCCAGGCTATGGATCTCACGGTTATGGAGAACATGGATGTCCTGGTGGAGAGCATACAGAAGGATACGGAGGCCGCCTACGCCGACGCTCTACAGCAGTATGAGAGTGCCCGCCTCTGGATGGTGGGCATCATGGCGCTGGCGCTGCTGGCCAGCGTGGCGATAGCCTTCCTGCTATCGAGGATGATCGTAACGGGGCTGCGGCGGATCGAGCGGGCAGCGGAGGGGCTGGCCCTGGGAGACGTGGATCAGCATCTGGAGCTTCAGCTCAAGAGCGGGGACGAGATGGGCCAGGTGGTGGCTACCTTCAGCAAGATGATCGATTACCTCCGGGAGATGGCCTCCGTTGCCGAAGCCATGTCCCAGGGGGACCTCTGCCAGCAGGCGAACCCTCGCTCGGAGAAGGACGCCCTGGGCAACGCCTTCAATCGGATGATCTCCAGCCTGCGAGCCATGGTGAGCAGCGTCTCCTCCTCGGCCTCCACCCTGGCGGAGGCCAGCCAGCAGCTCTCCTCGGCCTCGGATCAGGCTGGCAGCGTGACCCAGCAGATCGCCGCCACCATCCAGCAGGTAGCCCGCGGCAACCAGGAGCAGACGGGGGCCGTGGAGGAGACGACGATCTCCGTGCAGCAGCTCACTCGGGCCGTCGAGCAGATCGCCGGAGGGGCCAAGGAGCAGGCCGGCTCCATCGAGAAGGCCTCCGCTTCCGTGGTCCAGCTCAACGGCTCCATCTCCCAGGTGGCCTCGGCCTCCCGGGAGGTCTCAACGGCTACACGACAAGCCCGAGAAGTCGCTTCGTCGGGGGCCGACACGGTGCAAAAGAGCGTCCAGGGCATGGCGGCGATCAAGGCCACCACCACCAGCGCGGCGGCCAAGATCCAGGAGCTGAGCGGCTACTCGGAGCAGATCGGCTCCATCGTGGAGGCCATCGACGAGATCGCCGAGCAGACCAACCTGCTGGCCCTCAACGCCGCCATCGAGGCGGCGAGGGCCGGCGAGCACGGTCGGGGCTTCGCCGTGGTGGCCGACGAGGTGCGCAAGCTGGCCGAGAGAAGCAGCCACTCCACCAGGGAGATTGCCGACCTGATCGCCCAGGTGCAGAAGGGCACCCACGACGCCGTGGAGGCCATGCATCGAGGGACCGAAGAGGTGGAGGCGGGCGCTTCCCTCGCCGGAGAGGCCGGAGAAGCTTTGAAGAACATAATCTCCGCCGTTCAGGCCGCCACCGATCAGGTAGCCCAGATTGCCTCCGCGACCCAGCAGATGGAGAGCGCCTCCCGGCAGGTGGTCGACGTCATGGACGCGGTCTCCTCCATAGTCGAGCAATCCACGACGGCCGCGGAGGAGATGTCCGGCTCCGGCCGGCGGGTGAGCCTCGCCATCCAAAAGGTAGCGGCCGTCACCGAGGAGACCAGCGCCGCGGCCGAGGAGGTGAGCGCATCCACCGAGGAGATGAGCTCCCAGGTGGAGGAGGTCGTCGCCCAGGCTCAGACCCTGGCCCAAATGGCCGAGCAGCTTCAGGCCGCCGTGGCCCGGTTCCAGTTGGAGCGTGGGGCCGAGGTGGTCATGAGGCGGCGCAAGGACGACTGGGACAACGGGCTCGAGCGGCAGCCAGAGGCGCAGGAAGAGACCGCGCCCGCGGGATAGGCCCCCGCGGCCGGCCCCGCAGGCGCGGTCTCTTCCTTTCTCAGGCCGAGGCTTTGTGCTTCGCCAGCGCCAGCAGCCGCTGGGCGGCGTCCTCCACGTCCATGGGCATTCCCAGGTCCACGCCGGCCTCCAGCAGCCGCTGGAACAGCAGCGTCAGTGTGGGTGGCTCGATGGAGGACTCCCGCAGCAGCCCCGGACGGGAGAACACCTCCTCCGGCGTCCCGCTGGCGACGATGTGGCCGCCATCAACCAACAGGTACACCGTGTCCGCAAGCACCGGCAGCAGGTCCACGTGGTGGGTGGTGACGATGATGGTGAGGCCCCTCTCCCGATGAAGTTCCGTCAGGAGGGCCACCAGCTCGCCCCTCGAGCGTGGGTCCAGCCCCTCGAAGGGCTCGTCCAGCACCAGCAGATCCGGATCGGTCACCAGGGCCCCTGCCAGCGCTACCTTCCGCTTCTCCCCGCCCGACAGGTAGTGGGGAACCTTGTCGGCCAGATGCAGCACCCCTAGCCGCTTCATGGACCTGTAGGCCATAGCGCGACTCTGCTCCTCGCCGTGGCCGGCGTTCCGAGCACCGAAGGCCACGTCGTCGGCCACCGTGGGGCCCAACAGCTGCTCGTCCACGTCCTGGAGCAGGACACCGAGCCGGGGCTGGATCGCCCCGAACTCCCGCGCCGGGTCGTGGCCCAGCACCACCACCTCACCCTCGGTAGGTCGCAGCAACCCCAGCAGATGGTTCAGCAGGGTGCTCTTTCCGGCTCCGTTAGGACCCAGGATCACCACCTTCTCGCCCCTGTGGGCGACGAAATCGAGCCCGCACAGGCTGACCTCGGTCCCGTCGGGGTAGACGTGCCGGACGCAGCTGACCCGGGCCACCTCATCATCCGACCGCCGGCCGCTGACTGCTGAGTGCTGACTGCTTTGCATGATTCCTCGGTTCCGCGTTCTCGATTCTGAGTCGTGAATCCTGAGCCCTGAGTCCTGCCCTTCCCCCGGTGCCCTGTGCGCTGTGTCTCGTGTCTTCTGAGCGACCAGAGTCACCCCCGCCACCACAGCCGCACTCACCAGGACCAGCCCGTTGGACGAGGCCCACAGGGCAGGCGACAGGGCGGCCAGCAGCGCCAGTCCCAGGGCGGCCACGCCCGCCGCCAGGGGAAACAGGTCGTTTCCCGACATGGTGTGCCATCGGGAGCCGGTCACCAGTCTGCCCCGGTAACCCCGAATCCGCAGCACTGCGTACAGCTTCTCCGACAGGTCCACCGCCCGCACGAGCAGCATGCCCAGCGCGCGGCTGAGATTGCCCAGGTTGGAGGCGAACTGTCGCGGCCGCATCCCGCCCCGCAGCCGCAGCGCCGTCAGCATCCGGCCCATCTCCCGAAGGAGGATGAAGAAGGATCGATAGGTGACGAACAGCCCATCGCCCAACAGTCCTGGGGTGACGCGCCCCAGCGCCGCGAAGAGGTCGGGATAGGGCGTGGTGGCGATCAGCAGCACCATCGCCTGGGCCGCCGTCAGGGTCTTCAACAGGATCAAGGCGGGCGTCGCCAGCCCGCCGTTCCACCGGCTCGCCACGAACAACAGAGCGAAGAGGGTGGGATAGGCGGCTATGCTGAAGAGGCGTCGAGCCGGAAGACGGCTGGCAAACACCCCGGCCGCCAGCAACAGATAGATGGCCAGCAGCAGGAAGGGGCTGGAGGCCATCACGGTGGCAGCCACGAAGGCGAGCGCCGCCAGCCCCTTGCCCAGTGCCGAAGAACGATGGAGGAAGCTATTTCCACTGTTGGCCCAGTAGTCGATGGCCGCGATGTCCATGTTGGTTACCCCGGCCGCCCCTCTTGGTGCTGCGGCTGATCCCCCGATGGCAGTCCGCCACCCCGACCGTCGTACGGCTCACTCTTCCTCAGAGGTCCAACCGAGGTGGCCGCAGCCGCCCGCTCCCGGGAGACCAGGTCGGGGCGCACCCGATGGACGAACCCCACGATGGCCCCCGTGAGGAGGGCCTCCAACACCCAGCCTATCAGGGCCAGGGCGAACACCAGCTTCGCGAAAGCGGGCAGGTCGAGCGCAGGGGCCGAGGAGGCGACCTCGTTTCCGGCCTCCACAGCCGCCAGCTCCGAGGAGAGGAAGCCGTGCTCGAAGGGATTGCGGAAGGTCAGGCTCTCCGGGCCGACGGCCACGTGGGTCGAGGGGTCCAGGTTGGAGAGGCCGACTATGCCGATCATCAGCGTCGTGCTCAGCATCAACGTCAGGGCCGTCGCCACGCCGGCCGCCACGGCGGGAGAGCGTTGCCTCCGCCTGAGCAGGGACCACAGCCCCCGGAACAGATAGTAGCCCAGGGCGGCCTCGGCCCCTACCACCAGGGTGTTCAGCCCCACCACGGTGATGCCACCGTGGCCGAAGAGTGCCAGGATCAGGTTCACCACCATGGCCGCCAGGAAGCCGAGAGCCGGCCCCAGGACGATGCCGGCCAGCACCGAGAGGTTGGTGTGATAGGCGATGGGCACGATCTCGGTGGACATACCCACCAGCATGACGGCCGCCATGACCCCCAGCAGGGGAAGCTGGCGTCCGCGTTCCACTTTGCCCAGACGGCGGGAAACCAGTAGGAGGATGGCCCCAACCAGAAGCCACCCCAGAGCTACGAGCCAGAGGGGAAGCACCCCATCGGGAATGTGCAGATGGGACATAGTCGTCAGTTATCCTTTGTTTGGCACGCCTGGCAGAGACCGTAGTACTCCAGGCGATGGCCCTGAAGGCGAAAGCCCGCCACGAGGGTGTCCTGCTCCGCTTCCGAGCTGAGAGGACAGCCCGGAAGGTCCAGCACCAACCCGCATCGCGAACAGATGGCGTGGTGGTGGTGGCCCCGAGGACAGAGAACGTAACCGTGGCCGCCCTCGGGCCGGTGGACGCGACCGATCACGCCCAGATCCACCAGCACGTCCAGGGTGCGGAACACGGTGGCCCGGCCGACCGAGCGGTCGGCAGCGAACACCTCGGCAACCAGCTCCGCCCCCGTGAAGTGTCGGTCCTTGCCCAGCACCGTCTCGATCACCGTGCGTCGGGCAGCGGTCACCTTGTACCCGGCCTGTTGCAGGGACCCCAACACCTGAGGCATCGTCGGTTCCGAGCCGTTCACCATCCCTCCACCTAATTGATACGATGTCTCAATTATCTGCCTGGTGGCAGCTTCTGTCAAGCCATCCCCGAAAACCAGTAGGGGCGGCTGCCGCCCCCCTACACTCCCCCCCGATCTTATCTCGCCTGCCCGCCCCAGGGTGGTAGCGTTTCGTCCCAGTCCAGGGCGTTATACTTCCTCAGCACTCTCAGCAGCTCCTCGACGTCGATGGCATCCCGGACGTTGCCGTCCCGGCCGACCACCGTGGTCGCCCGCAGCACCGAGTTGATGACGGCCTCCTCGGTGGCCTCCACCGTCGCCAGAAAGAGGGGCGACATGGAGTCGTTGCTCACCACCCTGCCGTCCAGCGGACGGTCGGCCCCGTGGGGGATGCGGTGGGCGATGGAGAAGGCGAGGAAGAAGTCGCCCGAGGCGTTGCTACTGTAGAAGCCGGTGCGGGCCAGCCCCAACTCCACCCGCTTGGCGATCCGCTCCAGCTGCAGCTGCTCCCCGTCCCGCCTCCTACGCTCCCCTCCTCCACCGTTCCCGACTGGGCGTTGGCGATGGCCTGGAAGACGTGTTCCTTCCTCACGTGGCGGCCCTGGATGTCGTTCAGGAAGCCGTCGTGGACCTCCCCCACCACGGGGCTGAAGGTGCCGGTCTTGATGCCGATGTCCCTCGCCCGCGGCCTCGCCCCAAGGGATGATCCTCCCATAGCGTAACCCCCTTCTATCCCAGACGCCGCCACTGCTCGAGGCGGCGTGACCATTATGGGCGCCGCCTCACCGGTGTCAATTCGGCTTCTGGGATCCCCTTCGGGAGGGGGAGGAGGAGGAGGCCGCAGTCGGGAGTCTGTGGGAGGGTTATCCGAGCGCCGTCTCCTCCAGCGGGAGGCTGAAATGGAATGCCGAGCCCCGACCCACCTGGCTGTCGACCCATATTCGACCGCCGTGGGCCTCGACGATCCCTGCACATATGTAGAGGCCGAGTCCGGCCCCTTCTCGGTGGCTTTCACCGACGTTGCTGGCCTTGCAGAAGGGGGAGAATACCGAGACGTGCTGGTCGGCCGGGATGCCGATCCCTTGGTCGCGAACGGTGACGACGGCCATCGTTGGCTCGCGCTTTGTGGAGGACTTCCCCCCCGGTCCCGCCTCCGTTTCCAGCTCGGCCGGCTCCGCCCGCCTCACCCGCACCGTCACCAATCCGCCGTTGGGAGAGTAGTTGACCGCATTGGCCAGCAGGTTGGTCAACAGCTGCTCTATGCGGGTCCGGTCCCACATTCCGATCAGCTGTACCGCCGGCACCTCGACCCTCAGCCGGTATTTCGAGTGCTCGCCACCGATCCCCTCGAAGCGCTCGACCACGCTCGCCACCAGCGAGTTGAGGTTGGTTCGCTCTCTCCGCAGATCCATCCGGGTCGTCGCGATGGAGAAGGCGTCCGACATATCCCGAATCAGTCCGGCCAGCAGGTCGACGTGCTGGGACATCGCCTCCAGGTTTCGCTCCACGCGAGACACGCCCTCCGGCTTCCCCTTCTCCAACACCCTTACGCTGACCTGAGCCAGCGCCTTCAGCCGAGCAAGGGCGTTCTGCAGTTCGTGGAAGGCCATGGAGGTAAACGCCTCCCTGGCGTTGAGCGCCTCCGCCAGCTGTCTGTGCCTTCCTGCCGTTTCGATGGCTGCTGAAACCAGCCCCGCAAACCGAACGGCCAGCAGGAGATCCCGGGCATCCAGTCGCCTTTGGGAACCGCCCACGCACACCAGAGAGCCCAGGCGCCTGGTGTCCACCACCAGAGGAACCACCAGCACGGAAGACAGCCCCATGCTCGAGAGGGTTTGCACGGCATCCCGCGGGAGGGCGAGGGACCCATCGCCCACGTCCGGCGCCAGGAGTGGCCGCCCCTCGCTCAGAGCCTTGCCGATCTCCCCCAACCGCTCGCGTGGATCCCCGCTCAGCAGCTGCCGGAGCGCTTGTGCAACGGAGGGATCCGCGTGGTGGACCGCGGCGACCTCGCTGCGACCGGGGTCATCGTGGGAATCCAGGTACAGGGCACACGCCTCGCCCAGCTCCCCCGAGCCGAGCAGCGCTATCCTCCGATGCAGCTCCTCCACGGTCCCAGCGGGCCTGAACAGTCCACCGGCCTCTGCCAGCAGCCGCGATCTATCGAGCGGTGTGTCCAGCCCCAACAGCTTCTCTCGGAGCTCCCGCCCCGCCAGCGCTATTCGCTGTGCGGCGCCGGCCTGCCCACCTCGGTCGCCACCGAAGAGGGGGCTACCCGGAGCGTACTCTCGACCCTCCTCGGACTCACCCTCCGGCGTGCGTTTGAGGTAGACAGCGATCTCGCAGCCCCTGTCCCTCGCGGCGACATGGCTCCTGTGCACCACCCTGGCGTAGCCAAAGTTGCGGACCGCGATACTGCCGAAGAGTGAATGGGTAAGGAGGCACAGACTCGGTGCGGCCGGCATGGAGTCGGCAAAGGGGCAGCGGGTGACCCCGATAACCACCTTTTCGGCATCAGCACCCGCGAGGGACGCGCCGCCTCCCATCCTATCGTACAGTTCCGCGATCATGTAGCCGTACTTGGCAGGAGTCAGCGGCACCCACACGTCCCACCTTTTCCGGTAGAACTCCTCGACCTCCGCCCCCGCCAGAAGCCCAAGGGCGTTCATGTAGGCTGCGGTCGCTGCCGGGCCGAGGGCGACCTCGCCGAGAGCCGCGGCCCTGCCGAGGAGGTTGCACGGGAAGCCATAGTCGAATCGGACAGCCGGGTTACTTCGTTTGGGAGGAGACAACTCCAGCCAGACCTCCTTGCCGGCTTCACGCTCCATCAGAGGGTCCTGGCCGATGCCCATGGGCGCAGCCACTCCGGCCGGCGAGCTCCTCCTGGGCAAGGGGCTTCCCCTCCCTGCCGTGAGGGTGAGCCTCCTGTCGCGGTCGCTGCGAGCGGTGGCCCTCTCCTGAAGCTTCGAAGCGGAGTCTACTCGTAGGCTTGCATCCTTCCCGCCCTGGATAGCACGTACTTCAGTTGACTCACCAGATCAGCCGGGTCGAAGGGCTTGGTTATGAAGCCCTGCACCCCCTTGTCGGCAATCTCCTCCACTTCCTCGAAGTGAGACGCGGTCACCACCACCACCGGGACCCCCCGCCACCTGGGATCGCGCCGGAGCAGCGTCGCAAGGCGGAAGCCCGACAACCTGGGAAGTTCGAGATCGAGCACCACGGCATCGCAATTCGCCGTGTCGAGAAGCCGGCAGGCCTCCACGCCATCCCGGGCCGGGACAACGTGATACCCCGCTTGCTCCAGGTTAACCTGCATGATGTCGAGCATCTCGGGTTCGTCCTCCACCACTACCACCCGTGATCCTTCCATCATCTCCTCCGCCCCAACCGTCTCCCGCCACCCTCACGCCGGCTGCCCTGGCGGCGGCGAGCCAGCTTCATCGTCTAGCCAAGGGCCGGTCGTGCCGCAGTCGACATGAACGCCCTTGGGC
>JAMCTB010000247.1 GCA_023380955.1 Chloroflexota bacterium | reverse complement strand
TGGCGGTGCCACTTTACCTGCTGTATGAGATCGGGGTGTTGTTTGCGCGGCTGGTGTGAGACAAGCCAGCCGCTCGGGAGCTAATGGTTTGAGCGCCGGTCTGATCTACGGCTGCGTAGCTCCTCATCCTCCGATACTGGTGCCGGCGGTGGCGGGTCGCCGCATCGAGCAGGTGCGACAGACCCGGGAGGCCATGCAGCGGGTGGCCTCCGAGATTCGGCGGCTCTCGCCGGATACCGTGGTACTGGTATCCCCCCATGCCCCCATCAGCCCTAGGGCCATGAGCGTGTCGGTGGCGCAATGGTACACGGGCAGCTTCGAGGATTTCGGCGCCCCATCGGTGAGGCTATCCTTCGAGGGGGATACCGACCTGGCGTCGGCCCTGGAGGCCCAATGTCAGGCGGCGCGAGTTCCCACTGGCAGGATGGGCAGGCCGGGTGGGGGCTACCTCCTGGATCACGGGGCGGCCGTCCCTCTCTACTTTCTCCAGGAGGCCGGCCTGCGCTGCCGGCTCCTTCTACTGGCCTTCTCGTCCCTCGACACTGCCTACCACAGCCGCTTCGGTCGAGCCATCGCCGCCGCCGCTCGTGACACGGGCGGGCGGGTGGTTCTGGTTGCCAGCGGCGACTTCTCCCACAGGCTGTCTCCGGGCGCCCCGGCGGGCTACAGCCCCTTGGGCCGGCAGTTCGACCAGATCGTGGTCTCAGCTCTTCGGCGAGGGGATCGGGAGTCGATCCTGACGGTGGACCAAACGGTGCTGTACGAGGCTGGGGAGTGTGGTTACAGGTCGCTGGTGATCGCCTTGGGGGCGTTGCCCGAGGCGGAGGTCGAGGTTCTCTCCTACGAGGGCCCCTTCGGCGTGGGGTACCTGGTGGCTCGCTTCTCGATCGGATCGCTGGAAGTAACTTCGGCCACCCCGTCTCCGGAGGCCGGTCAGGTGGAGGGGGTGGAGGCGGAGGAACGAGAGGTTCTGCGATTGGCACGAAGCACGGTGGAGAGCTACGTGAGCGAAGGAGTGGTGCCGGCCTCGCCACCCCGGCCCGAGGGGCTGCTGGCGGGAAGGGCGGGGGTTTTCGTCTCCCTGAAGATAGAGGGTGACCTGCGGGGGTGCATCGGCACGTTCCTGCCCACGGAGCCCAACATCGCCGCCGAGATCGTCCGGAACGCCGTGGCCGCCGCCACCAGGGACCCCAGGTTTCTGCCGGTCACTCCGGAGGAGCTTCCGAGCCTCCACTACTCGGTGGACGTCCTCTCGCCACCGGAGCCGGTGGCGGACATGGGCCAACTGGACTCGAAGCGATACGGCGTCATCGTGCAGTCGGGGGCCAAGAGAGGGCTGTTGCTGCCCGACCTGGAGGGGGTCCCCACGGCGGCGATCCAGGTGGACATCGCCCGCCGAAAGGCGGGCATCCCCGAGGGAGCCCCGATGCAGCTGTACCGGTTCACGGTGCGCCGCATCAGGGAAGCGGGGGAGACGTGACCCTCGCGCTCTATCCTCAGTCCGCTACGAGAGGTACTCCTCCCGAACCGGCGAGAAGACGTCCACCACCACGGAGTCCTCGGCCACCTCCTCGACGGAGTGGGCGACGCCCCCGGGGATCGAGTAGCCATCCCCGCCCTCGAGGAGCATCGTCTCGCCCGCCACGTTGAACCGAATGCGGCCCGAGACGACGAATCCCATCTGCTCGTGGGGATGGGTGTGGGACTGGAGCGTGCTTCCCCTGGCCAGCTCCACACGGACCGCCATGGCCCGCTCCCCCGCGCTGATCAACCTGCGTCGAATGCCGGGAAGCATCTCCACGCTGTTCCTGTCATCCGCTCGCCAGAAGAAGCTCATGGTGGCCTACCTCATCCCCTCAGGCCGACTGCTCGTCCTTAAGCTCGTCCATTTCGATGGGGCGCTCGGCTCGAGTCAGCAGCAGGGGACCCTTCCGGCTGGTGATGGTCTCGGCGCTGATGACGCACTTCTTGACGTCGGAGCGAGAGGGTATCTCGTACATGACGTCGAGAAGGATGTCCTCGATGATGGTCCGGAGGCCGCGGGCGCCGGTCTTGAGGCGGAGCGCCACCTCGGCAGCTGCCTCCAGGGCATCGGGTGTGAACACCAGTTCCACCTTGTCGAGGGAGAGGAACTTGGCGTACTGCTTGGTGATAGCGTTCTTCGGCTCGGTGAGGATGCGCATCAGATCGTGCCTGGAGAGCTGGTCGATGCTCACGGTCACCGGAAGCCGGCCGATGAACTCCGGGATCAGTCCGTAGTGCAGCAGATCATCGGCGGTCAACTGGTGCAGCAGGGTGGACTTCTCCTCGTCGGTCCTGCGCTCGGCGGTGAAACCGATGGTCCGCTTAGCGCCGACCCTCTTGGCCACGATCTCCTCCAGCCCCTCGAAGGCCCCGCCGCAGACGAAGAGGATGTTGGCGGTGTTGATCTGGATGAAATCCTGATGAGGGTGCTTGCGCCCGCCCTGAGGCGGCACGTTGGCGACGGTGCCCTCGATGATTTTCAGCAAGGCCTGCTGCACCCCTTCGCCCGAGACGTCTCGGGTGAGGGAGGGGTTGTCGCTCTTGCGGGCGATCTTGTCGATCTCGTCGATGTAGACGATGCCCCGCTCGGCCCTGGGGATATCGAAATCGGCAGCCTGGATCAGTCGGAGCAGTATGTTCTCGACATCCTCGCCCACGTAGCCGGCCTCGGTGAGGGCGGTGGCGTCTGCGATGCAGAAGGGAACATCCAGGACCTTGGCGAGGGTCTGAGCCAGCAGCGTCTTGCCGCAACCCGTCGGCCCCACCATCAAGATGTTGCTCTTCTGAAGCTCGACGTCGTCGATCTGCATCCCCGCGTTGACGCGCTTGTAGTGGTTGTACACCGCTACTGAGAGAACCTTCTTGGCCCGTTCCTGTCCTATGACGTAGGAATTAAGCTGCTCGAGAATCCTCTTGGGGGTTGGAACCTTGGACAGGGGAACCTTAGCCCGGGCTGCCGGCTGAGACTCCTCATCGATGATCTCGCGGCATAGGTCTACACACTCATCGCAGATGTAGACGGCACCGGGCCCCGCGATCAAGCGGCGCACCTGGTCCTGGCTCTTTCCACAGAAAGAACAGTGGTACTGACCGCGGGTCGGTCGCTGGTTGGCCATCTTCGAACGGTCCTCCTCTTTGCGGGTTTGCGGGAAGCTAATTCGTGTTGTGCGGCGGGCGTCTTTGCCCGCGCTCATCTGCGGTCCAGGGAGGGGGAACCTTCGGCGCTACGAGCCCGAAGGCCCCCTCGCCTTTGCTGGCTACTGGTAGGTGACCGGGCCGGCTAGGGGCGCTTCTCCAGGACGCTATCGACGATGCCGTACTCTTTCGCCTGGTTGGCGTCCATAAAGAAGTCGCGATCGGTGTCCCGGATGATCCGCTCCAGGGGCTGGCCTGTATGGAGGGCCATGATCTCCCGAATGCGGTTCTGGAGGCGAAGGATCTCCTTGGCGCGGATCTCGATGTCAGCAGCCGCCCCCTCGAAACCGCCCGATGCCTGATGGATCATGACGGTGGAGTTGGGGAGGGCGTACCGCTTCTCCTTGGCACCGCCGACCAGCAGAACCGTGCCCATGCTGGCGGCAAAGCCGACGCAGATGGTGGCGACGTCCGGTTTGATCAGCTGCATTGTGTCGTAGATGGCCAGTCCCGCGGTAATGATACCACCCGGGGTGTGGATATACATATTGATATCCTTCTCCGGGTCCTCGCGGTCCAGATAGAGCAGCTGCGCGATGATTAGGTTGGCGATGGTGTCGTCAATCGGGGTTCCGAGAAACACGATCCGCTCTTTCAGCAGGAGCGAATAGATGTCGAAAGCCCTTTCGCCTCGATTGGTGGTCTCAATCACCATCGGAACGAGCTGATTCCTGATCTGGTCTTCGTGTCTCTTGAGATAGTCCGGGTTTCTCAGATAGTCGGGGATCATGCTTCTTCCTCTGTTTGCATCTCCGTAGCTGCGGGGGCTTCCGCCTCACCGGCCTCAGCCGTCGTCTCCTCCCCACCCGTGGCCATCTCGACCAGCCGCGCCACGGTCTTGCGCTCCCTAAGCAGGGAGCGGAGGTTGGCCCTCAGCCGTTCCCTTTCCGCAGCATCAACCCTACCGCCGCGACCGGCGATAGCCTGCTCCAGGGCGGTGTTCAACTCTTCGTCGCTCACCGTTATCCCTTCGACGTCGGCCACTGCGTCAAGAACCAGGGTTCGCTTGAGTTGCCGCCGCGCGTTGTTATGCAGCTCTTCCTGGAAGCTCTCCTCGGTCCGGTTGCTGAAGCCGAGGAACTGCTCCATGGTGAGACCTTCGCGGCCGAGCCCCTGCTGGGTATTCCTGCGCAGCGCCTCCGCCTGCCCCTCCACCCACGGGGTGGGGGGCTCCGCGTTGGCCTGATCGATGACCGCCGCCAGGACCGAATCCTCTAGATTCTGCCTGGCCTGGGCCTTGACCTGCTCCTCCAGCTCCTTGCGCACCGCTTGCCGCAGGGCTTCCAGGTCGGAGTACTCGCCCAGGGATCGGGCCAGCTCGTCGTCCAGGGCCGGCACCTGCTTCTCTTCGATCTTGGTGACCCCGACCTCCAGGATGGCTTCCTTTCCTGCCAGATCCTTCTCAGAGAAGTCCTGGGGAAGAGCCACGTCGAAGGCTTTGCGGTCTCCCGCCTTCATTCCCAGGATCTGCTCGACGACGCCGGGGGCGATGATCTGCCGCTCGGGGTCGAGGATCACCTGGATCCCCTGGCTATCCACGAAGGTCCGGTCTTCCACTCGGCCCTTGATGTCGACGGTGGCCAGATCTCCGGACTGGATCTCCCGCTCCACGGGCACCCACTGGACCCTGGACTGCCGCAGGCTCTCCAGGGTCCTCTCCAACTGCTCATCGGTGACCTCGGGGATCTGCTCGGATTGGCGGATGGCCCGGTAGTCGCCCAGCTCTACCTTGGGGCGGACGGGAACCGTGGCTTTGACGGAGAGGGGCTCGGCGCTGACGATGTCCAGCTTGGGCTGGTCCACCGGCTCGATGCCGGTCTCGCGAACCGCCTCCTGATAGACTTCCGGGATCAGGGCTTCGATGGCCTCGTTCATGAGGGCTTCTCGGCCCACCAGCCGCTCCACCATGACGCGAGGCGCCTTGCCGCGACGGAAACCGGGGACGTTCACTCGAGAGGCCACGCGGCGATAAGCCCTCTCCATGGCCTTGTCGACGCGTTCGGGTTCGATCTCCATATCGAGGACGACTTGGCTGCCCTCGATCTCAGAGGCAGTTACCTTCACGAAACTGTCATCTCCTTCTTGCTGCCGCCGAGGCTCGCGCGGCTGTTACACAATTGGGCTCTTTAACACTAAAGAGCCCAAAGCTGGTGACTGTCTGCTATAGGAAAGGCGAGGCTGGGATCGACCCTGCCTCGACCTCTTTGAACCGTGGAGCGGAAGACGAGATTCGAACTCGCGACCCTCTCCTTGGCAAGGAGATGCTCTACCACTGAGCCACTTCCGCACTATTCTAATCGACAAGATGCGAGCAACCCGTCGGTCTCTCGCTTCTTGCTCGTCGTCAGTGGGGAAGGTGGGACTCGAACCCACACGGATCATCTCCACATGATCCTAAGTCATGCTCGTCTACCAATTCCGACACTCCCCCGCTCTGGTGAGCCGCACAGGACTCGAACCTGTAACCAAGTGATTAAGAGTCACTTGCTCTGCCAGTTGAGCTAGCGGCCCAAGCGCAACTGAATTATATCCGATCGAGGCTTGCGATGTAAAGGGTTGGGGGGGTGGTCCGAGTTCGGAAGGAGCTGCCGAGGGGGAATACCGGCCGGAATAGTAGCCCCGGAGAGTGGCCCGATTATTGCTTTTCGTCTCGGTTGACATAGCTTTCCGTGGCAGTTTGCGCCCGACACCGCCAGGAGGTTGGGTGTCAAACTTATGTGCTTTTCTGGCCAAGTAGGTTGACTCACCTCTTGTGGTTTGGTAAACTGATCTTTACGGCCAAAGAATGCCCAGTTCACGCCTGCCACGACTAGTGCGGAGGGTTGCAGTTCATGACTCTTGCTCGTCCTTCTACCTCATTGACCACTGTGGACGGGGGCGGTAGGCTCTCGTTTGCGCGCATCTCTGATGTTATGCAGATCCCAAACTTGATTCAGGTGCAGCGTGACTCGTTCAGGTGGTTTCAAGAGGAAGGTCTGAAGGAACTCTTTGCTGAGATCTCCCCCATCCAGGATTTCACCGGCCGCAACCTGGAACTCACCTTCGAAAGCTACCGTTTCGACGAGCCGAAGTGCTCCGAGCAGGAGTGTCGCGAGCGGGACATGACCTACGCCGCTCCCCTTCGGGTGAAGGCCCGTCTTCACATTAAGCAGACCGGCGAGATCAAGGAACAGGACATATTCATGGGCGACTTCCCGCTCATGACCGCGAACGGTACCTTCATTATAAACGGTGCCGAGCGGGTTGTCGTTAGCCAGTTGGTTCGGTCCCCTGGTGTGTACTTCACGGTGGAAGAGGATCCCTCCAGCGGCCGCGCACTCTGTATGGGGAAGCTGATCCCCAACCGCGGCGCCTGGCTGGAGTTCGAGACCAGCAACCGGGACGTCCTCTCGGTGAAGGTGGACCGGAAGCGGAAGATCCCGGTGACCACCCTGCTGCGGGCCATCGGCTTCGGCGGCGACGAGGCGCTGGTGGAGCTGTATCGAGAGGTGGACACCGACCAGGAGCACCAGTTCATCCCGACTACTATAGAAAAGGATGTTGCGCGCTCCACCGAGGATGCGCTGCTGGAGTTCTACCGCCGGCTGCGGCCGGGCGATCCCCCCAACCCGGAGAACGCTCGGAACCTGCTGAACTCCCTGTTCTTCAACTTCCGCCGCTACGACCTGGGCCGGGTGGGCCGGTACAAGCTGAACCGCCGGCTGAGTCTGGACATCGCGATGACCGAGCGGGTGCTCACGCCTCAGGACCTGACCGAGATCGTGAAGAGGATGATCCAGATCAACAACGGCCAGGGGCGGCCGGACGACATCGACCACCTGGGGAACCGGCGGGTTCGCGCGGTGGGCGAGCTGATCCAGAACCAGTTCCGGGTTGGGTTGCTCCGCATGGAGCGGGTGGTGAAGGAGCGCATGACCATCCAGGAGGCGGAGCAGGCGACGCCCGCCGGCCTCATCAACATCAGGCCGGTGGTGGCGGCCATGAGGGAGTTCTTCGGCGGCAGCCAGCTCTCCCAGTTCATGGACCAGACCAACCCGCTGGCGGAGCTGACCCACAAGCGTCGTCTGTCGGCTCTGGGCCCCGGCGGTCTCAGCCGAGACCGGGCCGGTTTCGAGGTTCGCGACGTCCATCACAGCCACTACGGCCGGATCTGCCCTATCGAGACCCCCGAAGGTCCCAACATCGGCCTGATCGGTAGCCTCGCCACCTACGGGCAGATCAACCAGTTCGGCTTCATCGACACCCCGTACCGGAAGGTCTACCGGCGGGTCCCGAATCAGCCCTCCTCAGCGACGGGCCGGTATGTGAGGCAGCGGGTAACCGATCCGGTGACCAACGCGGTGATCGCCGAGCCGGGCACCCTGATCGACGCGAAGCTGGCCGACACCCTGGCGAAGCTGCCTGCGCAGGAAGTGGACGTGCGGCCCTTCGTTTCCGACGAGATTCAGCGGCTCACGGCCGATGAAGAGGACCTGTACACCGTGGCCCAGGCCAACGTCCAGTTGAACCCGGACGGCACCTTCGTGGATGAGAGGATCTCGGTCCGCCACGGCGAGAAGTTCCTGCTGGAAGTGCCGGAGCGGATCGACTTCGTGGACGTGTCCCCGAAGCAGACGGTTAGCGTGGCCACGGCCTTGATCCCCTTCCTGGAGCACGACGACGCCAACCGCGCCCTGATGGGCTCCAACATGCAGCGCCAGGCGGTGCCGCTGCTGCAGCCCGAGGCTCCCCTGGTGGGCACCGGCATGGAGGCGCAGTCGGCCCAGGACTCGGGCCAGGTGACCCTGGCCAGGACGGATGGCGTCGTGGAGTCTTCGACCGCTCGGGAGGTGGTCGTCGTTGACCCCGAGGGGAACCGGCACAGCTACCCACTGATCAAGTTCCTGCGGTCGAACCAGGGCACCTGCCTCAACCAGCGCCCCATCGTGGTGCGGGGCCAGCGGGTGAAGGCGGGCCAGGCCCTGGCCGACAGCTCCTCGACCCAGCGCGGCGAGCTGGCCCTGGGACAGAACGTCCTGGTGGCCTTCATGTCCTGGGAGGGGTACAACTTCGAGGACGCCATCATCCTGAGTGAGACCATCGTCCGCGAGGACAAGTTCACTTCCATTCACATAGAGAAGCACGAGATCGAAGCCCGGGACACCAAGCTGGGTCCCGAGGAGATCACCCGGGACATTCCCAACGTCGGCGAGGATAGCCTGAGGGACCTGGACGAGTACGGGATCATTCGGGTTGGCGCCGAGGTGGGGCCTGGGGACATCCTGGTGGGAAAGATCACCCCCAAGGGCGAGACCGAGCTGACGGCCGAGGAGAGGCTGCTGAGGGCCATCTTCGGTGAGAAGGCTCGAGAGGTGAAGGACACCTCCCTGCGGGTGCCCCACGGCGAGCGGGGCAAGGTGGTGGACGTTCGGGTCTTCGAGCGCGGCAGCCACGACGAGCTGCCGGCCGGCGTCAACAAGCTGGTGCGGGTCAGCATCGCTCAGAAGCGGAAGATCTCCGAAGGCGACAAGATGGCGGGGCGCCACGGCAACAAGGGTGTGATCTCCAAGATCCTTCCCATCGAGGACATGCCCTACCTGCCCGACGGCACCCCCATCGAGATCATCCTGAACCCGATCGGTGTGCCCTCCCGAATGAACGTGGGGCAGATCCTGGAGACCCATCTGGGCTGGGCGGCCTCGGTGCTGGGCATCAAGGTGGCCACGCCGGTGTTCGACGGCGCCTCGGAGGGGGACATCCGGGCGCTGCTGGAGAAGGCTGGTCTCCCCACCTCCGGCAAGATCACCATGTACGACGGCCGGACGGGGGAGCCCTTCGAGCAGCCGGTGACGGTGGGCCAGATCTACATGCTGAAGCTGGTGCACCTGGTGGAGGACAAGATCCACGCCCGGTCGACGGGTCCCTACTCCCTGATTACCCAGCAGCCGCTGGGTGGCAAGGCCCAGTTCGGTGGCCAGAGGTTTGGTGAGATGGAGGTTTGGGCCCTGGAGGCCTACGGCGCCGCTCACATCCTCCAGGAGATCTTGACGGTGAAGTCCGACGACGTGGTGGGTCGAGTCAAGACCTACGAGGCCATAGTGAAGGGTGACCAGATCTTCGAGGCCGGCGTGCCCGAGTCCTTCAAGGTGCTGGTGAAGGAACTCCAGAGCCTGGGGCTCGCAGTGGAGATCCTGAACGAGGAGGATGAGAACATCCCCCTGTTGGAGGACGCGACAGTAGATGCCACCCACGTCATGGACGTGGACATCTCAAGGCTGGAGCGCTGAGAAATGCTTGACGTCAACAATTTTAATGCAGTGCGCATAATGCTCGCGTCGCCCGAGACCATTCGTAGCTGGTCGAAGGGCGAGGTGACCAAGCCCGAGACGATCAACTACAGGACCCTGAAACCGGAGCGGGATGGTCTCTTCTGCGAGCGGATCTTCGGTCCCACGAAGGACTGGGAGTGCGCCTGCGGGAAATACAAGAGGGTTCGATACAAGGGGATCGTTTGCGACAAGTGCGGCGTAGAGGTGACCCGGGCCAAGGTGCGGCGCGAGCGGATGGGCCACATAGAGCTGGCCTCGCCGGTTAGCCACATCTGGTTTGTGAAGGGCACGCCGAGCCGGATCGGTCTCCTTCTGGACATGACTCCGCGAGTGCTGGAGCAGGTGCTCTACTTCGCGAAGTACATTATCATAGAGGTCGACGAGACGGCGCGCCGCAAGGCGATCCAGCAGGTCGAGCACGAGGTGGAGTCGCGGATAACCCGCATCGAGCGGACCGCCGAGGAGCGGGTCGGCGAGTTCCAGGAGGATCTGAACGCCAAGATCGAGCAGATCCGGGCGGACAAGGAGACCAAGCTCCAAGAGTTGGAGGCCCGCAAGGTGGCCTCCATCGACGAGGTGAGCCAGGCCGCCCAGGAAGTGGATCAGCGTCTCGAGCAGCTGGTGGGGCAATCGGCTTCCGAGGAGATAGTCTTCCAGCCTTCGGGGTCCGTCCTGGTGGAGCAGGGGGCTGCCGTTCGCCGGGATCATCGAGACGAGCTGCGGCGGCTGGCCCAGGAGCAGATAGACCGCACCGAGGTGGACATCCAGAACGAGCAGGACAAGGTGACGGCCAGGGCCGATGCCGAGGTGGATGCCCTCCGATACAACGTCGACAGCCAGGTCGCCGAGGCACGCTCCCGGGGCGGGGCCGAGGCCGAGTCGATCCACATGGCTGGGGATGCTCGCATCAAGAAGATCGAGCAGATCAAGGTGATGCAGACCCTCAGC
>JAMCTB010000246.1 GCA_023380955.1 Chloroflexota bacterium | reverse complement strand
GATCTCCTCGCCCGGGCGCGGTTGGAGCCAGCGGTCGGCGCTGTCCTCGACAGCATCGACATGCTGATCGACGGACCCTACATTCAAGCCCTCGCCTCGAGTGCCGGACCCTGGACCGGGAGCGGCAACCAGCGGGTCATCGACATGGGGCTGCCCGCCTGACCCAATGGGCCGGGCGAGCCTTCTAACTTGCAGGCAAGCCAGGTTCGGCGAAGTCGATTCGTTGGTGGGGCGGGCGGGATCCAACGAGTGAACTCATCGACATCTGAAGCCTGATGGTCGAGAGGGTTCACCGGTCTTGCGGGCATGGGGCGCCAGAGGCTGTGTACCGGGGGTTGGTTGCCTGAGCCGCGACAGACGGGTGTCGGAAGGGGTAGGGCGTTTTCAAGGCATGGGGGATAGCTCTGGTTGTCTTGGAAGGGTCCAATGGGTATGCCAAACCTGCCCGAGCGGCTTGAGCGGGCTTGCGCGTTTAGAAACTCAGGTTGAACAGACGGAGGGTCTCCCTGAGATCAGGGTCGTCGGGAAGGATCACCTCCGGGGGGCCCGCTGGCCGGAGGGAGGCCCCCTCGAAGAGCGCCCAGCAATCCAGGCCGTCATCGAATCGGCTCGTGTAAGCGACCCCGTTGTAGGAATGCTCGTAGGCCCACCTGGCTATGGCGCGGGTGAGATCGCGGTTCAGGCTTCGGACGCTGCTCACGTCCAGATCGGGCAGATCGAGCCGGAGAAGGGTATCGGCCAGTTCCACACGCAGCGCCTCGCGGGTTCCGAGCACGCGCAGATCGAGCCATTTCTGGCCGGGATTCAAGTGGAACCGTCCGACACATCGTCTCACCCACCAGTCGCCGGGCACCACGGGAAGGAGAGAAAAATCGGGAGCCCCTATCACGTTGCGGAGTTCTACCAGGGCCCGAGGGCTCGGCCGGTACCGCGCCAGGGACTCGACGAAGCACCCCAGGCGCCGCTCCGACGCGTACAGAGTGCGGAACCGGCGCATCGGGTCGTCAAACCGACCGGAGCCAACGTATCGCAGCGGCGGCCAGGCAAGGGGATCGGGGAGGTAGCCTATTCGGCAAAGCGGCTGCGACGGAGGCACTGCCTCAGCGATGTCAGTCAAGGGTTGGCCAGGAAGAAACGGGCGGCTTGGAGCACCTTTGCGGGTTCCTTGGCCAGCATCAGGGCCGGCGATTCGTCGTCCAGTTCAGGGTTCATCCCGATGAACCAGGCCCTGACGGTGCCGGGAGACTCGGCGCTGAGCAGCAACTGCGTGATCTGGAAGGCGAGGCGCAACCTCTTCTCGGCCTCGGGATGCGGGGTCTGGACGCCCCGGCCCCACCTACCCACTGCCTTGGCGTCGCTCACACCGGCGATGACTGCCGTGAGGCGCTGACCCAGAACATCCTGAAGGTATCGCACCACCGTCGGCAGATCGGTTCGAGTCGCCTGATTATGTGCCGCCCGATCAAATGCCAGGGCCACAGGTACCTCCACGCGCTCGGCTATCTGCGGGCCATCTTACCGCAAATGCAACCTGAAATGCAACCGGGCCAGGCGCCTTCAGTCGAGTGCGGCAGGGATCGCCGAGCCGAAGGAGCTACGTGGACGGAGGACGAACACATGACGCGACAGGGCAAGCAACGGGTGTGTCGCATCTGCAAGAAACGGCCGCCATGGCACTACAAGAACTGCCCACCCGGCATCTGCAAGCGATGCTACCACCGCCACATCTGGCCGGAGAGACTCGCGGCGATGAAGTGCCGACCAGCTACTACCGAAGACCCGTTGGGTGCCAAGTCCACGGACTAGCTCCAACGATCTTGTTGTGGATCGCACCCGGCAGCGGAAGCTGCGCCATCCCATCAGACGCCAGACTACAGATAACCGGCTGCTACGTCCCGGAGACCCACGATCCGGCCGGCGGCGTCGAGATGAGCGTGGCCCACGCGGTCGCCGCCGTGCTCGACCGCTTCGGCGAACCCCGTGACGGGATGACGGTGAATGGGGGCGAGCCCTTTTTCCAGCCGGTTGGACTGCTGACGCTGCTGCGCCAGATCAAGGAGCGCGGGCTCCACATCGTGGTGTACACGGGGTACACCCTGGAGGCGCTGGCCCGATGCTCCGAAGTGCAGGTCGCCGAGTCCCTTCATCTCACCGACCTGTTGATAGAGGGTCCTTTCGTGGCGGCGCTCTCCGAAGGAGCTGGAGAGTGGAGGGGATCGCGCAACCAACGGCTCATCGCCAATCCTGCCTCAGCCCTGGCGTCGTCGCCGCACACCCATAAGCACGGCCTTTCGATCGCACGCCCTTGAACTGTCCAGACAGGCCGACAGTCAGCGCAAAAGGAGAACAAGCCCTTGGACTTCACCGTAGATCAGTCGAGCTTCGCCCGCGCCCTGCGCCTCGTCGGGCGGGCGGTGCCGGCCAAGCCGGTAGTACCCATCCTGCAGGCCGTGTTGTTGGAATGCGAGTACGGACGGCTAAATCTCGCGTCCACGGACGTGGAGATCGGCGTCTCGACGTCCGTGGCGGCGGAGATAGCCTCTCCTGGACGGGCCGCCATTCCTGCCAGACTTCTTGCCGAGTACGTCGGGCAGCTGCCGGCAGAACCGCTCCGTCTCTCCGTAAGCGGGCGTGACCGGGCAAAGGTGAGCTGCGGCCGGTTCACCGCCAACCTGGCAGGGCTCGATCCAGATGAATTCCCGGTCTTCCCGGCCGCGGATGAGTCCGGGGTCATCGACATCGATGCCGGACAGCTCGGCCGTGCGATAGAACGGGTGGCCTTCGCCGCCGCTCGGGACAATTCGCGGCCGATCCTAACCTCCGTGCTGTTCGCCTTCGGCCCCGAGGGGCTCACCCTGGCGGCTGCCGACGGCCTTCGCCTCGCGCGAGTTCGCATTCCCGAGATGGCCGGATCTGTACACCAATTGCTGGTTCCGGGCCGGTCCGTGCTCGAGGGCGGTCGGCTTCTGCAGGGCGCCGAAGCTGTTCGCCTCATTCTCACGCACGACGGCAGGGGAATCTACTTCGCCACCAGGGATACCAGGCTCTTCAGCCGCCTCGTCGAGGGCCAGTACCCGAACATCGACCGAGTTATCCCTGAGGGATGGCGCACACGAGTGCGGACAAGCGCCGCGGACCTCCGCCAGGCTGTCCGGGTCGCCGGGCTTTTCGGGGGTGGGGAAGCAAGGCCGGTGCTTCTGGATGCCGCACGTGGGAAGCTGACCCTGCTGGCGAAGGGAGATGACACCGGGGATGCCAGGAGTGAGCTGGCCGCCGAATTGGAGGGCGACCCCGGGGCCGTGGCTCTCGACACCCGGCTCCTCTCCGACCTGTTGGAGGCCCCGGATGGTCCCGAGCTGCTTCTGAGCTGGAACAGCCCTCAGACCCCGGTGGTGGTTCGGGGGGCAGGAAATGCCGAGGGGGCGGACCTCTGGGTAATAATGCCAATTTGGGATCGTGCCCTCGCTGGACGCCAGGCGGAAGCGGCGTGAGGGACGCGCGTCGAAAACGAGCCGCCGTTCTCCACGCTGGGTAGGACTGGAGGAACTCCTACGATGGAAATACAGGACGAGACTGCCAACTTCTCGGCACAAGACGAAGGACAAACCGGGTTAGCCCGCCCTGGCGGTGAGCCCGAGCCAAGCAGGTCCCCGGTACCCTGCACGGGCCGAGCGGCCGACATCGAAGGCAGCTCGCAGGAAGGGGTGGAAGGCTCGGGGGAAGAGGCAACGAGTGCCGCGTCCCCCGGCATCCGGCGAGCACTCAAGCTCGTCGTGACCCTGCACCCAACGGCCGAAAACCGCTTCCAGGCCCTCCTGGCCGTGGGCGCCGAAGGGTGCGATCCGCTAGTGCGCTCGGCAGAAGTCGAGGATCTCGTAGACGCGCTGGGCGCACTCGTGGGTTTGGTGGAAGAGGCGGAGGAGCAGTGGAGAGAGCATTCCCGTTATCCCGCCGCACAGCGGGCAAGGGCCGACTCCTCGCCCGGGGGCCGATCCAGGGAGCTTTCGTCCAGGCGAGGCGACGCCCCCCCCGCAGCTTCAACTGGTGGGCAAGGCGTGCCAGCTGCCGCGCCGAAAGCCGCGGGTGGCCAGCTCAAGCTATTCGGTTAGCAAGTCGTGAGGAGGTAGCCATGGCCCGGATATTCATTTACGATGGCCGCGAGTTCCCCGACCCCGACCCCAAGCTCCCCGTGGAAGAGGTCCGCAAGCAGCTGTCCGAGTTCTTCCCCGAGCTAGGTAACGCCGACACCCGAGAGGAGAAGCGCGGCGAGGACACCGCCTACACCTTCAGCAAGCGGATCGGCACCAAGGGGCGCCGTCCACCCGAGGTCGTGGCAGTACTGCGCCGCGTACCGGAGATGCGGCTTCGGGTTCTGGAACTGGCCGCGGAGCTGCTCGACGACAGTGGCGAGCTCGACCTGGATGCCGCGGCGACTCGCCGGCCGGAGATCAACCTCGCCATAGCCGAGGTCGAAGCGTACACCCGGGCAACTCGCCAGGCTGTGGAGGCGATCCGGCGCTTGCCGCCCCGGTGATCCCCGGCCTGCAGGCCCTCGGGCGGAAGCTGCGGCGGGCGCCGGTCTCCCCGGCGTCCGTCGCGGCCCTCCTGGAGAGCCACGAGGCCTACCAGGCCTTCCGGCGCATCCTGCGGGAGATCTTCCCGGAGGACGAGGCCGAGATCCTGGCCGCGCACCAGGAAGGCGGCAGTCGGGAGAACGCCAGAGTCTGGGAGTTCCTCCATCTGGTGGAGGCTCGGTACTTCCCGGTCTACGAGGTTGACGACTACGGGCAGATAGCCTGCGGCATCCCCTTTGTCAGAAACGCGTGGGGCTACGAACGTTTCCACGAGCTGGATCTCAGGACGGGCGAGCTGCTTCTCTTCGCCCTGTGCGCCCAGCCCTTCGAGCCGGGCTACGACACCCGGCTTTCCATCCTCGATGCCGCCGAGACGCACGTCCCCCGGCACGTCCTCTCGGAGATCCCGGAGCAGGGGTTCGACCCAGTCAATCTGCACGAGCGTTTGGACGGGACCCCCTACGTCGCTGCCGCCGAGTTCGCCGATTGGCTCTGGGGGGCCACGGACACCGTCTTCCTCGATCTCGATGACGAGGTAGATGTCATCGACGCCGACTGGACCAGAGAGCTCGTCCTGGAGCTGGCCGAGCAGTGGCGACGGGCCAGCGGCATCCTCGACCGCATCGCCGAGTTCGCCTCCTGGCTGGAGGCTGACCCTCCGGCCCACTTCGCCCAGCTCCTCCACGCCGCCCTCGGTCGCGACGCTCACCTCGAGTACCAACGGATCAGGAGGTTTCATGCCTGCGAGATCACCCAGGAGGGGCTCGTCCCCATCCTCCACGACGAACCGATCACCCTACCGCTGGACGCTGCCTCCTGAGGCGGAGGTCGAGGAGGATCCGCTTCGGCTCCGCCTGGACTTCCACCAGGACAGCGTCGTGGTCCACGACTACGCAAAGGGCGTGGTTCGGACCAAGCTGGTCTCAGCTCTGGACGTCGCCCACGCCCTGGCCAGCGAGCTCGACCTCAGCACCGGGCTCCTTCCCCCCGAAGTCCTGTGGTGGGCGAAGACCTCCAGCGGGGTGCGCGTCGCCCTCTGGCGGGAGCCCCGGGTCTGGAAGGTGCGGCTGCGAGAGAGGTACGACACGAAGCCGCGCCGCCTGCGGCTCCCCATGCCCGGCCTGGTCTTCGTGTGCATGCCGGCGCGCCAGGCTCCCTACGTCTTCGCCGCCAGGGCCAGGCCGCGCTCGGAGGACGACCAACTCTACCACTGCCCCGCCTACAACGCCTTCGACTCCGGCAGGGTCTGCACCGGCTCTCACCTCTTCCCCGCCGACCCGGCGAAGGTGCCCGAGGCCTTCTTCGAGAGCTACTTCTCCGTTACCGGTGACACAGCTCGGGGGAAGTCCCAGCGGCACATGGAGGATATCGGGCTGCTCTGGGCGGAACTGGACGGGCAGCCTACCTATCCCCTGGAGGACCTGGTACCGCAGCTTCGGGTCGGCGATGCCTTCCGGATTGGAGCGTGAAGATGCCTCTGGTGGATTACCTGATCGCCCGAGAGGGACTTCCGGCCCGGCGCGGGCAGGCCTACGACTACGTTCTCGCAGGCGACGGCCTCTACCTCGCTGCGGAGAATCGGTACCTGGAGGTCAGAGTGCCGGTCGCCACTGCCCAGGTTAGAGGCCTTCCGCCGATCTACCCTAACTGCACCCTTCGAGCGGGGCGGCTGCCCGTGGACCTATGGGACAGGATCGTGGATGCACCTCGCCTGTGGAGTCTCTATGGCCGCGAAGTCCTACTGGCCGTTACCTTCGAGGGGCCCTCAGGTTATCGATTCCTTCTGCCACAGCAGGTGGTGGGTCCGGAGAACATCTTCTACCGGCCCCCGTCGCACGTGGTGCTCCAGATCCACTCCCACCGCAACTACCCCGCCCACTTCAGCCCGACCGACGACGCCGACGAGCAGGGGCTCTGTCTCTACGGGGTCCTCGGTAAGCTCGACGGTGACTGCCCGGAGGTGGCCCTGCGGGTCGGCGCCTACGGCTACTTCCTGCCGGTCCCCTGGGACTCCGTGTTCGACGGCGACCTGGGAGTCTTCCGCGACGTCAACTTCGACCCGATCGATGATCAGGAACCGATGGAGGTCGGCGATGGCCTACAGGATTGACCCGACCCCGAGCCAAGCAGAGGGACAGCTGTTTCGCTACGAGTGGGAGGCGACCATCGTCCTGGTGGGCTGCGGCGGCACGGGAGGCTTCCTCGC
>JAMCTB010000245.1:6993-13791 GCA_023380955.1 Chloroflexota bacterium | reverse complement strand
TGCTCTTCCGATCTATCAGGATGGCGGTGCCGGCCGCGGGGCCAACACCGGGCAGGACGCCGATCACGGTCCCGAGGATGCAGCCCATGACGGCGAACAGCAGGTTGGTAGGCTGCAGGGCGATGGTGAAGCCGTGGGCGAGCAGTTGAAGACTTTCCACCAAATCCTCCTATATGCCGAAGATCCCGATGGGGAGCGGGACCTTGAGATACTCGACGAACACCTGATAGACGCCCCAACTGCCGCCTAGAGCGACGGCGATGGTGACCAGGATGTTCTGCCGGCCCAGGGCGAAGAGCAGGAAGAGGTAGAAAAGTAGCATCATCAGCCGGAAGCCGAGAGGCTCCATGAGGACCACGCTGGCAACCAGGGCGAGGAGGATGGCGCCCGCTCGCAGGTAGCCCTTGGCGTTGGCGAAGAAGTCCGCCGGCATCGGGTCCTGGGGCTTGAAGGTGGCCTGGTACAGCATGACGGCCGCTAGGGCGCCGAGGAAGACGGAGAGCCAGAAGGGGAAGAAGCCGGGACCGGGTCCCAGGGAGGTGTAGAACTTGAGTTCCACCGACTCCCGGGCGATGAAGGCCGAGAACAGGATGAACACGATGCCGGTGACCTGGTAGGGACGTTTCATACTCCACCTGATGTGCAAGGATAGGTGCGACGCCGCAACCGAGTCTGCGTGAGGTCGGAGGAGGCATACCTCTAGAGACTGTCCGGGGGGCGAGGGGCGATAGGAGCCATAATATCTTCAGCCAACCCTCAGAATGCTGAAGTAGAGCTGAAGGAAAGCTGAGGATTAGCTGAATCCCCCGGCGTCAGGGACGGCGCCGGCTCCGACAGGTGGATGTCAGTCCTTCGCGTGGAGGGGGTTGGCCAGCACTCCCCATTGCTCGGGGGGCCAGTAGCGGACCCAGGCCTTGCCTATCACGTTGGCCTCGGGCACAAACCCCCAGAGATGGGAATCGCTGCTGACGGGGCGGTTATCCCCCAGGACGAAGAAGCTGCCGGGAGGCACCTGTTGAGGGGAAAGGCTGTAGGAGGGAACGGCCCGGACGTACTCCTCCTCGAGAGGGGTGCCGTTGACGTAGACGCGGCCCCGATCGATCACCACCTGGTCGCCGGGCAGGGCTATCACTCTCTTGACCAGGTCGACGTAGGGAGGGATCGGCTCCCGGAAGACGATGATGTCCCCCCGCTGCGGACCGCCGAAGGGGTAGGCTCGCTGTCCATCCCCCTGGAATAGACCTGCCCCGCGGACCATCTGAAGGGGAGGGCCCTCCAGACGCAGGTATGTCATCTTGTTGACCAGCAGGTACTGGCCGCTCCTGAGGGTGGGCTGCATGCTGGGTCCGTCGATCTGGAAGTTCTGGACGACGGACCGCACTGCGGCGAAGAGGATCACGGTGAGCAGCACCGTCTGGAGAAACTCGAGTAGCCAGCCCTTGACCGCCGAGCGTCCTCGAGGTAGATCGGCCTGCGCGATCCTGTTCTCCAGCTCGGGTTTTCCTGCGACCTCCCCCTCGGGCCACATCGGGGTGGAGGCAGTCTCGCCGGGCAGCTCCATCAGAGCCTCGTTTCTGCTGGAAGCGGTACGACCTGTTGCGGCACAGGTCTAGGGGATTCTCGTGCAGAGATTATAGACGAAAGTTGACTGTCCAGGCGAGCAGGTCGGTGGAAGGGTAGCGTCAATCGCTGCTTGTTGCCGAATAGCGGAGGCCTTATAATGGAAACGTAGGGTGTGCCCTGTTGGGCGTGCCCACGCGACTGTCCATCTAGAGCAGGCGATCCGCTCCCCTGCTGGGGCGGGTGGGGCCGGGCCCTTCTGGGCAGCGGGCATCCATAGAGCCCGCGGGACTTGATGGCTGCTGGCAGGAACGTTCTGTTATCTGCCAACAACCATTACCGCGGGTTTTTGTGTACCCGCTATCCAGGAGGGCATTGTGTTTCACACCAAGACCCGCGTCGCCGCTCTATCTGTTGCCTCCAACGCCACCCTCACCCTCGGCAAGCTGATCGTCGGCCTGTCCATCGGCTCCGTCAGCGTCGTGGCCGAGGCGATCCACTCGGGTGTGGACCTGCTGGCTTCGGTCATAGCCTACGTGGCCGTTCGGACCTCCGCCCGGCCGCCCGATGACAGCTACCCCTACGGTCGAGGCAAAGTCGAAAACGTCTCCGGCACCGTCGAGGCAATCCTGATCTTCCTTGCCGCTGGGATGATCATCTACGAGGCGATCGGGAAGCTGATGCACGGCATGGAGATGCCGCGGGTCGATCTGGGGCTGGCGATCATGGCGGTTTCCGTGGGGGTAAACATCCTGGTCTCCCGCCTGCTGTTCAAGGTGGCTCGAGAGACCGATTCCGTGGCGCTGGAGGCCGACGCCTACCATCTGACCACCGACGTGCTCACCTCCTTGGGCGTGTTCCTCGGCCTGGTGGCCGTTCGGCTGACCGGGCTCGCCATACTGGACCCTATCGCAGCCCTGGTCGTGGCGGCGCTGATCGTCAAGGCGGCCTGGGACATCACCCGCAAGTCCTTCGTGGACCTGCTGGACCGGAGCCTTCCGGACGGCGAGCGGCAGCTGATCAGCCAGACCCTGAAGCAGCACGGTGATCGGGTGGTCGGGTTCCACCAGGTGAGGACCCGAAAGGCAGGAGGCGACCGCCACGTCGATCTGCACCTGGTGGTAAATGGCGAGGCGTCGGTAGCGGAGGCCCACGCCCTGTGCGACCACCTGGAGCGGGATCTGCGCCAAACCCTGGGGGCCGCCACCTTCAGCATTCACGTGGAGCCCTGTCGAAAGGAGTGCTCCTCCTGCGCCGTCAGCTGCGACGGCCGCGCGGCTCGAAGGTAGCGGACGGCCGCGACCAGCAGCTTCGCCGCGTCGTAGGACAGGGTGCCCAGGGCATCCGGGGCGGTGCCGAACTTAACCTGGTACTTCTTGATCCACTCCTACACCTCGGGGCGCTTATCCTCGGGGCTGTAGTGGTTGCTGAAGTAGCCGCCCTCGACGGCCTTGGCTCCAGCTCGGCCGAGTCCCAGCCGTCCACGCCCAGGAGAGTGGACTTGACGCCCTTCTCCTTGGCCTGTCGCCCGATCAGGCTGACCTTGTTGTAGTAGTCGGGGAGGAACAGCACGTCGGGGTTGTTGGCGCCCGTCTTGGTCAGGATGGCCGCGAAATCGACGTCGTCCTTGCCGTAGGACTCGTAGCTCACGACCTTCCCGCCGGCCTTCTCGAAGGCGTCCTTGAAGGTCTCGGCCAGCCCCTTGCTGTAGTCGTTGCTGATGTCGAAGAGGACCCCGGCGCTCTTCGCCTTCAGGGTGTTGGTGGCGAACTTGGCCATCACCTGACCCTGGAGTGGCCGTGCTTCTTACCGGGCGGCAGGGTGACGGCTACCCGGGGGTGGCGGCAGCTCGCGGCCGCCAATCGAAGCTGGCCCGGTTGACCCTGACCCTCCTGGCCGTCGCCACCAGCGCGGCCGCGCCCTGATGCAGCGCCCTCCCTGTGGCTGGGCAAGGAGATCTGGCGGGAGGCTCGCCCCCCAACCAGCGGCACGAAAGATGCAAGGAACAACGGGGAAGTAGATGCCGCTTCTTTCAGCAGCCCATCTCCCGCCGTGGCACCACAGGGAGGTCGCGCACAATGGAACGACCGACCCGAACCCCGAGAAGAAGGAGAGAAGGAGGACCAGTCGTGGCAGCGGAAATGACCGAGCGCGCCGACACCGTGGCCTGGGGCTTCGAGCAAGCTCCCGACGAAGCCTACCTCGGCTTCAGTATGGCTTCCATCTTCGCGTCCACGGGGCTTTACCTCATGGGACGTCGGGACGATGCCCTCATGGTGGGCGTTCTGGGGCCGGCCTTCGCCATTACCGGCCTGATGATCAAGCTTCTGGGGCACACCAGGGGTGTGCCGAGGCGGGGATAGGGCGCGAGCGCCGGAAAAGGAAGAGCAGGTAGGCTCAGCATCGAGCCTACCTGCTCGTTTGTTCGCATCTCTTGTTAGCGCGCCGTTTCGGGATTGTCTTCCTTCTTGAACACCCAGAAACGGCAGGCCAGGTAGCCGAGACCACCCGCCAGCATCATAGAGATCTGCGACGCGTTGCCCACCAGCCAACTGGGGAGGAACAGCGCCATCAACCATCCGGCGGACCCCCAGAGGATGGCCGCGTTCAGCGCCATACACACTATGCTGACGGCGGCGAAGCGAGCGAACTGATTCCAGTTGGCCTCGCCGGCGCCGAAGGTCCAGCTCCTGTTCCACCAGTAACCGTTAAGGTCTCCGGCGGCGTAGGCCGTGGTGCTGCCCAACACCAGGATGATCTGGTTAGTGGGCGCCCAGAGTAAGAAAAAGAGGTTCAAGACCGCGAGACTGATCACGGTGTTGGAGGACCCAACGAGCCCGTACTTGATCAGCCGAAGGATCTCTTTCCAGACGGTGTCCCATCGTATGGTCGGAAGGCTCCATGCCCACCGAGCTGTCGTAGCTTGGGGTGGGGCCAACGCCCTTTCCTCCTTCGGATTGTCGAGTTGAAACCGCACCCGGATGGGGCACGGCGTCTCACAAATCATACCATAGATCCGGCCGGAGGCCTGACGGAAGGGTCGGGCAAGGATCAACAACCAACCGAGCTTGATCCGCTGCCTCCGGTGGCTGTACCCTGCTGCGCGATCGATTGCTGCTTCGGAGTGGATCGAACTTGCTGAAGACGCTGACCCAGCCCCAGATCCTGATTCCGGTGCTTCTGAGCGCGGCCCTCCTGGCCTTCGTGTTGACTGTCTCCGATGCGGCCGCGGTGATGGGGCAAATCCGGGGCATCCCCCTCCCCGTAATGGCGCTCTCCCTGGCGCTGGCCGTCCTTTACCTGGCCCTGAAGGGGTTTCTGTGGCACTACTTGATGGGTGTGATCCACATCTCCATCGGCTGGAGGCAGTTGGCCCTTGCCTTCGTCGTGGGTGAGATGGCGGTGAGCCTTCTTCCGGCCGTCATCTCAGCTCAGAACTACCTGTTGCGCAGGATCGCCGGGGCCGATTTCTCCAGATCCTCCGCCGCCACCTCGGCGTTGCTGGTCGGCGAAGCGGCCATCTCCATGGTGGTGCTGGCGATCTTTGGCATACCTGGATGGGATTGGCTTCGCCCCGCCGTCGCAGGGCTGTTCGCCGCCTCCGCCGTGGTGGTGGCGGTCCTCTTTCGGGTCCGGCCGGTGCAGAAGCTGGCGGATCGGCTGCTGCGGGTTGGGCCTCTCAGAACCGTCGGTCCCGAGTTTCTCGAGATGTTCGACGCGGCGAGGCTCTTCTTCAGCATCCGGGTTGCCCTTCGCTCGGTGCCCACCATCGCTCTCTATCTCCTGGCCCTGGTCACAGCCTTCTACCTGGTAGCTCACGGGGTCGGTGTGGCCACCCTCACCTTCGTCCGGGCTGTGACGGTCTACCTCTTCGCCCTGGTCGTGGTGTTGATCAGCCCCATCTCCTCCCATCTCGGGGTGGTGGAGGCGGGGGGGTTGGGTGCCATGCACGCCTGGGGCTACAGCTCCACTCAGGGCATAGCGGCCCTGCTCGGCTTTCGACTGGTGTGGACCGGCGCCGTCTGGCTGGTGTGCACGCCGGTGGTCGTGCTGCTGCGCAAGCAGTTTACCGAGGCGGACAAAGGGTGAACGGAAAGTGGTGGGAGTGGCCCGCTGGATCGCCGCTACCGCATCTCGTCGATCGCACCTGCGTGCACCCCCCACATCTCTCGGGGCAGCAGCCGCCCGATGGCCACCATCACCTGCCGGCGAGCCCACCCGTCCAGGTCGCCCGGGGGCAACCCGGCCAGGGCGAAGGGCGCACCGAAGCTCACCACCAGGGTGTCCTCCTCCAGGTGGACCCCCACCGGCAGCAGCGGGACGCCCAGGCCGCTCACCCGATAGAGGAAGGCCCCTGTGCCAGGCCTGGCCTCCTCCAGGGCGACGCTGGCCCTCCCCTCGGGAAACATCCCCACCGGCTCCGGATTGGGCGGTCCGGCGGTGCGGCTCCGACCCAGGTAGACCAGCACCCGCCGGAGCGCCCGAGCGCGCCCGGCAACGTCCGATGGGCGGGAGGGCATCGGGATCAGCCCCCAGCTGCGGGCAGCCCGGGGGAAGAGCAGGGAGGAAAGCGGGTTTGGCACCCAGTGGCCCGCGACCTCGAACCAGCGCCACTCCGAGAGGATCACCCAGTGGAGGTCCCGGCTACCCGGCTCCCGCGCCGTGGCGACGGCGGCGGTGATGGCCGCGGCGACCCAACCGATCCAGAACTGAGGAGCCTGGAAGTGGTTGGCTACCAGCAGAAAGGGGTCGCGACGGGGCACCAGCCCCAGCCCCTCCACCCGGGGAGGGGGCGACAGGCGGCCGACCATCCGCTGGGTATCCTCGGCCGGGGAGCGGGGACTGGCCCGCAGGAAGGACCAGGCCAGCTCCCCCAAGAGGCCCGGCGGCAGGGGGCGAAGAGCCTCCAGGAGGGCGGCGACGTCGCCCAGGCTGTCGAGGGTTGTGGTCGGCATGACCATAGGATAGGCGAACTGCGCCGGCAACGCCAGCCATCGGGAGGGGACGAAGCTCGTCCTCTGGGGGAAAACGCCGCGCCCCTGCACGCCCGCGCTCCCGGCGGTCAAGCCCACGGTGGCGAAGGACCGGTGCTCCGCCGCAGGGATTTCGAGATGTAGGGCAGGGCGCCCTGCCCTACGTATCAGAACCAATGTGGCGATGTACTAGTACATCGCCACGGTGAAGGTGATATGTACTGTCATGCTGAGCGCAGCGAAGCATCTCCCCGTGGCGAGAGGA
>JAMCTB010000245.1:0-6983 GCA_023380955.1 Chloroflexota bacterium | reverse complement strand
TGCCCCGCCGCCGGCCTACCATCGCCACGCGGGCGGTGGGGCACAGGGCCCCACCCTACGTATCAGAACCAATGTGGCGATGGACTAGGGGCCGCGATCCGGCGAAGACGCCCAGGGACGGGAGCCGGTCAGGAACCTCGCCGCCCAGTAGTCCTCGCCGAGGGAGCTGACCTGGATCCCAACCCCCTCCTCGATGGAGTGGATGAACCGGTCGCTCCCCAGGTAGATCCCGCCGTGGGACAGCCCCGCCTTGTAGGTGTTCTGAAAGAAGACCAGATCGCCCGGCTGCAGATCCTGGAGGGCTATCCTCGGGCCGCTGTTCATCTGGCCCCACAGGTCGTGGGGCGGGACCGGTATGCCGGCCTCCTGGTACACGTATTCGTCGAAGCCACTGCAGTCGAAGCCGGTGCGGGGCGAGGACCCGCCCCAGGCGTAGGGGTAGCCCACGTACTTCCTGGCGATGGCGGCCACCCGCTCGCCCGCCGGCTTCTCGCCCTCCTTCGGTCCCTGAGTCGAGGGAGCCGTGGGGCGGGGGCCGCCTCGAGAGGTGGGTGTGATCCTCTCGTCGGAGCCGTTCCCTTGCTCGGCACTGGGGCGCTCCGCCTCGGGTTGGACGGTCGCGGCGTCGCCCTCGGCGGGGGGTGCCGCCTCGGGGGCGACGGCCTGATCCTCCACCGCGCCGGTGTCGCCGGTCGCGTCGAGGACTTCACCTGGAGCCTCCTGGTTCGCCGGCGCCATCAACACGATCGATGAGGGCGTGGCCAGGGCATGGGATGGGGTAAAGGTCGCCGTCGCCAGCGCCGAGGCGGCCAGGGCAGCCGCCAGGGTGAGATGCTGTTGCAGGCGGCGGGCCCGGCTGCTCCTTGATGTGGGCCGGCCGCCCAGGATCGGGCCGTCACTTCGCGAAACCCGTCGGGGTCTGCTTTCTTCCGCAGGTATCAAGACGATCTCCTGCCAGCGCATCACTTAGTTCGCCGTTCCTCAGCTCCGTGGCGTAGGGCCGGGCCTTGTGCCCCGCCGCCCGGTGCCTCACGTGCGGGCTGGCGGCTTAGGGAACGACGCACTCAGCGGCTTACTGGTTGCTGTTCTGTTGCGCTAGTTGGGATTTGGGCAACGGGACTGGTGGGCGCGGGGTCAGGACCATCTCCCGCCCGCGCAAGTCTGAACGAAGAGAGCGGCGCGCCCTCGGGCGGCCGTTTCTCTTCGGGCGCCGAGTCTCACCGGAGGGCCGGCCATCACGGGTGGGTCCTCCTCGTCGTCGAGCGCCTGACGGTCCAGGGCCGGGTCCAGTCAGAACGACCGGTGAACGCCACGGCCCTTGCCTGCCCCTCCCTGGGATCAGTAGACCTTGTGGCCTGGCTGCAACGGCGCGGGACGGATCCCACGGCATACGCCGGATGAAAGCCGAGGTACGCTGGAAAACCGTTGCTAGCCCTTCGATAGGGAAGGGGCGAGTGGGGTACGCCAGCAGAGCCCTATATACGCCATAGATGTCACAGAGCTCTTGATGATGCCAGTATAACACGCCACGTCAAGATGCATCCGTCTGTATCTACGGCAAGGCCAGAGATTTCTTGATGAAATTCCTTAGCGCCGCTATCGTGTGGCGCTCATTTCCGCCCGTTTCGAGGGCTTAGGGAAGGCGAAACGGGACGTCGGGGGCGACCGATTCAGACGAACTCTTCGGCGCCGGTGCCCAGGTAGGAGTGCTTGACCATCTCGTTGTTCGCCAGGTCGTCCACCGAACCCTCGAGCACCACGCGCCCCAACTCCAGGACGTAGCCCCGGTCGGCGACGGCCAGCGCCATGCTGGCGTTCTGCTCCACCAGCAGAATGGTGGTGCCCCGGGCCCGGATCTCCTCGATCACGTCGTAGACCTGGTCCACCAGAGTGGGGGCCAGCCCCAGGGAGGGCTCGTCCAGCATCAGCAGTTGGGGTCGCGCCACCAGCCCCCGGCCGATGACCAGCATCTGCTGCTCCCCGCCGGAGAGGGACCACGCGTACTGCTTGTAGCGCTCCCTCAGCCGCGGGAACATCTCCAGGATGGCCTCCACCTCCTGCCGGATCTCTCTGGTGGCCCTGCCCAGGGCGAGGCCGCCGAACTCCAGGTTCTCCCCCACCGTGAAGCCGGGGAACACCCGCCTCCCCTCGGGAACGTGGGCGATCCCAGCGGAAGCGACCCTCTCGGGGGCCATTCCGGTGAGGTTCCGGTCGTCGAACAGGATCTGGCCTGAGGTGGGTCTGAGGACCCCGGAGATGGCCCGCAGGGTCGTGCTCTTTCCGGCGCCGTTGGCGCCGATCAGGGCGACGATCTCTCCCTTCCGGACCTCCAGGGAGATCCCGTGGAGGGCCTCCACCCGACCGTAGCTCACCGAGACCTTATCTAGTACGAGCACGGACCCGACTCCTTCTCCCCAGGTAGGCCTCGATGACGGAGGGGTTGTCCCGCACCTCCTGGGGCGTGCCCTCGGCGATGATCTCGCCGAAGTTGAGGACGGTGACCTGGTGGCAGAGGCCGCTGATGATCCTCATGTCGTGTTCGATGACGATGACGGTGATCCCTCGCTCCCGGTTCAGGGCGCGAACCAGCCGGACCAGCCGCTGCTTCTCGGCCAGGCTCATGCCGGCGGCCGGCTCGTCCAGCAGCAGCAGCCGGGGCTCGGTGGCCAGGGCCCGGGCTATCTCCACCAACCGCTGCTGTCCGTAGGGCAGATCGCCTGGGAAGTCGCTGGCCCTGCCGGCGAGCCCCACGAAGGCCAGGGCCTCCAGGGCCTGCTTCTCGATCCGCCGCTCCTCCTCCACCGTGCCGCCGGTCTGGAGGAAGGTCCCCAGCAGTCCCGCCCGGGTGCGGGAGTACTTGGCTACCTTGACGTTGTCCAGGACCGTCAGGCGGGGGAAAAGCCGTATGTTCTGGAAGGTGCGGGCGATCCCCCTCTGGACCCGTGTGGAGGGGCTGCAGCCGTCCACCCGCTCGCCGGCCATCTGAAGGTGGCCGGCCGTGGGGCGATAGATCCCGCTGACCAGGTTGAGCAGGGTGGTCTTTCCGGAGCCGTTGGGGCTGATGATGCCCCGAATCTCCCCCTCCGCCACGGAGAGGTCGACGGAGCGCACGGCCACCAGTCCGCCGAAGGCGATGGTCAGGCCGGAGGCGGAGAGGAGCGAGGGCTGGGCGCTGAGGGCCGAGGACTGAGGGCTGAGGACTGAGTGAGACTCCCTCTCCCTCTGGGAGAGGGTCGGGGTGAGGGCTTGTTCAGGGCCAGTCAAAGAGCCCTCACCCGCCCTTCGGTCGGCCTCTCCCAGGGGGAGGGCCCGTCTCCCCGTCTCCCCCACAGATCTCTGCAGAAGCCCGGCGACCAGGCTCCCGACCAGCCCCACCACACCCTTGGGGGCGAAGACCAGCATCAGCACGATGCTCAAACCGTAGATGGCCATGTAGTAGGCTTCCAGGAAGCGCAGCCACTCGGGCAGGAAGGTGAGCAGGACCGTGCCCACCAGGGGACCGAGCGCGGTGCCGGCGCCGCCGATCAGCAGCATGGCGACGAAGCGGATGGTGCTGAAGAGGTCGAAGGTCTCGGGGCTGATGTAGGAAGAGAAGGCGGCCCAGAGACTACCCGCCACCCCCGCCAGGAAGGCGCTCAGCACGAAGGCCAGCACCCGGCAGTAGGTGACGTCGACGCCGGTGGCAGCGGCAGCGAGCTCGTCGTCCCGGGTGGCCTCCAGGGCTCGACCCAGGCGGGAGCGCCGGAAACGCACCGTGAAGAGAATGGCGGCCAGCACCACGGCCAGGTTGAGGTAGTAGAAACGCTCCGGAGTGTCGAAAACCAGCGGCCCGAAGGCGGCCGGCGGGATGCCTCGGATCCCGTTGGCGCCGTGGGTCAGCCGCTCGGTGTTCATCAACACCAGCCGGACGGCCTCGCCGAAGGCGAGGGTGGCCATGGTCAGGTAGTGGCTGCGCAGCTTGAGGGTGGGCACACCCAGGATGACCCCGAACAGGGAGGTCACCAGGACGGCGCCCAGCAGCCCCACCGGGAAGCTCATGTGGGCGTCGGTGGTCAGCAGGGCGGAGGTGTAGGCCCCGATCCCCCAGAAGGCCGCCTGGGCCAGGGAGAAGATCCCCCCGAAGCCGTAGACGAAGTTCAGTCCCAGCACCACCACGCTGAACATCAGCGCCATGTTGAGCAGGACGAGGCTGTAGGCCGAGGGGAACAGCCAGGGCAGTGCCAGCGCCGCCGGCAGGACGGCGACGATCAGCAGGTTGCGGTGAGAGCGACCAGCCAACAGCCTCATGCCTTCTGCGCCACCTTCTCGCCGAAGATGCCCTTGGGCATGACGACCAGGACCAGGATAAGCACCACGAAGGCGAAGACGTCCTTATACAAAGAGGAGACGTAGGCCGCGGCCAGCACCTCCACCAGCCCTATGACCAGCCCACCGATCATGGCGCCGGGGATGCTGCCCCAGCCCCCGATGATGCTGGCGACGAAGGCCTTTATCCCGACCCGCACGCCCATCTCGACGGAGATGTAGAAGGTGGGGGCCAGCAGGACGCCGGCCAGCCCTCCCAGGGCCGAGGCCAGGGCGAAGGTTAGCGCCGTCATCAGGCCGATGTTGACCCCAAGCAGCCGGGCAGTCTGCTTGTCCTGGGCCGTCGCCCGCATCAGCTTCCCGATCCGGGTCTTGTGGAAGAACCAGTGCTGCAGCAGCACCAGCAGCGCGGCGACGACCAGGATCAGCAGGTGCTGGGGGACCAGGCGGATGGCGCCCAGGTCGATCATCTGGCGGCCAAAGGGCTGGCCGAAGTACTGGGGGACGCTCCCCCAGCTGCGCAGGGCCACGTTTTGCAGGAAGACCGAGATGCCCAGGGTGCTGATGATGATGGTGACGGCGTTGGTGTTGCGGAGGGGGCGGTAGGCTACCCTCTCCATCACCAGGCCGAAGAGGGCCATGACCGCGACCACCAGCAGCACCGCCACCAGGAAGGGCAGGCCCCACAGCTCCGCGAAGGTGTACACGAGGAAGGCGCCCAGCATGACGAACTCGCCCTGAGCGAAGTTGATGATGTCGGCGGCGTTCACCAGCAGCACGAAGCCGAGAGCCACGAGACCGTAGATGCTGCCCATGGCCAGGCCGCTGACCAGGATCTGCAACAGCATTTCCAAGGATGTGCTCCGTTAGCCAGTGCTGAGTGCTGAGTCCTGGGTGCTCTAGAAGCTCAGCTCAGGACTCAGCACTCAGGACTCAGCACTCGTAGTCGCCTACTCGCCGGCAGGAGCCGGCTCCTACTGACCTTTCACCGTCTTGACCAGGACCGGTTTGCCGTCCTTGATCTGGGCGATGTAGGCCTGGCGCAGGCCGTCGCCGTTGGCGTCGAAGGAGTACTCGCCGGTGATCCCCTTGTAGCCCTTCACTGCCTTGATTCCGTCGCGGAGGGCCGTGGGGTCGGTCCCGGCCTTCTCGATGGACTGAGCCAGGATGTTCAACCCGTCGTAGTAGACCGAGTGGATGAAGTTGGCGGGCAGTTTGGCCCGGGCCTCGATCTGCTTCACCCAGTTCTGGGTGGTGGGGTCGTCGCCCGGCACCCAATCGGTGATCACGGTGTGGCCGTTGGCGGCATCTTTGGCCAGCTTCAGGGCGTCGGAGATGCCGTAGGCCGGAGAGCCGAGCAGCTTCATCTTGACGCCCAGCTGCAGCATGTTGGTCATGACCATCGCGGAGTCCGGGGGATACCCCCAGCCGATCACCAGCTCGGCCCCCGCCTTCTGAAGGTTCAGCAGCTGCGCGGTGACGTCCTTGTCGTCCTGGTTGTAGGACTCCACGGCCACCGGGGAGACACCGAGGGCGTCCAGGTTGTCCTTGACTACCTTGGAGGCGCCCGCCCCCATCTCGCCGGTCACGTAGAGGATGCCGATCTTCTTGGCGCCCATCTCCTTGGCGGCGTACTCGGCGGCCAGCTTGCCCATGACGGTGTCGTTGGTGCGGACCCGGAAGATCCAGGGGTTGCCGGCGGCCGTCACGCCGGGGCCGCTGGCGCCGGTTATCACGGGAATAGCTGCCTTCTTGATGGCCGGCTCGATAGCCATGTCGAAGTTGGCGAAGTTAGGGATGAAGACGGCCACGGGCTTCTGCTCGAGGATCTTGTTGAAGGCGTTGACGGTGCCGGGAGGCGTGGAGGTGTCGTCTTCGATGACCAACTTGATGGGGCGGCCCTTGATCCCGCCCTTCTGGTTCCACTCTTCCACGGCCATCTTGAGGCCGTTGGTCTGGTTGTCGCCGGTGCTGGTCTGGGCGCCGGTCACCTCGGTGACCAAACCGATGACGATGGGCTCTCCCGAAGCAGCCCCCGACTGCTTCGGCGCGGCTGCCGTGGGCGCGGCAGCGGGCGCGGAGGAGCAGCCCAGGAGGTTCGTCGAGACCAGCGCGCCTCCGAGCGCGAGTGCCACGAGGATCCTGGGTACCTTCTTCATTTCTTCCCCCCTTATTGGTGATGCCGTTGGCGGGACGGACCGCGGAAGAGCGCAACCAAGAAAAACACCCCTCCATCCACTCAAGGACGGAGGGGTGCTCCGCGGTACCACCCTGATTTGGCCCGTCCCGGCCGGTGCCGGAACAAACCACGCTCTCAGCGCCCGAGCTACCCCAAGGTCGGGCGCCTGCTCCGGCTAACGGTGGAGCCACCGACAGCGACTACTCCGGGTGAACCCGCGCGACGGCGCGACTGTGTCCGGTTTCGAGCGTGGGAATCACCTGTTTGGCGCTGCGTCTCCCAGGTCCATTCGGTCTCCGCGCCACCGTTGGCTCCCACCATTCCCAACTCGCTGGGGCTCGCTGGAGACTTACTAGTCCTGTTCATCGACTGTGGAAGTATGTGGCGCGAAGTATGGCACGAGGTTAAGGAGCTGTCAACAATAGAGGAGCTACCGCGGGCCCACGGTGGAGGCCATCAGCCCTCATCCCCGAGCTAGGAGATGGCCTGGACGAGCCCC
>JAMCTB010000244.1 GCA_023380955.1 Chloroflexota bacterium | reverse complement strand
CAAAAGAGTTGATCGGCGAATTTCTGAATATCCGATAGTTTAAGAACCTTTGCCACGGTATACCCCTTGCTAGAATTACCATCTCAGGATACACCAATCTCCGTCTCAACTCACGTCACGACGTCGGAAGCAATTTGGCGCCTAGGGCCTTTTCAAAGTCGCCAGCCACGAATCAGACGGCGCTTCGGTTGCCTTGCCAGCGGCAGTTGACCTCACCTCCGGCCTTCGGCCACCCCTCGCCACGGCGAGTCGTGCCCGAAGGGTATCCTGCGCCGGGCCGTGACGGCCCAGCGCTACGGACCTTCGGAGACCTCTCCGCGCGCGAAGAGGTCGCCACGGCGACTCGCCTCTGGCGAGGGGCCAGGGGGTGAGGTAAACCCCACGAGCAGCCGGATCAGCGGACTTTGACATGACCCTATTTGGCGCCGAAAGCGCTTGCAGGTGCCCGACCCACGCCGTAGCATAGCCTCCGGCAGGGGCCGCGCTGTGCCACCCCTCCGGCACTCAAGCCAACTATCAGGGGACACCGGACGCAGCAAGCCAAAACAAAGCACTGTATGCTCGACACGCGCCGCCTCTGCGTTGTATCATATGGCGGGTGATGCGCTAGCACACACATAATAGACTAGCACACACATAATAGAATAGAGACAATGGAGACAAACGGCGGCACTTCGAGCGGACTAATACTGATCAGGGAGGTAAGACCACTGATGAAGAAGCTCGTGACATTGACGTCTGTCCTTGTACTACTCAGCCTCGTGACGGCGCTGGGGTGCGCTCCGGCACCCGCTGCCCCGACGGCCAAGCCGTCGGCCCCCTCGGCAGCACCTACCAGCGCCCCGGCTGCACCAGCAGCTACGACGCCGGCCGCGCCAACGGCTACCCCGGCCCCTAAGGTGAAGCGCGGCGGTATCCTCACCGTAGTCTCCGACTTCACCATACCGACCCTGGATACCCACGTCGCCAGTCAGTCGGGAGGCTCAGCAGTAATGCTCATTTTCGACAGCCTCCTGCGATATCCTCTCGTGGACGAGAAGGCGGGGAAATTCGCCCTCAAGCCCAGCCTCGCCGAGTCGTGGAAGATCGTGGACCCAACCACCATTGACCTCACCCTGCGGAAGGGGGTCAAGTTCCACGACGGCAGCGACTGGAACGCCGATGTGGCCAAGTGGAACCTCGACCGGATGATGAACCACCCCAAGTCGTTGCGCAAGACTCAGTTGATCGACATCGCCTCGGTCGAGGCTACCGGCGACTACGGCATTCGACTGAAGCTGAAGGCCCCCAGCGCCACCGTCCTGATGCAGCTTTCCGGCGGCGGGTACGCCGTACCGGCGATGCACTCCAAGAAGGCCACGGAGGCGATGGGCGAGGAGCAGTTCGGTAACAACCCGGTGGGCACCGGGCCGATGAAGTTCGACAAATGGGTACGCGACGACCGGATCACGGTCAAGAAGTTCGACGGCTACTGGGACAAGGGGGTTGATGGCCAGCCCCTTCCCTACCTGGATGGCCTCGTCGAGCGCTACATTCCCGACAAAGCGGTGGCGATGCTCGAGCTGCGGGCCAAGAACGTGGACCTCGTCCATATGATCGAGCCCAAAGATGTGGCTGCCGCCAAGTCCATCCCTGGCCTGGTCTACTGGGAACAGCCCTGGGGCTCGATGTACTACAACATATTCTTCAACCCGAAGAACGATAACTATGCCAAGAACCAGAAGCTGAGGGAGGCTGCCTGGCACGCCATCGACCGCGACGGCCTGATCAAGGCCCTGGGCTTCGGCGTCGCCCAGCCATACTATTACCCATACTGGACACCTGCGGTCCTGGGGTACGACAAGAGCCTTCCCTACTACAGCTACGACCTCGCCAAGGCCAAGCAGCTTATGGCGGAGGCCGGCTACCCGAACGGGCTGGATGTAGGCCTGACGGTGATCCAGCGCTCGGTTGAGGTACGGATGAGTGAAGCGATAAAGTCGATGTTCGACGCCATCGGCCTGCGCACCACCATCAGCGTCCTGGAGCGCCTGGCCTGGATCTCTTCCATCAAAGCCTTCCAGTTCGACCTTGGCATGAACCGCCCGTCAGACCGGGGCGACCCAGACTTCCAGAGCGCCGAGCTGACGTGCGATGGCGGCAGCAACTGGGCCTCTTACTGCAATCCAAAAATGGACCAGTGCCTGGCCGAGGGACGCAGCGAGTACGATGAGGCCAAGCGCGCCGAGATATACAAGCGCTGCCAGCGTATTCTCTACGAAGATACCTACTTCGGCACTACCTTCTACCTGCCGGGCAACGTCGTTTACTGGGACAAGGTGAAGGGCCTCGATGTACAGGTCAGCTCGTACCGCGTCGACGCGCGGGCGGCCTGGATCGATTAGCGCGTGCGGGACCGATATTCGAAAAGGAACAGCGTTATGGCAGAGACGATTCGATGGAATAACGAAGTGCCCGTGGTGCGCCAGACGGATGTCCTGGTGGTCGGCGGCGGGATGGCCGGCATCGGCGCGGCTGTGGCCGCCGCCCGCAACGGTGCAAACACCACTCTGATCGAGCAGTACGGCGCCCTGGGTGGTACGGGCAGCACCGGCCTGGTGGGTCCGTTCATGACGTCTTTCGACGAGAAAGGCACCGTACAGATCGTACGCGGCGTCTTCGATGAGCTGGTGCGCCGAATGGCGAAGACCGGGGGCGCCGTCCACCCCTCGCAGGTGCCTCCCGGCACCCCTTACTCTTCGTTTACAGTGTACGCCCACGGCAACGTGACCCCCTACGATCCGGAAGCCTTGAAGCTCGTGGCCGACGAGATGATCGAGGAAGCGGGCATCCACCTGATGTATCACACGTTTATGGCCGACGTGCTGAAGGAGGGCGATGGGGTCCGCGGCGTGATCGTGGTCAACAAATCGGGGATGCAGGCCATCCGGGCGAAGGTGGTGGTGGACTGCACCGGCGACGGCGATGTGGCTTACCTGGCCGGCGTCCCGATGGCCAAGGGCCGGCCAAGCGACGGCAAGATGCAGCCAATGTCGATGTTCTTCCGGGTGGGCGGCATCGATGATGCGGCGCTGGTCGAGTATCGCCGGCAGCACCCGACCGAGCGCAACCTCTTCGCCACGCCCATCGCCGAGGCCAAGGCGAAGGGCGATCCCCTGAATGTGCCGCGCGATAATCTCGGGCTATACCAGACGATGCGCCCCGGCGAGTACCGGGCCAACGCCTCCCGGCTCCTGGGGTACGACAGCACCGACGTCGACAGCCTGACCCAAGCCGAGATCGAGGGGCGGAAGCAGGTGCAGGAGCTGATGCGCTTCTTCCACAAGTATTGCCCAGGAATGCAGAACGCCTATCTCGTCGATACAGGGGCGCACGTCGGCGTCCGGGAGAGCCGTCGCATCGTCGGCGAGTACGTGCTGCGGGTCGAGGACGTCGTGGAAGCCACTGAGTTCCCCGACGTGATCGCGATGAACGGCTTCTTCATCGACATCCATAACCCCGAAGGTGTGGGCAAGGCCGAGCCGCCGGGAGTGCGGGCGGCCAACGCCTACGAGATCCCCTACCGCAGCCTGGTGCCGCTGAAGGTCGACCAGTTACTGGCGGCCGGTCGCTGCCTGTCGGCCGACCATGTGGCCTTCGGAGCGGTGCGGGTCATGCCGCCGGCCTGCGCCACCGGCGAGGCCGCGGGAACGGCCGCTGCCCTCGCCGTGAAGCACGGCGTGACACCGCGCCGGGTGCCGGTGGATGAGCTGCAGCAGACCCTCCTGGCGCAGGGGGCCTACCTAGGGGCGCGCTTCGCCACGCCGCAGGCCCCCGAGCCGCCAGTGCCCGGCCGGTAGCCGCGGGCGGTCAGCCGGCCCAACAAGTGACAGACCAGCGTGCAGCCCGGCTGATGAAGCCGGGCTGCTTTAGCTCGAGGTATTGCCGGGCGTACGACGACAGAACTGCCGGCCTGGAGGCAGCAGGCTAATAGTCTGTCAAAACCGCGATGATGGTCTGTCATCCTGAGCCCTTCGCGAAGTTTACCCTGAGCGGTAGCGAAGGGCTCAGGATAGACTTCGCGAAGGATCTCAGCCCTCTGAGGCCGGGATTCTTCGCCTCTCGCCAGAGGCGAGTCTGCGACCGCTACGCTTCGGCTCAGAATGACATCCATCACTCCGTGTCTGACTGGTCACCAGACCAGCGCGCCGTCCTCCTAATCGGACCGGGGGTTCATCGCGTCGTTCAGCCCGTCGCCCACGAAGCTGAAGCCGAAGACCACCAGGGCCAGCACCAGACCCGGCACCAGCACCAGATGCGGGCGCGTCCGCCACATGTTGTAGTTCTCCTGGATCATCAGGCCCCAACTGGCCTCGGGTGGCTGTACACCCAGCCCCACGAAGGAGAGGTAGGCCTCGGACATAATCACGCCGCCCATGCCCAGGGACAAGGCGATGATTACCGGGCTGAGCGCATTGGGCAGCAGGTGGCGGGTGAGAATGCGCCAGTCGGAAGCGCCCAGGGCGCGGGCGGCCAGCGTGAAGTCGCGCTCCCGGAGGGACAGCACCTGCCCGCGCACCAGCCTGGCCATCCCCGGCCAGCCCACCAGACCCAGCGCCATCAGCACGATGACGTAGTCGACCATGCCCGTGTTGATGCGCTGCCCCATGAGCCTCCCCAGTTCCTGCAGGCCCTCGCTGATGGTGGGGCGCAGCGTCGCCGCCGCGAATACCGCCAGCAGGAACGATGGAAAGGCGAAAAGCAGGTCGGTCACACGCATGATGGCCGTGTCCACCCAGCCGCCGAAGTAGCCCGCGATCGCTCCCATCAGCACGCCGAGCACGGCGACGACCGAAATCACGGCGGTCGAGACCACGGCGGCTGTGCGCGCCCCCCAGATCACTCGGCTGAGCAGGTCTCGTCCCAACTCGTCCGTGCCGAGCCAGTGGGCAAGGGAAGGGCCACGTTCTACAACCGACAGGTCTTGCTTGGTATGAGAGTATGGCGCCAGCCAGGGAGCGAGGATGGCCACCAGGAACAGCCCCAGCACGATGATCAACCCAAACATCGCCGCGCGGTTGCGAATGTAGCGGCGTAGCGCTGTCCCCCACAGGCTACGCCTCCGCTCCGTTACCGACGTCCTGGCCACGTAGTCAGAGACCTGTACGTTGCTCATCGGTAGCGAATCCTCGGGTCCAGGAGCCCATACGACAGGTCCACCATCAGATTCGCTACGGTATACGAGACCGCCACCATCAAGGTGAGCGCCATGATCACCGGGTAGTCGCGGGCGAACAGCGATTCTACCGCCAGCCGGCCGATTCCCGGTATCCCGAAGACCGTCTCGGTGATGAAAGCTCCCTCCACCAGGCTACCCAACATGAGGCCGATGAGAGTGAAGATGGGGATCAGTCCATTCCGAAGCACGTGGTGCAGGAGCACCGTCTGCTCCAACAGCCCCTTGCTGCGGGCGGTCCTCACGTAGTCCTGGCCGAGCACCTCGATCAGGCTGGCGCGCGTCTGGCGGGCCAGGACGGCTACCGGGCCAACGCCCATCACGATAGCCGGCATTACGGCTTGTGGACTGAAGATGCCGCCCCATCCGGCGGCCGGAAGCACCTTCAACTGCTGCGCGAAGAACCACATCAGGATGGGGGCTAGAAGGAAGGCGGGCATCGAGACGCCCCCCAGGCTGATCGAGATGCTCAGATAGTCCATCCAGGTGCGCTGATGCAGGGACGCCACGATGCCGAGCGGGATTCCCAGTGCCACCGCAAGGAGGAGGGCAAGGAACGCAAGCTGGGCCGAGACGGCGACGCGGTTCCCGATGAGCCCGAACACAGGCTCGCCCCGGTACTTGTAGGAAACACCCAGGTCACCGTGCAGGGCATTCCAAACGTAGCTGGCGAATTGCTCGTAGAAGGGGCGGTCCAGCCCCATCTCGTGGCGGACCCGGTCCCGCACCTCAGGGTTGACGTGCTGACCCATCGCCACCTGCACGGGGTCGCCCGGCCCGTACTGGCCCAGAGCGAACGTGATGAAGGCTACTGCCAGCAGCAGAAACGGCAGCCAGAACAATCGACGGACGGCGTAGACCAGCATACGGAGCTAGCGCGCTCCTTCTATGCTCACAAACCTCAGCCAGGGTGAGACGCCCAGCGAGAAGCGCACATTCTTCAGATACGGCTTGACCAGGATGTAGCTCTCCCCATAGTCCAGCGGAATCCACCCTGCTTCACCCACGATCTTCTGCTCCGCCTGATAGTACAGGTCCATCCGCTTGGCCTGGTCCTTCTCGGTGCGGGCCTGCTCCAGGAGCGCATCGACCTCTTTGTTGGAATAGCCGGTGTGATTGTCCAGGCTATTGCTATGGAAGAGAACATCGAGGAAGTTCTGAGGGTCGGGGTAATCGGCGACCCAGCCCAGCGAGAACATCGGGTACTTCTTCTGATCGGTGCTGAGGTCCTGCAGGAAGGTGGCCCATTCGGTCTGCTGTATCTTTATGTCGATCCCCAGGTTTTGCTTGATCATCTCAACGATGGCCGTCACCGTCCGCGGGCTGGCCCCACCCTCTCCCGAGACGTAGAATGTCAGGGGCGGGTAGCTGGACGGGTCCGCGTACCTGGATTCGGCCAGCAATTGCTTGGCCCGCTGCGGATCGAAAGCGATCGGCTTCAGGTTCTTGTTCTGGTACTCCGGCATGCCGGGGGGCACGATGCCATCGGCTTTCTGGACGGTGCCCTTCAGCACCACGTCCACGATCTTCTGCTTATCGATGGCCGCGGCGAAGGCCTGGCGCATCTTTACATCGTCGAAGGGCGGGACGAGGGCGTTCAGCCCGACGTAGCCGATGCTCAGCGACGGGGCACGCACGAGCTGGGAGTTCAACTCGCTGGCGGGGTCCTGGACCCGATCGATGTCAGCCAGGCCCACCCCAACCATATCGATGTCGCCGTTCTCATACATCGTCATTCCCGTGCCAGCGCCAGCGATGGCGATGTTGTATACCACCTGGTCGACCTTGGGCGCCCCGCCATAGAAGTTATCGTTGCGGACCAGCGTTATGCTTTCCCCACGCTTCCATTCCTTGAGCTTGAAGGGCCCGGTGCCGTTCGGCTGGTTAGTCCAGCGCCGCCCGCCCTTTTCGACGTTGTTCTTGTCCACCACGAAGGCGGTGGGGTAGGTCAGCTTGGAGAGGAAGTAGACTTTGGGGGAGTCGATGGTGATCTGGAGCGTGTAGTCGTCGACAACTTTGATGCCGGATATTTCCTTGGCCTTCCCCCGTAGCTTGTCCTTGACACCGACTATATCACCCAGGTACGTATCCGCCACCAGCGATTCGGTGCGTGGGTCGGCCGCCCGCTCCATCGAGTACTTGAAGTCCTGGGCGGTCACGCCGCGCCCGTCCTGAAACTTGACATCTTTTCTCAGCTTGAAGGTGTACACCAGGCCATCCGGGCTCACATCGTAGGATTCGGCGATGTCCGGCACCACCTCCAGCTTGTCGTTGAGGGTGAACAGGCCGCTGAAGATTTCGACGATGTACTCTGAAGAAGTGGCATCCTGGACCAGGGCAGGGTCGATGGTAGGTGGATCATCGCCCAGGAGGCGAAGCGTGTTACCAGACGGGGCGCTCTTCGAAGCGGGGGCCTTCGATGGAGCGGTGCCCGGTGCAGCCGAACCTCCCCCGGATCCCTTTGGCGGCGCCACCGTAATGCCGCCCTCGCCGAAACAGCCAGCGACCAGCGCTCCCACCAGGAGCATTACCAACACCGTCCGCATCTTCCGTCCCTCTCCCTGTTTCTATTAGCAACCTCGGCATAGTCGCTCTCGTTGCCTGCTGCCGAGGGTTTTCGCCAGCAACGCACTCACCGCGCTCACAGCGTCGCGTGCTGCAATTCCTGCTTGGACTATATTATACACTGAACAGTGGCTTCTTCCTAAACCTTGACTATGTAACCCGTCTGTCCGATCTCCGGCAAAGGCCCGCTCCGCCGTTTCACTCGCCGGCCAGCTCCGGCTGCCAGCGGAGCCGCGGCCGCCGCGCCGCCGCGACCTCGTCCATTCTTCCGAAGCGAGTTGCGTGCGGTGCCTCCTGCACTTTCCGCGGCTCCTGCTCCGCCTCAGCGGCGATGCGCAGCAGTGCATCGGCAAAGCGGTCCAGCTCCTGGCGGCTCTCCGTCTCGGTAGGCTCGATCATCAGCGCCTCTTCCACGATGAGCGGGAAGTACACGGTGGGGGGATGGAAACCGAAGTCCATCAGCCGCTTAGTGATGTCCAGGGTCCGCACCCCGTGCGCCTTCTGCCGTCGCCCGGAAGCCACGAACTCATGCATACAGCTCTCGTCGTAGGGGACGTCGTAGGCCTGCCGGACGCGGCTCAGCAGGTAGTTCGCGTTGAGCACCGCATCGCCGCTGACCCGGCGGAGGCCTTCCGCCCCAAGCGAACGGATGTAAGCGTAGGCTTTCACCAGCACCAGGAAGTTGCCGTGAAACGCCCGCATCCTTCCGATAGACTGCGGGCGGTCGTAGTCGAGATAGTAGCCCCCGGGATGCCAGGCAACGAGGGGCGCGGGCAGGAACGGCGCGAGATGCTCCCTGGCCGCTACCGGGCCCGCTCCGGGGCCGCCGCCGCCGTGAGGAGCGCTGAATGTCTTATGTAAATTCATTTGCACCAGGTCGCAACCCAGATCGCCCAGCCGCGCCCGGCCGAGCAGCGCGTTGAGGTTAGCCCCATCGCAGTACACCAGCCCTCCGCACCTGTGCACGATATCCGTGACCTGGCAGAGGTTCTCGTCTAGCAGCCCCAGCGTGTTGGGGACGGTCAGCATGATGGCAGCCGTTTCCGAGCCGGCCAGCGAGCGCAAGGCCGCCAGGTCCACGCCGCCGCGGGCATCCGAGCTGAGTGAGACCACTTCCATCCCGGCGAGGTGGGCGCTGGCCGGGTTGGTGCCGTGGGCCGAATCCGGCACCAGCACCTGCCGGCGGGCATCGCCTCGGGCACGGTGGTAGGCGCTTACCATCAGCATCCCGGTCAGCTCGCCCTGCGCGCCGGCAGCCGGCTGAAGGCTGACCGCCGCCATTCCAGTGATCTCGGCCAGGAAGTCCTGCAGCTCGTACATCAGCCGCAGGGCGCCCTGTGCGTCTTCATTCGACTGGTACGGATGGAGCTCGGCAAGGCCCGACAGGGCGGCAACTTCCTCATTGATCTTAGGGTTATATTTCATGGTGCAGGACCCGAGCGGGTAGAAGTTGGTATCGACTCCAAAATTCATCTGGGATAGGCGGGTGAAGTGCCTTACCACATCGATCTCCGACATCTCGGGCAGGCCGAGGCCGGACCGCCGGTAGCGGGCCGGCAGTAGCTCGTCCAGGGGCTGCTCGGGCACGTCGCTGGCGGGCAGGGAGAAACCCGTCCGGCCCGCCGCGCTCAACTCGAAGACGGTGGGCTCCACTATTTTCATCGCCGCGCCTCCTCACGTAGCATGTCGACGAGATGGTCGATCTGCCCGCGGCTGACCATCTCGGTCACACACAGGAGCATCGAGTCCGCCAGATCGGGATACCACGCGCCCAGCTCGAGCCCGCCGAGAATGCCGGCCTCGCGCAGCCGGGCATTGATCTCGGCCGGGGGGCGCGGGCAACGCAGGACGAACTCGTGGAAGAAGGGGGCAGCATACGCCAGGGAGAAGCCGGGCAGGGCCGCTATCTGCCCGGCGGCGTAGTGCGCCTTGCGGAGGCACAGCTCGGCAACCTGGCGCAAGCCCTGCGGTCCCAGCAAAGATAGGTACACCGTGGCCGCCAGAGCGCACAGCCCTTCGTTGGTGCAAATATTGGAGGTGGCCCGCTCGCGGCGGATGTGCTGCTCGCGCGCCTGCAGGGTCAGGACATAACCCCGCTGGCCGCGGTCGTCGTTGGTCATCCCTACCAGACGCCCCGGCAACTGGCGCATATATGCCGCCCGCGTGGCCATCAGCCCTAGGTACGGGCCGCCGTAGCTCACGGGAAGGCCCAGCGGCTGCCCCTCCCCCACCACGATGTCGGCGCCGCACTCCCCCGGCGGCCGGAGCAGGCCCAGCGCAATCGGGTTAGCCGCGACCACCAGGAGCGCCCCGTGCCTGTGCGCTGCCTCGGCCAGGGCCTCCAGGTCTTCGATACACCCGAAGACATTCGGCTGCTGCACGAGCAAAGCAGCCGTCTCGCCATCCACAGATCGATCCGCGGCCAGCGCCGGCAGCAGGCCCCCGGCGCTGGCTATCGTCTGCAGAACCAGTCCCTGCCCGCCGAAATACGTTTCCACCACGCGCCGGTATTCGGGGTGCATGCTGTCGACGGTCACCACTCTCCGCCGCTTGGTGATGCCGGCGGCCATCAGCGCGGCTTCCGCCAGGGCGCTCGAACCGTCGTACATCGAGGCGTTGGCCACCTCCATCCCCGTGAGCTCACACACTAGGCTCTGGAACTCGAAGATGGCCTGGAGATTGCCCTGGCTGACCTCGGGTTGATACGGTGTGTAGGAAGTGTAGAACTCGCTTCGGGAGGTGATGGCCCCGACCGCGCTCGGCACGAAGTGGTGATAGGCGCCGCCGCCTCGGAAGCACGCCATCTGCCTCAGAGAGCGGTCGCTCTCCGACATCGCCTGCATCTCGGCGAGCAGTTCCGGCTCCGATAGCGGTGGCGGCAGCTTCAGCGCGGGGTCGCGCCGGTCGGCGGGGATGCGGGAGAACAGCGGCTCGACCGACTCCAGGCCGATGGCCTGCAGCATTGCCGCACGGTCAGCATCGGTGTTCGGAAGGTATGACAACTTCGTACCCTCAGCGCCGCTCTTCCCGCCGCCGCAGGGCTACGTTCTGGACCAGCCCTACGGCGGCGAGGGCGGTAATCAGTGAGCTTCCTCCGTAGCTGATGAAAGGCAGGGTGACGCCGGCGGGGGGCAGCAGCCCGATGTTCATCCCAATGTTGACGAAGACTTGAAAGGCGAACATCACTACCACCCCGGTGACCACCAGCCTGGGAAAAGTCTGTGGGCAGCGTCCGGCTACGCCAAGACACCGCCAGCATAGAAACAGGAAGATGAAAAACAGGGCCAAGGCTCCTATGAATCCCAATTCCTCCGCCAGTACCGAGAATATGTAGTCGGCATACTGGACCCGCAGGAAGTGCAACTGGCTCTGGGTGCCGCTGGTGAAGCCGCGGCCGAACCAGCCGCCGGCCCCGACGCCGATGACCGCCTGGATGGCATTGTAGCCCTTGCCGGTGGGATCGTCCTCGAGGCCCAAGAAGACCCGCACGCGGTCGCGCTGGTAATCGTGCATGAACATCCACGCCAGAGGGCCGGTCGCGATGCCGAAACAGGTCAGGGCCATGGTATGCCAGAAGCGCATGCCTGCCATCACCGCCATGCCAAGCCAGATGGCGATGTAAACGGCAGCCGTGGTCATATCCGGCTGGGCCAGGGTGAGGCCGGCGGGGATGGCGGCCATCAGCAGCGTTACCAGGATATGCTTGAACTCGTGGATCTGGTCCTCGTGGTCGGCGAGGTAGCGGCTGAGACCGATTATCACAGTCAGCTTCGCCGGCTCGGAAGGCTGAATGCTGAAGAAGCCCAGGTCAACCCAGCGCTGCGAGCCGTGCGTGATCTGACCGATGACGAGAACCCCGGCCAGCGAGAGCACGCCAACTATGTATATCGGCATCGCGAAGTCTCGGAACAGGTTGTAATCGATGAAGAGGACGACGGCTGCTGCCAGCAGCCCCACGGCCAGGAAGACGGCCTGCTGGTACACGCGGGGGTCGACAGCAGGCGTGCCGGAGAGCCGGTAGGTGGCGCTGTAGATCATTGCCAGCCCCCAGCCGACAAGCACCAGCACCACCGCCATCAGCAGAAAGTCAAACTGTTTCCACTGGTCTCGTTCCAACTAGTCCATCATCCTAATGCACAGCGGTATTTGGCTTCACCCGTGTGTCCTCGGGCTGTTGCGGCAGACGGAAGTAGTAGCGCATAATGTCCTCCACCCGCTCGGAAGCGTCCGTCGCACCGCCGTTCTGGACGAACACCAGGACGGCTATCTCGGGATTGCCGTAGGGAGCGAAGGCGGCGAACCAGCCGTGCGTCTTCATCTTGCCCTTCTCGTCGGGCTCGCCGTACTCGGCTGTACCGGTTTTGCCTGCCATGGGCACTTCCGGGATTTCGGCGGTGTAAGAAGTGCCGACATACGACGTGCCTTCGGGCGTGTGGGTGTTGACCAGCATACCGGCGCGCATCCCCTGCGCGACGTAGCCCAAGTACTCTGGCGACACCGGCACTTTGCGGATCACATCCGGCTGGAACGGGCGCACCACTTTGCCGGAGGCGTCCTCCACATCCAGCACCAGTTGCGGGCGATAGAGCGCCCCTCCATTGGCGATGACGGTTATGACATTCAGCATCTGGAGTGGCGTCACGGTGACGAAGCCCTGGCCGATGGACAGGTTGTAGGTATCGCCCTTGTACCACGGCTCTTTGAACGTCTTCCGCTTCCAGGCATCGTCCGGAACGTTGCCCGATGCTTCCGCCGGCAAATCGATCCCCGTCGGCTGCCCCAGACCGAACGCCCGCGCCCATTTGTTGATGCGGTCGACGCCCAGTCCTTCCCATTCGCCGCGCGGTGGCCCGCCGCCCAGATAGTAGAAGTAAACATCGCACGAGTTGGCGAGGCCGCTGATCAAGTCTTGCGTCCCGTGCGGTGCCCAACAGGGCAGCTTGGTCCCTATGTTCGGGTCGAGCCAGTGCGGGACGATTATGTATCCGGGGCAAAAGGCCTGAGTATAGCGGGTGACCACGCCGTCCTGAAGCGCTCCCGAGGCCACAATGACCTTGAAAACGGAGCCAGGGGGATACACATCGCTGATGGCGTGGTTCACCAGGGGGCGCGCATCGTCCTTCACTAACTGATCAAACTGCTCCTGCGAGATCCCTTGCGAGAACAGATTGTTGTCGTAGGTCGGCAACGTCACCATCGCCAGGACCTGGCCGTTGCGGGGGTCCATCGCTATCGCCGTCGCCGATTTGTAGTCTTTCATATGCTTGTCGAGAATACTGATGATCTCGCGCTGCAGGGCCAAGTCGATGGTCAGCCGAAGGTTCTTGCCCGGCTCGGCATCGATCTGGGATAGCTGGGCCACTTCCTGCCCGGAGGCGTTCACGACCAGTTGGCGCTGGCCCGGTATGCCTCGCAGCCAGGACTCCTGCGTGGCCTCCAGTCCAGTCTGTCCCACATCGTCGTTCGCGCTGTACTTGTGGGTGCGGTCGTCCTTCAGCTTATCGTACTGCTCTTTGGAGACACGGCTCACGTAGCCCAGTAGATGGGAGGTGATTTGGCCATCCGGGTACTCCCGGCGCGATTTGACCTCGATGTGGACACCTGGCAGTTCGAGGCTACGCTCCTCGATGGTGAGGGCCAGCTTGACCTGGACGTCGTTCTTGATGGAGACGGGCGAAAAATCGTCAGTGGTGCGTTCCCCCTTTGGCGCCGGCTGCAGACGGTGCTCGATGTCTTCGGTCGACATCTCCAGCAAGTGGCTCAAGCGCTGGATCACCGGCTTCGGATCGGATGGAAGGTCGGCCGGAATGACCGAAACGGCGTAAGAAGGACGGTTACGTATCAACAACAGACCATTGCGGTCGTACATCACGCCACGGGGGGCAGAAATGGCGAGCTGGCGGAAGCGGTTGTCATCGGCCTTGACGCGATAAAGATCGCCTTCCAGTATCTGCAGCCAGAAAAGTCGCGCGGCGAGCGCCAAAAAGAGCAGGAAGCACCCTAGCCTGAAGAGCAGGATGCGCCCGGTATATGGATGGCGGACGGGTTCTTCTAGTGGCTCCTCCAACGAGCGAATGGGTTCCAATAAGTGCTACCTCGGTGTGTTACATCGTTGCCGGCCAGACACGTCGGATTAAGTAACGGGCTGGTCCAGTATGAAGGCCTCGTGCAGAGCCTGCACGGCCTCCTGTACTCTAGATTGGTCGATCAGGCAGGTGATACGGATGTCACTAGTGGTGATGCCCTCGATGTTGATATTGTGGTCGCCCAACACCTGGAACATGCGGGCCGCATACCCCGGCGTGTACTGAATGCCGGTGCCCACGATGGACACCTTGGCCAGGCCGGGAGACGACAGCACCGTTTGCGCCCCGATCTCTCCAAGCAGATTCTTAATGAGGCTGACTGCCTTGCCCAGATCGTCTTTGGATACGGTGAACGAGAGGTGAGCGACGCCGTCCACCGCCGTGCCCTGTACGATCACATCCACATTCACCCCAGCGTCGGCCAGCGGAACGAAGATCTTGGAGGCGACGCCCGGCCGGTCCTTGATGCCAACGACTGTGATCTTGGCCACGTCGGGGTCGTGGGCGATGCCCCGCACCTTCCTGCGATATTCCATCTGCTTACCTCCCGTTATGAGCGTGCCCAGATTGTCATTGAAGCTCGACCTCACCACAATGGGGAGATGGTACGCTTCACCCAGCTCCACCGCCCTCGGATGCATCACCCGCGCCCCCAGCTTGGCCAGCTCCAGCATTTCCTCATAAGAGATTTCGTCGAGCTTGCGCGCCCTCGGCTCGACACGCGGGTCGGCGGTGAAGACCCCATCCACGTCGGTGTAAATCTCGCAGCGATCGGCGTGAAGGCCGGCTGCCAGCGCCACGGCCGTGGTATCGGACCCTCCGCGGCCCAGCGTGGTTATGTCCGACCCGTCGGTGATGCCCTGAAAGCCGGCGACGATGACGGTGCGGCCCTTCTCCAGCTCTTGCGTCACCCGCTGCGGGTCCACCGCTACGATGCGCGCCCGACGATGGGAGTTGTCGGTGATGATCCCGGCCTGTGCCCCGGTCAGGGCCACTGCCTCCTGCCCCATCGCGCGGAAGGCCATCGCCATCAGCGTGCAGGACACCGTCTCGCCGGTGGACAGTAGCAGATCGAGCTCCCGGTCGCTGGGCTGTTCCGCGACCTGCCTCGCCAGCGCGATGAGATCGTCGGTGGTATCGCCCATCGCCGATACAACGACCACCACCTCGTGGCCCTCTTGCTGGGTCCGCAATACCCGCGCAGCCACCGCCCGAATGCGATCCGGATTAGCTACGGATGTGCCGCCGAATTTCTGAACGAGCAGACTCATGCTCTCTCCCTACTCTCGTGTAGATATGACCCGTGCTCCGTATTGCGATATCCCGGTAATGATGGTCTGGCCGCTCACTCCCAGACGGGTCGCCGCCGCATCAACCGCCTTCGCCACCGGCTCCGGATCCTCACCTGTCAGGGCCAGTATAGTCGACCCGGCCCCGCTTAAGAAAGCCCCCAGCGCGCCGGCCTCGCGCGCCGCCTCGAACAACGCACTCATCTCTGGGAACAGCTTCTGCCGGTAGGGCTGGTGCAGCCGGTCCTGCGTCGCGGTGCGCAGCAGCTCCAGCCTCCCGCCCATCAGAGCCACCACCAGCAGGCCCACCCGGGCCGCGTTGTGCACGGCGTCGGCCCGGCTCACCTGCTCCGGCAGCACCGCCCGCGCCTCTTTCGTCGGCATCTGGAAGCCCGGCACGAATACGACGGCCCGCAGCGACGCCGGCACCTTGATGGCCGTGAACACGAGCTGGTCGCCTTCCACCAGGGACAGCACCGCGCCCCCAAGCAGCGACGCGGCCGCGTTGTCGACGTGCCCCTCCAACTGGTTCGCTAGCTTGATGAGCTGCAGGGGGGAGAGCAGCCGGCCGTTGAGCTCGTTGGCCGCTACCAGCGCGCCAACCGTGGCGGCAGCACTGCTCCCCAGGCCGCGGGCGAGCGGGATGTAGTTCTCCAGCCTTATCCGTAGAGGCGGTACCTCCCTGCCCACGGTCTCGTAAAGCAGCCTCACCGAGCGGTAGACCAGGTTGCATTCTGAACGCGGCAGCTCGGTGCACCCCTCGCCGCGTATCTCGATCTCGAAATGATCGTCGCGCTCCAGCGTTATGTAGTTGAAGAGCTTCACCGCCATCCCCATACAGTCGAATCCCGGACCCAGGTTGGCGGTGCTGGCGGGGACCTGCACCCGGACGGCCTTCATTTCAGGTCACCTTCCCCAGATCGGCCAGCCATCGGCGGATTGCGCCCTCATCAGCGGGCAGGTGATACACCTGCTCCCCGGCCTTCACTGCCCTGTCGGGGTCCTTGAGGCCACTGCCGGTGATGATGCATACCGCGGTCTTTCCGGCCAGGTCGAGCTGGCCACTCTTCACTAGCTTCCACAGCCCGGCCACCGATGCCGCCGATGCCGGCTCCCCGAACACCCCTTCCCACTGGGCCAGCCGCCGGTAAGCGGCGAGTATCTCTTCATCGCTGACCGCGTCGATCCGGCCGCCGGACTCGTCACGTGCCGCCTCAGCCGTCCGCCAACTGGCAGGGTTGCCGATGCGGATGGCGGTGGCGACGGTCTGTGGATGCTCCACCACCTTGCCTCGAACGATGGGGGCCGCGCCCTCGGCCTGGAAGCCCAGCATACGGGGCAGGCTGCAGGTCATACCGCGGTCGTGCGCCTCTTTGAAGCCCTTCCAGTAGGCCGTGATATTGCCGGCATTGCCGACGGGGATGGCGAGGATGTCCGGCGCCCGGCCCAACTGCTCGCTTACCTCGAAGGCGGCGGTCTTCTGCCCCTCAATCCGGTAGGGATTGATGGAATTGACGATGGCGAAGGTCCCTTCCTCGCCCATTGCCCGCACGATGCGCAGGGCCTGGTCGAAGGAGCCGTCGATCGCCAGCACACTGGCGCCGTAGATAATGGCCTGAGCCAGCTTGCCCAGGGCAATGTTTCCCTCGGGCACCAGCACCACTGCCGGAAGGCCCACTCGCGCGGCATAGGCCGCAGCCGAAGCGCTGGTATTGCCGGTGGAGGCGCAGATAACGCCTTGCGCGCCCTCCTCTGCCGCCTTGGCCACTGCTACCACCATCCCGCGGTCTTTGAACGAGCCCGTGGGATTGCAGCCCTCCAGTTTCAAGTACAACTGATCGCAGCCCAACTCCCGCCCCAGCCGGGGGGCGTGCACCAGGGGCGTGCTCCCTTCTTCCAGGCTGATCATCGGCGTACGCTCGGTCAGAGGTAGATACTGACGATACTTGGCTAATACTCCCATACCTGAATCCCGGCCATCATTCGGCGGCGGCATCGCTCGACCTGGGGGACTGCTCTTTCGCTTCCCGTAGCTCTTGCTCTATTTCGGCAAGCTGGCGGCGTAGCTGGCGCTCGGCCAGCCGTTGCCGCTGAGCGAACTGCTCCTGTGACCACTGCCGCTGCTGCTGCAGGATCTCATCCAGCCGGCGGACCTGGCCCTCGACATCGTAGCGCAGCGAGGACAACTGCCCCTGCAGTGCCTCGGCTTGCTCTCCCCGCTCACGCTGTCGCTGCTCCATCTGGACTAAGCGCGCCAGCAGCTCCTCGCACCGCTTTCGGGCGTCGTCCGCTCGATTCTGCACGTCGCGGATATCGCCGGACATCGTCGTTCCGCGCTCTTCCATCTGGCGGATCTGCCCGGCCTGATCGTCGATCCGCCGGCGAAGCGCATCCAGGGCGGTCAGTTGCCGGGCGATTTCCTGGCGGTCCAGTTCCTGCGAGTTCTCGATGCGGCGGACATCTACCAGGGCAGCATCCACGTGTTCGCCGTGCTCGGCAAGCTGGCCCTCGATCTGCTCGATGTTGGCTTTGACGATGGCCAGCTCTCGCGCCATTTGCTGCAGCGTCTTTCCCTGGTCTTCCAACAGCCTGGCCCATTCCTCCATCTGCTGGCGCCATTCGGCTATCTCCCGGTTCCACCGCAAATCGGCGGCCTGCTGCAGTTGCTGCACCCGGCTGAACTCACTCTGGACGACCTCCTGGCTGCGACGCAGCGCCTGAAGCTCTGGCTCCACCTTCTTGCGGAAGTCCTCGGCGCCCAGCATTCTTTGCGCAACCCGCTCAACTTCCTCTTCTGCCCGCTCAATGCGCATCCCCAGGCTGGCCAGGTTGGTCACATAGCGCTTCATCTCGTCGCCGAGGGTGGACATCTGCCCCCGCAGGCTTTCCTCCCTCCGGTACAACTCGGTAACCTGGATGACCGACTCAGCCAGCGTCTTGTGCTCGCGCTCCAGATCCGACTGCTGGCGAATCATGGCCCGGTCCAGCGCCTGCGCCTGATCCTGCGAGCGCTCCATAAGGTCGGCCGTCTGTTCCTGCGTCAGCCGCACTTGCTCCTCCAGCCGGCTGAGGCGCGCCCGGACGGCGGCGGCCTGGCGCGCCTCTCCGTCGAGCCTATCCAACTGAGGCAGCAAGTCTTTTAGCAGGAGGCCGAAGCGCTCGACCTGCTGCTGCAGCTTCTCCAGCGCATCGCGGTCCTGCTTGCGCTGCTCGTCCAGCCAGGTTACGGCCTGAGCTACCTCATTCTGCTCCGGCATCAGTCTTCCACTCGCAGCAGATTGCCCATCTCCACCACAACATCCAGCGCGTCCAGCAGCCCCAGCGCCCGTTGCACGTTCGCTTCCTCGGCCAGGTGGGTCATTATCACGATCTCAGCGGTCTGGGCCTGCTCGTCGGCCTCCTTCTGCACCACCGAGGCGATGCTGATCTGCTGGCTGCCCAGCACTTCAGCTATTCGAGCCAGTACGCCCGCCCGGTCGGCCACCTCCATTCGGAAGTAGTAGCGGGTTTTCACCTCGCTCATGGGCTTGACCCGCTTGCTGGCGTATGCCAGAGGGGGTATACGGGCCGCGCCCCCGCTATCCGGGCACACGTCCAGCTCGCGAGCCAGCTCGATGATGTCGGACACCACGACGCCGGAAGTCGGCCCTGCTCCGGCGCCGCGCCCGTAGAACACCAGCGGCCCCATCAGATCGCCGTCCACCTGTACGGCGTTGAATACACCGCCGACCTGGGCCAGCAACAAATGGTTGGGCACCATAGCCGGATGGACCCGGACCTCGATCCCATCCTCGGTCTCCTTGCCGATGGCCAGCAGTTTGATGGCGTAACCGAACTCGCGCGCGTAGCGGAAGTCATTGGGGTGCAGCCGCTGGATTCCTTCGCGGTATACGTTGTCAGGGTGGACTCGCACCCGGAAGGCCAGGGTCGCCAGAATAGCCAGCTTGTAGGCGGCGTCGATTCCTTCCACATCGTTGCGCGGGTCCGGCTCGGCATAGCCCAGCGCCTGGGCCTGGCCGAGCGCATCGGCGAAGGGCGCGCCTTCCTCAGCCATTCGAGTCAGGATGTAATTGGTGGTGCCGTTGATGATGGCCCGAATCTGGAAGACGCGATTGGCCAGCAGTGTGCGGTTAAACGGGCCGATGAGGGGGATGCCTCCACCCACGCTCGCCTCATAGCGGATCTCGGTATTGTTCTCACGGGCGATGGCAAGCAGCTCTGGCCCGAACTTGGCCATCACCTCCTTGTTGGCGGTAACCACCCTCTTGCCGCGACGCAGGGCAGCCTCGATATACTGGTGGGCCGGTTCCTCACCGCCCAGCAGCTCGACCACGATGTCCACACTTGGGTCGGCCAGGACGGTGTCGAAGCTGGTAGTCAGGAAATCAGGGGCCACTGCAGCGCCTCGCCGCTTGTTCGGGTCGCGCACGAGCACGCGCTGTAAGACCACCGGTCTGCCAACGTAACCGGCGATATCCGCGGCTTTTTCGGTGAGGACGCGGGTCACGCCTGAACCGATGACTCCGAGCCCAAGCAGCCCTATGCCGACACGAGCCTTCATACTAAGACCTCCACCAACCGCTTCATGAGAGGGGGTTGCCACAGTTTAGCAAGTATGTGTTGTCCGCGCAAGGTCTCCATCCTGGCCGGGTCTTCGTGGTTTAGGGGGCACAAGCTGCGAGAGCCGGCCTATCTGGCACCAGTAGTGGCGACTTCAGTCGCTTCGATCACCACGACTGAAGTCGTTACTACCGTTTCCTGCTCTCCACGGCTGCCCCATCAGGCCTGGGCAAGCATGCAAAACCTGCCCTGGGGACTGGTTGCCCTCAGCATTGCCGGCTCATGTCCCCAAGGGCGAGTTCTTCCCCTGAAGTACTATAATCCATCTGGGCTGGTCCGCGTATCTCGTGGTAGGCGACCTGAATGCTGGCCTGCCCGAGCACCACCGGGCGTAAATGCAGCGACCGGCCGCTTTGCGGCCGGTCGCGTGAGGGCCGAGGACAGAGCGGGACCTGTATCACCCGCTCTCAGACTATTCGGTCACGTCGTAGGTCGGCTACGGCAGTGGGATGGCAGCCTTCTCCATTTCTTCGATCACCCACTCCAGGTTGAGCTCGCCCAGCTTGTCCCTGGTTGGCACGCCGTTCTCGTCCCAGCCCATGCCGTAGTAGTACGCCAGCTTGGCCTGCTCCCAGACCCGGCGGTCGAGGGGAGCGGTGGTCGGCTTCGTATCGGCGAAGGGCTGGAAGAAGCGCTCCGGCAGCGTGTCGTCGGCCGCGCTGAACCCCTCCCGCACGTTGAAGGCGCGGCAGAGGGTGTTCATTCGCTCGCCGACCTTCACCATCTCAAACAAGCTGGTGTTCCAGCCGGTGATGCTGCGGACCAGCTCAACTGTTCGCAGGTAGCGCCAGGCGGGAAAGATGCAGAGCCCCACACAGTTCATCAGGCTCTGCCAGTTGACGTGGTAGATGAAAAGGCGCAGCTTCTCGGGCCCGAGATCGTTGAAGGGGACGGGCTCCAGAATGCCCAGCGATTTCGCCGCCTCAAATCGCGGCGAACCCTCGACCTCGTAATCGGTGTCGTGCAGGTTGTGCACGTGGTCGGCGCCGGTGGGCGAGACGGAGTAGCCCAGCCCCAGGCCGTGCTTGATGCGCGGCTCGTGCATCGGCAGTTCCTGGCCCTTGACGTGCATCGCAAACTGCTCGGCCCCCCGGCCGATCTGCCTGGCGGCGCGGGCCACCCCTTCCGCCAGCAGGTCGCCGATGCCCCGTCGCTTGCCTATCAGCTCGATGGTCTGCAGCATAGCCTCGGCATTCCCGAAGCGCAGCTCCAGGCCGCCGGTATCCTCCCTGGTCAGCAGGCCTTTCTCGAAGCACTCCATCGCAAAGGCGATCACGGTGCCGGTCGATATGGTGTCCAGCCCCATCGCGTTGCATCGCTGATTGCCCATCGCAATGGCCTCCAGGTCGCCGATGCCGCAGCACGAGCCGAGGGCGGCGCAGGTCTCATACTCCGGTCCCCCGTAGGCCGGGTCGACGTTGTAAGGCGGGCCGGTCTTGACTATCCGCTTGCAGATCACGGCGCAGGCGTAGCAGGTATGCCGGCCGGTAAGGATGGTCTTGGTCATCGTGGAGCCGGTGATGTCCTCGGCGCGTTCGAAGGTCCCCTCCTGAAAGTTGCGCGTGGGCAGGCCGCCGGTGATGCTCAGTCCTATAAGCCCGTCGTCGGTGCCGTGGGTGTGGAGGCCGCCGTTCAGCTCCATCATGTTATCTGACAGCCACTTGGCCTGGGCGCGCATGGCCTCGCGATCGGCAACGGGCGGGGTCTTGCGTCCGCGCACCGCAATCGCCTTCAGGTTCTTCGATCCCATCACCGCGCCCATGCCCGTGCGGCCGACGGCGCGCGTGACGTCGTTCATGATGGCAGCGAATCGCACCAGCCGCTCGCCGGCCGGGCCGACCTGGGCCACCTTGAGCTGCTTGTCCCCCAGCTCGGCCTGAAGCGCGTCATTGACGGGGGCGGTGTCCAGACCCCACAGCCTGGCCGCATCGCGGACCTCGGCCTCGCCGTTATGCACCCAGAGGTAAACGGGCGCGGGCGACTTGCCTTCCACGATAATGGCGTCGAAGCCGGTGTGCTTCAGCTCCGCGCCCCAGAAGCCGCCCACGTCGCCCTCGCCGTAGGCGCCGGTGAGCGGCGACTTGGCGCCCACGCTGTTGCGGCCGTTGCCGGAGACCGGGTGCCCGGTGATGGGCCCCGTCGAGAAGATGAGCTTGTTATCGGGGCCCAGAGGGTCGACGCCGGGCTTCAGCTCCTTCATCAGGAAGTACGCGTTGAAGCCCCGGCCGCCGAAATAAGTGCGGTAGAAGACCTCGCTGGGCTCTTCCACGGAGCGGCTGCCGGTAGAGAGGTTGATACGCAGAATCTTGCCGTTGTAGCCTGGTGGCATAAGCTGGCCCTCCTTGTAGTAGGCTGTGCTCGTGAGGCTGTAGCAGGGGAAGTCGCTCAATAATGATTATACCACCGGGCCACGACGGCCGGGGGGTTCGCCCAGGAACAGGGCAGGGCTTTTTCAAAGTCGCCAGTCCGGGATGAATTAGCACTTCGAATGCCATGCTACACGCATTTGACCTCACCTCCGGCCTTCGGCCTCCCCTCGCCACGGCGAGTCGCCTTCGGAGACCTCTCCGCGCGCGGAGAGGGGGTCAGGGGGTGAGGTGAACCGCACAGGCAGCAGAATCACCCGACTTTGAAAAGGCCCTGGGAACAGGGAAGCGACGCTAGTAGTCGAGGCCCGACATCTTGCAGCCCCTGGCGAATTGTCCTGAACGACGTTAGCCATCCTAACTTCCCAGCCGGATCAACCTCACCTCCTATTGCTCCGACACTGGTGGGGCATTTTCGTATTTCGTGGCGCCGGCGCCAAGGTGACACGTGGACTTATGTTATAATGCCTCTATTCACATATCACATAGAAGACACCAAGGACACACCAAGGAGCGTACGGTGAAGACAGTAGGCAAGGACAGGTTGGTTCCCGGCTACAGCCCTTCTTATTCGCCCGCCCTCGTCGTCGACCAAGGCGAGACTTTCGTAGCGCAGACCCACGACCGCTTCGGCGGGCATTTCCCGCCCGACCCGGTTGCCAACAACATGATCACCGGACCTGTGTTCGTGCGTGGCGCTCAGCCCGGCCAGGTCCTGAAGGTGGACATCCTCGACATCCGTTTGACCACAGACCACGGGTTCATCAATATCTTTCCAGATAGGGGCGGCTTCCAGGGGCGCATTCCGGAAGCCCGCCAGCGGCGCGTCCCCATCGCGGACAACTACTGCCACTTCAGCGACAAGATAAAAGTGCCTCTCAGCCTGATGGTGGGGCGCATCGGCGTGGCCCCGAAGGAGGGAGAAATCCCCTCGAACACCGTGGGTCCGCACGGCGGCAATATGGACAACAACATGATCATTGCCGGCGCGTCGGTGTACCTGCCTCTCTTCGTGGAAGGCGGGCTGTTGTCCGTGGGCGACATCCACGCCGCGATGGGCGACGGCGAATCGTGCATCTCGGGCGTGGAGACGGCCGGCGATATCACTATGCGCTGCTCCGTCGTGACCGACCTGCCCATAACACGGCCGCTGGTGGTCAGCCACGGGTCGGTGATGACCACCGCCGAAGGAGATACCCTGGACGAGGCCGCCCGCATCGCCCTCTTCGATATGGCCGACCTTATGGTGCAGCGTCTAGGTCTGGACTTCACCGAAGCGGCGATGCTCATCAGTGTTGCGGCTGACCTGCGCGTCTGCGAGATCGTGAACCCGAAGAAAGATGTGAAGGTGGTCGTGCCCAGTCGCATCCTGCCGATATGAGGCAGCCGCGTGGGAAATATCTGGCCGTCACTAGGCTATCATCTGATCAGACCCAAGAAGTCCACCTGAGATAACCTCACCCCCTGACCCCTCGCCACGGCGAGTCGCCTCTGGCGACCTCTCCGTTTACGGAGAGGGGTGGCCGAAGGCCGGGGTGAGGTTACCCAGGGCAGTCGTGAAGAGATCCTGACCGGGAGAACAAGTGACTGTTCGCATACTATCCGCCGACGAAGCCCGCCGCACCGTGCTGGTGCGGCGCCCGCTGGAGGAGCGCGCCCTGCCTCCCGCCGTCGCCGCCGGCATCCGCCGCGCCTTCGGCGCGGACATACCTCCCGAGGAGGTGGTCCGCCGGATCATTGCCCAGGTGCGGGCCGAGGGGGACGCCGCGCTGCGCGACCTCGGACGGCGCATCGATGGGCTGGCGCTGGGCGAATTGGAGGTGCCGGCAGCGGAGGTGCGCGCCGCGCCACGAGGCATCCCCCGAGGACTACGGGCCGCGCTGGAGACGGCCGCCGACCGGGTAAGGGCCTTTCATGCCCAGGGCAAGCCCCTGTCATGGCTGGACGCCAGCGGGACCCTCGGTCAACTGGTGCGCCCTCTCGAGCGGGTGGGGCTGTACGCCCCTGGGGGACGCGCCGTCTATCCCTCCACCGTGCTGATGACGGCTATCCCCGCCAGGTCGGCCGGCGTGAGCGAGGTAGTCCTGTGCAGTCCGCCGGGGCCAAATGGGAGAGTGCACCCGAATGTCCTGGCCGCGGCCGCCATCGCCGGCGTGGACCGGGTGTTCTGCCTTGGCGGAGCCGGGGCCATCGCCGCCATGGCCTATGGGACCGAGAGCGTGCCGAAGGTGGACAAGATACTGGGGCCGGGCAATATCTTTGTGACAATCGCCAAGCGACAGGTCTTCGGCACGGTGGGCATCGACCAACTGGCCGGGCCAACCGAGACGATGCTGATAGCGGACGGTGCCGCCAACCCAGCCTGGGTAGCCGCCGATATGCTGGCCCAGGCCGAGCACGACCCGCTGGCCAGCGCCATCCTCATCACTACTTCGGCGGATATGGCCGAGTGGGTGCGCGTGGACCTGGAGCGGCAAGAGCGGGAGTTGCCCACCGGCTCCGCGGCAGCCGAGGCGCTGGCGGCGAACGGCGCCATCGTGGTGGCAGCCGACCTGGACGAGGCGATGGAGCTGGCAAACGCTTACGCGCCGGAGCATCTCTGCCTGCTGGTGACGGAGCCCTGGACGCTTATTGGCAAGGTGCGCAACGCCGGCGGCGTCTTCCTGGGCGAGCATTCGCCGGAGGTGCTGGGCGATTATGTGGCCGGGCCGAGCCACGTTATGCCCACAGGCGGCAGCGCGCGCTTCGCCTCGCCTATCACTATCCTGGATTTTCTGAAAGTGACTAGCCTGGTGGGCCTGGGCCGATCCGAGGCCGCCGCCCTCGCTCCTGCCGCCGCCGCCATCGCCGACGCCGAGGGGCTGCCGGCCCACGCCGAGGCTGCCCGCCAGAGGGCTGCCAGCCAGAAGCTGTAGGGGGTATGTTGGACAATAGGAGGCACAGCGTGCGTACATCAAGCATAGAGCGCCTGTTGCGCGCCGATATATTGGAGATACCCGACTATCCGGCGCCCGAGACACCGGCGGAGCTAAGCGCTCGCACGGGCATTCCGGAGGAGCATTTCATCAAGCTGGACCAGAGCGAGAATCCACACGGCTGCTCGCAGCGGGTGCGCTCCGCCCTGGCCCGCTTCGACCGTTACCATATCTATCCGGACGGAACGGCCGCCGACCTGCGCCGCCATCTGGGGGAATACGTCGGTATGCCCGCCGACCAGATCGTCGTGGGCAACGGCTCCGACGAGCTGATAGACATGACCCTCGGCATACTGATCGAGCCCGGCGACAGGGTGATCGTCAACTCGCCGACCTTCGCTTACTACGCAAGCTCCATCGGCGCCCACGCGGCCACCCTCGTCGATGTGCCCCGTCGCGGGGACTTCTCTATCGATGTCGATGCCGTGCTTTCGACCATCGATGACCGCACCAAGGCCATCATCATCGCCTCGCCCAACAACCCAACGGGCAACCTGACCCCTATCGCCGACATTCGCCGTCTGCTGGAGGGCGGCCCGCTGGTGGCCATCGACGAGGCTTACGCCGAGTTCGCCGGAACATCGGTGCTGCCGCTGATGGCCGAGCACGACAACCTAGTGGTAATCCGCACTTTCAGCAAGTGGGCAGGCCTGGCCGGCCTGCGCCTGGGGTACGGCATCTACCCGCCGGCCCTTATGCCGCATATCCTGAAGGTGAAGCCGCCCTTCAACACCAACATCGCAGCTCAGGTCGCCGGGCGCGTCTCCCTCGAGGACCAGGAGTACCTGCTGAGCACGGTACGCCTCATCGTGAACGAGAGGGAGCGGCTATTCCGCCGCCTGTCGGAGATAGAGTTCTTGAAGCCCTATCCTTCGGCGGCTAACTTCATCCTGTGCCAGGTGCTGCGGGGAGAGGCCCGCGATCTGCACCAGAAGCTGGAGGCAAACCGCATATTGGTGCGCTACTTCGACAAGCCGGGCCTCCGAAACTTCATCCGCATCAGCATCGGGACGCCCGAGGAATGCGACGAGCTAGTGCGCTGCCTGCGGGCCATCGGCCAGGCATATAGCATGGGCTAGCCACGGCGGAGGCGTGATGCGTCCCGGCCGTGGGGAGATTCTAACAGGAGAAAGCCAATGGACAAGCGATGCGCCACCATCAGCCGCAAGACCAACGAGACCGAGGTGCAGCTTAGCCTGACCATCGACGGCAGGGGCCAGTATGCCATCGACACCGGCATTGGCTTTCTTGACCACATGCTGACGCACCTGGCCCGCCATGGCCTCTTCGACCTGGAGGTGCGCGCCCGCGGCGACACGGCGGTCGATGCCCACCATACCGTGGAAGACGTCGCCATTGCCCTTGGACGTGCCTTCGGCGAGGCGCTGGGCGAGCGCCGCGGCATCGTACGGATGGCCGATGCTACGGTGCCGATGGACGAGGCCCTGGCGACGGTGGCCGTGGACATCGGCGGTCGCGGCCACGCCGTGGTCCAGGCCGGGTTCGCAGGCCCCAAGGTCGGGCAGGTGGACGTCGACCTCATTCCCCACTTCATCCAGACGCTGGCCCAGGAGGCCCGAATGAACATACACTGCCGGGTCCTTTACGGGGCTAACGACCACCATAAAGTGGAAGGGCTTTTCAAGGCTTTAGCGCGGGCCCTGGACCGCGCCACGCAGCTCGACCCGCGCCTGGGCGGAGAAGTACCCAGCACCAAGGGGACGATTGGGGGCTAGGCCCTTACCCTCACCCTCTCCCAGAGAGAGGGTACGAAGCCCCTTCTCCCTCTGGGAGAAGGGTTGGGATGAGGGAAGGCTAAGCCCTCACCCTCACCCCCTCCCAAAGGTCGCCAAAGGCGACTCGCCGTGGCGAGGAGAGGGCACGAAGCCCTTTCTGCCTCTGGGAGAAGTTGCCAACGGCGACTCGTCTGCCAAAGGCGGACTCGCCTCTGGCGAGGGTTGGGATGATGGCTCGCCTACCTCCCAACGGCAAGAGGGTTGAGGTCGGTAGTGTAGTCGTACGTGTCGATGTGCTCCTGCCGCTTCAGATAGCCCACGATCAGGTAGGTCAGCGGCGTGGCGGCGACCTCGTAAGCCACCTTGAACGTCCACTGCGTCGCCATCGTCACCGCCAGCACGTCGGCCGGCATCGTGCCCACGAAGGCCAGGCCGATGAACACCAGCGAGTCGAGGCCCTGCCCCACCAGCGTCGACCCGATGGTCCGCGACCACAGCCAGCGGCCCCGGGTGACAATCTTCATCCTGGAAAGCACCATCGAGTTGGCGAACTCTCCCATCAGGTAGGCCAGAAACGAGGCCGCCAAGAGACGGGGCGTGTACCCCAGTATGCGCTCATAGGCCGGCTGGGCATCCCAGACAGGAGCGCCGGGGAGCACCTGCCCGGCCCAGATGGCGGCCACAGCCAGCAGATTGCAGGCGAAGCCCAGCCAGATGACCTGCCGGGCCGCGCCGTAGCCGTACACCTCGGTCAGCACATCGCCGAAGATATAGCTGATGGGGAAGATCACAATGGCCGCGGGCACCAGTAGCCCGCCCACGCCGATCAGCTTCACCGCAGTGATGTTGGCAGTGATGAGACACGTGATGAAGACGGCCGTTATGATCACGAAACGCTGCGAATAGCGCATTCAGTTACCCCGTTGGTGCCCAGCCCGCCCCGCACACCATTCAACAATCAGAAGTAGCCGGTCATCAGGCGCGCTACCCATTCGGGGACGCGCGCCTCTCGCGCATCATATTGCGGGAAATACGGCTTGATGTCAAGCAGGGGAGTGCCGTCGACGGCATCGAGGCCGCGCACCCGCACTCGATTGCCGCGCACAGCCAGCAGCTCGACGGCCGTAACCCCGATGGGGTTTGGACGGTGACGGGCACGCTGGGCCAGGATGCCCAGTTCCGGCATATCGGCCCGTCCCTGGGGACGGCGGCGCATACCAGAGAGTGGCGGGGCCTCGTGCATCCAGAACACCACCAGCACATGCGAGAACTCTGCCAGGCCGTCGAGGGCCGGGGCGTACTGCTCGTCCAGCACGAGGTCCGATTCTACCGCGCCCCAGCCCTCGTCCACGGCCTCGGCGACGCCGTTCTCGACGCGGCCGATAGCCCGCACCTTCAATTCCACACTACTGCTTCACCGTGACCGGCGTGTGGCAGATGTCGCAGTCCTGGCGAATGGCCTGGCCGTCGGGGCTCACGTGCTTATTGTCGTGGCAGCGGAAGCAGCCCGGCGTGGACTGGTGGCCGATGTTATCGCCGTAGGTCAGGTAGTCCACCTTCATTTCCGGGAAGTCGTTATCCCGGTATATCTGCTGCATCTCGGCGATGGCAGCCTTGATAGCCCCTTGCTTTGCGGCATACACATCCGGATAGGTGGTCTGATAGAAGCTGGTCAGCCCCTGCTCGATGGCACGCGTCGCCGACGCCTCGTCCGGGTAGGTTAACGACAGCAGCTCCTGGCCCTTCTTCTTGACGAACGGCAGGCTGGGGTCGATTCGCTTGGCCGTCAGAGACGCATCGAGGGCTGTGCCGGGGGGTATTATGTGATGTGTCGGCCGGTTGTGGCAGTCCATACAGTCCATCGTCCGCTTCTCGGCCTTGGCCAGCACATCTGAAGTAACCGGCACGTCGCTGCGCGTGAACTCGACGGCCTCCCCCGAAGGCTTCTCCAGCCGCACCCAGGCGATATTCTGGCGGTCTTTGTCCAGCGCCGCGTAGGTAATCTTATTGTCGGCGCTGACGTGCCAGTGGATGCCGGTCGCATACCCCAGTTGTGCTTCGGTCCCGCCGACCTTCAACACCATCGACTTCTGCTGTGGGGTGTTCTTTTCGTCGAGCTGGTAGGTCGTCCACTGCCTGAGCTTTTCGCCGTAGAACTTCTCCGGCCAGTGGCAGGTCTCGCAGGTCTCCCGCGCCGGCCGCAGGTCGCTGATAGGGACGGGGATCGGCCGCGGGTATGAGTTGGTTGCCACAGCGAAGACCTGGCGGGTGCCGGAGATTTTGGCGCGAACGAACCAGTCGGCGCCGGGCCCGATGTGGCAGGCGGTGCAGGTCACCCTGGCGTGCGGCGAATGCTGGTAAGTCACATACTCCGGCTTCATAACCGTGTGGCACACCGCTCCACAGAACTCCGTCGAGTCCATGAAGTTGTACGCCCGGTAGCTGACGCCGGCCAGGACACCCACGAAGACCAGCGTAGCGGCGGACCACAGGATGAAGCCCCGCTGCTGAATCGGATCGTTCAGGTCGAGAACGGGGAATGGCCGCATTCCCGGGAGCACCGCTTCCGCAGCGGGCGGGTGCTGCCGGGTCCAGATCATACCGACGGGTATCAGTATCAACCCGACGACAAATGTGGTTGGCATTAACACGAAGACGAGCACGCCCAGGTAGGTAGTTACTTTTCCGCCCACCAGCTCGAAGAGAAGGAGGAAAACGATGATGATGAAGCTGGAAGCTGCCAGGATCGCCCCGGCATAGGTGACAGGGTTGTGTATAAGCCAGGAGATTCGCCTGCGCTCAGCCACTGCGCTGCCAGGGCCAGGACCATTTGCCTGTTGGGCCGCCATTGAGCCACCACCCCCAATTGTCTATTATTTTGATTGTGTATTATTCTGACTAGCGGCATTATAGTGAAGCACGCCCAACCGCGCAATGCCAAAATGTCCCGTCTTTGTCCCGACTATTGCGCCAGCGGGGGACACCGTGTTATTCTGAGGCCGGCCGGGAGCCATCGCACCGACAGACCCGGCCACGCGAAGGGCACGACGGGAGATAATGTATGCCAGTGAGTGTCGTTATCACGGTAGACGCGCGGGCCTGCAAGAAATGCGGCATCTGCGTTGAGTTCTGTCCCAAGGCGGTGCTGGAGTCCGGGCCGTTTGGCGAGGTGCTGGTGACCAGGGCTGAGGCCTGCAACCAGTGCCGGCTCTGTGAGCTGCGCTGTCCGGACCTAGCTATCACTGTGGAGGGTGGCTGATATGCGAGCCAAGCCGCGAGCCAGACTGATGCTGGGCAACGAAGCCTGCGCCGAGGGGGCCATCGCCGCCGGCGTGCGCTTCTTCGCCGGATACCCCATCACCCCGGCCACCGAGACGGCCGAGGTAATGGCCAGGCGCCTCCCCGAAGTTGGCGGCGTCTATATTCAGATGGAAGACGAGCTGGGAAGCCTGTCGGCCGTGGTGGGCGCCTCCGCTGGCGGCGTAAAGGCGATGACCGCCACCAGCAGCCCGGGCTTCTCGCTGATGCAGGAATTCATCAGCTCGGCCATCATCGGCGAGTATCCCCTGGTGGTGGCCAATGTTATGCGACTGGGGCCGGGCATCGGCAACATCGTAGCGTCGCAGATGGACGTTATGCAGGCCCGCTGGGGAGCCCACGGCGGCCTGCCGATGATCGCCTTCTGCCCGTCCTCGGTGCGGGAGACCTTCGAGCTCACCATTAGGGCAGTGAACTGGTCGGAGCGCCTGCGCACGCCCGTTCTGCTGATGACCGACGGCGTCGTCGGACACATGCGCGAGAAAGTGGTCATTCCCGAGCCGGGTGAGATCGAGCTATGGAACCGGCCGCTGCCCGCGGTGCCGCCGGAAGAGTACCAGTGCTTCGATCCCGGCCCCGACAATGTGCCGGCGATACCTCCCTTTGGCGGCAAGTACAGGGTGCACTACAATGCCGCGATCCACGACTTCCGCGGCGTCACGACGATGGCCGACCCGAAGTGGTGCGAGTACGGCGTGCGCCGCCTCGCCGCCAAGATAGAGGCCCACATCGACGAGCTGACCGAGACCCACAGCGTGCTAATGGACGACGCCGAGATCGCCGTCTTCGCCTACGGGCCGGTGGCGCGGGCGGCGGAGGCGAGCGTCCGGCAGGCGCGCGAGATGGGGATAAAAGCCGGCCTGATGCGCACCGTGACCCTGTGGCCGTTCCCCGAGAAGCAGGTGCGGGAGATGGCCAAACAGGTCGAGGTCATCGTCGTGCCGGAGATGAACCTGGGCCAGATGGTGCTAGAGGTGGAACGCTGCGCCGCCGGCCAGGCCCAGATCGAGTCGGTGACCAGGGTGGACAGTATGCTGATAACCCCCAAGCAGGTGCTGGACCGCATCACGGCGGTGGCGCCGAGGAGGCAGATCCCGTGGCCAAGCTAAAGCCATTGACAGAGTTGCGGAAGGAGCACTTCCACTTCAGCCGCTTTCCGACCACGTATTGCCCGGGCTGCGGCATCGGCAATGTCCTGCAGGCGGTGACACGGGCCATCGACGAGACCGGCAGGCCGCCTGAATCGTTCACCTTCGCGGTAGGCATCGGCTGCTACGGCAACATCGGCAACTACCTCGATTTCGACGAGCTGCGGCTCTCGCACGGCCGGGTCCCGGCGATGGCCACGGGCCTGAAGCTGGCCCGCCCCGACCTGAATGTCATCGCGATGATGGGCGACGGCGACGCCACGGCTATCGGCGGCAACCACCTCATCCACGCCGCCCGCCGCAACATCGATATAACGGCCATAATCCTGAACAACCATACCTACGGCATGACCGGCGGGCAGTACTCGCCGGCGACCAGGCTCGGCGATTATGCCACCACCGCACCTTACGGAATGCTGGAGCCGGCCTTCGATATATGCAAGCTGGCAGAAGGCGCCGGCGCCACCTTCGTCGCCCGCACCACCACCTTCCGTATGGTCCAGACCATCGATATCGTCCGCCGAGCCATCGAGCACCCGGGGTTCGCCCTTGTGGAGATAGACAGCCAGTGCCCGGTCATCTACGGCCGGATGAACCGCTGGGGCGACGCCGTGTCGATGCTGAAGAAGCAGAATGCGCTCACGGTGACCCTGGAGAAGGCGAAGACGATGACGCCGGAGGAGCTGAAGGGCAAGATAGTGGTGGGCATCTTCAAGCAGGCGGTCGAGCCGGAGTTCACCGGCGAGTACTACAAGGTGATCAACCGGGTGCGGAGGCCGCAAGATGCAAGCTAAGCAATGGGAGGTGCGACTGAGCGGCACGGGCGGCCAGGGACTGGTGACGGCAGGGATCATCCTGGCCGAGGGCGCCGGCATCTATGATGGGAAAGAGGTTGTGCAGACCCAGGTCTACGGCCCGCAGTCGCGGGGCGGCGCCAGCCGGTCAGAGGTCATCATCAGCGACGAGCCGGTGATGTACCCCGAGGTCACCGAGTCCGATGTGCTGCTGGCGATGAGCCAGGAGGCCGCCGACGCCTACATCCACGAGCAGCGCGCCGAAGGCATCGTGCTGGTGGACTCGACCTTCGTGAAGGTGGTGCCGGAGACCAGGGCGAAGGTATACGCGATACCGCTCACCAAGATAGCGCGCGAGGTAGCCCGCACCGAGATCGTGGCCAGCATCGTCGCCCTGGGCGCGCTGGCGACCCTGACCGGCATCGTCTCCCAGGATGGGCTGGAGCAGGCGGTGCTGGCCCGGGCGCCCAAAGGCACCGAGGAGGCAAACCGGGCGGCGCTGCACGCCGGCTTCGCCGCGGGCCACGAGGTGCGGGAGCAATAAGCGGAGACCAGCCATTCCCTCCTCATGCCAGGGAGAAGGGCGCTATAGGGAGAAGCTATTCCCTCTCCCTCGCGGGGGAGAGGGAATAGGGTGAGGGTATAGAAAACTCCTGCGCGGGTTCGGAACCCGCGCAGGAGTAGGATCTTCTAGCCCTGGGAGAGGAGGAGCCTCGTCCGACCCTCATCCCCATCCCTCGCCCTCGCCCAGGCGAGTCGCTCGCCAGAGTCGCCTGGGCGAAGATTGGTGAATATGGCGAGTCTGGCGACCTCTGGCGACAGGCGAGTCGCCTCCCGCCTCGGCGGGTCGGGCGCCTAGCGTCGCCTCTGGCGACCTTTGGAGACTGGCGACTTCTCCCAGAGGGAGAAGGGAGTCGCGGAATCCCCTCTCCCAGAGGGAGAGGGCTAGGGTGAGGGACAGAGGGCCAGGGTGAGGGACAAATCCGTCACCGGGCAGACTGAATGGCGACAGCCAGGGGAGGCAGAGCGAGCTTGCTGAATAACGTCACTGTGCTCCTGTTGTCCGTCCCGTTTCTGGTCATTTTGTGGCTGGCCAATATGGCCGACCGCAGCCGGCTGCGGGGCCGGCGGGGCACGGGCCTGGCGGCGTTGGGCTACGTTATCCTGGTCATTTACTATATGGTCCTGCTGCTGGCCGGCCTCCTGTTCCTGGCGCTGGCGACTATCGTCCCCGGGTCGGTGTCGTCCTCCAGCCAGCAACTAATGCAAGGCATCGCCTCGCCCGGCCTCGTGGCCCTGGGCCTGACCTTGCCACCCCTCTTCGGAATGCTGCTCCTGCTCCGGCCGCTGCGCCGCCTTCTAGCCTGCCTCATCGATATCGACCCAGCCAGCACCACCCACGCCGTGGCCCTGGCCTACACGATGTTGATACCCATCAACTTCCTGGCCCTCCTCGGCATAGGGCTCGAGAACGCGGCCGCTGGGGTAGGAGAGGCAAGCAGCACAGGCGACAGCCAGATGCTCATCAGCCTCTGGAGCCAGGAGCTGCTCTTCTTCGCAACGGGCGTAGTCGGAGTGGGGCTGCTCTCCCGCCGCGGCTGGCGCGCTGTAGCGGGGCGCCTCGGCCTGATGGTGCCCGGCCTTCGCCAGGCAGCCCTCGGCCTCGGAGCGGGGATCGTACTTGCGGCCCTGTCCCAGGCCATAGTAGCATCGATCACCGGCCTTGGGTTCCCGGTAGACGAAGGGGTGCAAAGGCTGAACGAGCAGATCTACGGCCCGTGGTCGCGGACGGTCCCCGGCATACTGACCATCGGCCTGTCCGCCGCCCTGGGCGAAGAGACCCTCTTCCGGGGAGCGCTGCAGCCTCGTTTCGGTCTGGCGCCGACGGCCGTGCTCTTCGCTCTGGTGCACTCCAACTACGGCCTGAGCCTGGTCACCCTCATCGTGCTGGTCGTGGGCATCGCGCTGGGGCTCATCCGGCAGCGGTACAACACCAGCACATCGATGGTGGCCCACGCGGCCTATAACATCGCCCAACCGCTGCTGGAGTTGTTGCCGTAGGAAGCACAGGCGATACGGACACGAGGGCACATTCGACTAACACGCACCGGCCCTTAGCATCGGCCGAAGCAGACAAAGGCCATTAAGTAACGGGAAGCAATAACTGTGAGCAATTTGACCGCCGCGGCCCCTTTTGCCATCCTTCTCATAACCATAGTGCTGGCGAACCTGGCCGATGGCCGCCGGGCGTGCGGCCGGTCGGGCATAGCATTCGCCGTTGCAGGCTATGCTCTCCTGATCGCCTTCTACCTCGTTCTCTTGGCACTGGGTGCTATGGTCCAACTGCTCGGGACCGCTCCACAGGAGGTGTTGCCGCCCCCTGTGCGGCAAGCGCTGCCGGCCCTTGCCTCGACCCGTCTCTTCGCCCTGGGACTGTGGGCGCCGTCGTTGCTCGGCATCGTCCTCCTGCTGAAGCCCACGCGCCGGGCGGCTGCTAGGGTGATTCGCATCGATCTCGCCAGCACCGTGCACGCCGTCGCCCTGTCGTTCACAGCCCTCGTGCTGGCCAACCTTCTGGCCACGCTGGGCCTGGGACTGGAGAACCTGGCTAATCAACTGGCGAATCCCGGCTTGCTGGCGAGCGACGTGATGACGATAGCCGTCATCTGGGCACAGGAGATATTCTGGGTCGTGCTGGCGCTGGCCGGCGTGGGACTGTTCACCAGGCGCAATCTGAGCGACGCCCTCCGGCGCCTCGGACTGGAGGTGCCGACCCTCCATCAGGTAGGGTTGGGCATCCTGCTGGGCGTGCTCCTGGTGCCGCTGGTGGCGCTGATGATCGGCGCAGCGACGGCCCTCGGCATCCCAATCGACACCGGGGTAGAGAAGCTGAGCGAGCGCCTGTTCGGCCCGCTGGCCCGCTCCCTGCCCGGCATCCTGACCCTCGGGCTTGCCGCCGGGCTGGGCGAGGAGACCCTCCTACGCGGCGCCCTTCAGCCGCGATTCGGCCTAGTCCTGACTGCCGCGCTCTTCGCTCTGCTGCACTCCACCTACGGCCTCACCATCGTCACCGTCGTGGTGTTCGTGCTAGGATTGGTGCTGGGCATCGTTCGGCAGCGGAACAACACCTCCACCAGCATGCTCACCCACGCCACCTATAACATTGTGATGGCCGGGCTGGGGCTGTTGGCGAGGTCGTTTCAGCCGTAAGGCGGAGACAAGGAAGGCAACCATGCGTGCAATGATGTTGGTCGAGCCCCGTCCCATCGAGGAAAAGCCACTGGCACTGGTCGACATACCCCTGCCCGAGCCCGGGCCCGGCCAGGTCCGCCTGCGGGTCGTGGCCTGCGGCATCTGCCACACCGACCTCCATATCGTGGAGGGCGAGCTGCCTCCCCATAAGCTGCCGCTGGTCCCCGGCCATCAGATCGTGGGCTACGTGGACGCGCTGAGCGAGGGCGTAGAAAAGCTTCGTTTGGGGGACCACGTGGGCGTGCCCTGGCTGAACGCCACCTGCGGCGAGTGCGCCTTTTGCGGCACCGAGCGCGAGAACCTGTGCGAGCGGGCCCGGTTCACCGGCTACGACGTGGATGGCGGCTTCGCCGAGTACGGGCTGGCACCGGCCGACTTTGTCTATCCCATCCCGCCGGGCTTCCCCTCCCTTCAGGCAGCGCCCCTGCTGTGCGCCGGCATCATCGGTTACCGCGCCCTGCGCCTTTCCGAGATACGGCCCGGCGGCCGGCTGGCCCTCTTCGGCTTCGGCGCCTCCGCCCACATCGCCATCCAGATTGCCCGCCACTGGGGCTGCCGCGTTTATGTGTTCACTCGCGGCGCCCATCACCGCGCGCTGGCGGAGCAATTGGGCGCCGAATGGACCGGCTCGGCCGGCGACGAGCCGCCATCCCGGGCGGACGCCGCCATCGTCTTTGCGCCAGCCGGAAGCCTGGTGCTGGATGCGCTGCGGGTAGTTGACAAGGGCGGCACCGTGGCCCTGGCCGGCATCTATATGACGCCTATCCCGGAGATGGACTATGCCAGGTATCTCTATCACGAGAAGACCCTGCGCAGCGTGGCCAACAGCACGCGCCAGGACGCCGTCGAGCTGCTTCGCCTGGCGGTTGAGATCCCCATCCGCACTGAGGTCCAGGTCTTTCCTCTGGAGCAGGCGAACGAGGCGCTGCTGCTCCTCAATCAGGGCCGCATCGAGGGAGCAGGCGTGCTGCAGGTGAGCGACGAGCGTCGGTGATTCCAGTAGGGGCGCACGGCCGTGCGCCCCGCACGATGGGGCGGGGCATCCCTCTGTGGGCGAATACGAGATTCGCCCCTACCGACTGCGGGCGTCGGGCGATGCGAATTCACATCACCCCTGCGCGGGTCCTGAAACCCGCGCAGGGGTGATCTCCACACGGCGATTGAACAACCTTGCCCTGCCAGGCAGCCGACAGCGCGGGTCATTCCACACCCGCCTGTTCCGCGCCCGCCAACCAGAGCGACGGCCCTCCGACAAGGGTGGAGCGCTAGGGCTGGTAGGCGACTTCGTACAGCTCCATGGCCGGTATAGCCGCGGCAGTCGTGACCTCGGCGCTTTCGGCGCTCAGCGTGCTGGCTATCTCCGAGCTAGCCTGCATCTCGGCTTCCGTCGCCCACAGGGTGATCTCAATCATCCTGCCGCTCTTGAAGTCAACGAGAAGGTATCCGCCCTTGAATCCGGGCAGATCTTGGAGCATTGGCAGCACCTCGTCCTTGAAGTGCATTGCTCCCTCGTCGACCCGCTCCGGCGATGCGTAGATCGTGGTCACTCGTGCGTACACGCAAGTCTCCTTCCCTGCCCTCCGGCAGGACGCCGTGGAGCTTCAGACCTTGGCCAGTGCCGGCCACTTATGACATCGGCCTCTACCTATCACCATATCTTAGGCCGGTTACCCCCGTCGAGCATATGAGGCGACAGAAAGGAACACGCTTGCGCAATGCCCCGGCGCCGTTCTGCTTCTCGCCTCCTGGGACCAGGCTCTGTCCGCAAAAGCTTGCCCTTCCCGCCCGCGATGACTATGATTGCCGTATCACGAATGGGACACCCCTGCAGCTCACGGGAAAGCGGGCCGCGGTTCTACCAAGAACTCGGGGCTAGCCATGCGCTCACTTGACTGTGAAGCAGTTCGGTCGAGCAAACCTCGCCCCCTGAGCCCCCTCTCCGTGCACGGAGAGGTCTCCGAAGGTCCGTAGCGGAGCGGCCTGTGGGCCGCACCGCAGGATACCCTTCGGGCACGACTCGCCGTGGCGAGGGGAGGCCGAAGGCCAGGGGTGAGGTAGCCCCAGACGGCCAAGTGGTACGGACCAGCTATGCCGCCATTCTTGGCGGAACCGCAGGTCGGTGTCGACGCCATCGAGGAGGCCACGTGGCGGCATCGGAACGCCCATCAACTGCTACCATCTGGACTCAACGCCAACGGTCCGCGCTGGCGGGCGGCGCCGCGGCCTTCGGCCTCCGTCTGGGGGTCGATCAGCTTGACCGCTTCCATCAATATTATGACGAGCTGATCTCCTGGAACCGGCGGTTCAACCTGACGGCCATCACCGACCCCGACGAGGTGCTGGGCAAGCATTTCCTAGATTCGCTGTCCTGCGTCCTGGCCTTCCCGCCCGGCGACCCACAGAGCCTGGCCCTGATCGACGTCGGCACCGGCGCCGGGTTTCCGGGCATCCCGCTGAAGCTGGCATTGCCCGGCCTCCACCTCGCCCTGCTGGAAGCGACGCAGAAGAAAGCGCTGTTCCTTTCACATGTCCTAGCTTCGCTTGGACTGGCGGACACCACTGTACTGAACGGCCGCGCCGAAGAGCTTGGGCAGGTGGCCGAGTACCGGGAGAGGTTCGACGTGGCCGTCTCCCGTGCCGTGGCCGAGCTTGCCGTTCTGGCGGAGTACTGCCTGCCGTTCGTGCGCGTGGGCGGCCGCTTCATCGCCCCCAAGAAAACCGGAATCGAGGAAGAGGTAAAGTCGGCCCAGGAGGCTATCTCCATTCTCGGCGGGAAGCTGATGCCGCCCATATCCCTGGCCGACCCGACCCGTCAGCTAATCGTGGTCGATAAGGTGAGGCCGACCCCACGGGCATATCCCCGCCGGGCCGGGCTGCCCCCCAAGCGGCCGCTGGGGAGGCCGCGCGGCGTGGCAATGGGTCCTCGTTAGGCTCGGATCAAACGCCAGGCCGGGCTCCAGGTGCTGAAGTTCCGATCGCCTAGCTGAACAGTGCGCGCAGCAGCAGAGATGTCGCCCAGGCCAGCACCGAGGTTGCCGGAATGGTGAGCACCCACGTGGCAAATATATCGCCGGCGATCCCCCATCGCACTGCCGATAGGCGGCGGGTGGCGCCGACGCCCATTATGGCGGTGCTGATGGTGTGGGTAGTGCTGACGGGCAGCCCCAGTCTGGATCCCGCCTCTATGACGGAGGCGGCGGAAAACTCCGCCGCGAACCCCTGTACCGGCTCCAGATGTGTGATGCGCGTGCCCATCGTCTTGATGATGCGCCACCCGCCGATGGCGGTCCCCAGCGCCATGCTGGTAGCCGCCAACAAGATAACCCACAGGGGCACGTGGAAGGTCGACAAGGGATAGTAGATGACCAGGGCAGTGGCAATGACGCCCATATTCTTTTGAGCATCGTTGCTACCGTGACTGAAGGCCATGAACGTCGCGGAGCCGATCTGGACGTACCGGAAGATACTATTCACTTCGTGCGGCTGGCTCCGCCGGAAGAGCCACAATAGGATGACCATCGTTAGCAGGCCGCCGCCGAATCCGATGATGGGGGAGATAAGCAACGAGAGAACGATCTTCTCCAGCCCATCCCCCACCAGACTCTCCAGCCCGCCGGTGGCCACCGCTGCTCCTGCGATGCCAAAGATCAGCGCGTGGCTCGAGCTGCTGGGAATACCCCGGTACCAGGTGAAGAGACCCCAGGCCATCGCCGCTATGAGCCCGGCCAACAACGTGCTCAAATTGACGGACTTTGGATCGACGATGCCGGTACCGATGGTCTGGGCGACGGCGGTGCCCGATAGCGCGCCAACGAAGTTCATCGAGGCGGAGATCAGGATAGCCCGCTGGGGAGACAGCACTCTGGTGGAAATGGAAGTAGCGATGGCATTGGCCGTGTCGTGAAAACCGTTCACGAAGTCATAAGCGACTGCCAGGCAGATAACTATGATGAGGACTGCGAAGGACTCAGCCAAAAAGCTTCACCAGTGTATCGGATTAAGACAACGAAGATCGAAATCGGCCCGACCCGCGAGACAGCGATTGGGGCGCGGCGAACGGCAGCCCAGGCCCACTAAGTATGCTTCATCACCAGCGCTTGCAGTGCATCGGCCACGTCTTCGCACCTATCGGTGGCACTCTCCAGCAGCTCGTATATGTCTCGCCATTTGAGGGTGTCCATGGCGTCCTTGGGCTCGGCAAAGACGCCGATGAGCGCTGCCCGGTGCACCCGGTCCGCCTCGTTCTCCAGGCGATTGATCTCGATGCAGTGCTCCAGGATACGCTTCATCTGGGAGCGCTCCCGCAGCAGGGGCATCGCCATGTTCAGCACCTCTGCCGAAGTCACGATGATCGAGCTCAGCCGGCGGGCCTCAGGCGTCGGCTCGACAATGCGGTACACCACCATCGCGTCGGCGGCCCCCTCCAGCCGGTCCACCACATCGTCCATGGCGCTGGTGAGCCGGGCGATATCCTCGCGGTCGAAGGGGGTGATGAAGGTAGTATTCAATTGCTCGATAATGGTATGAGTGATGAAGTCTCCCTCGTGTTCGCGCTCGACGATCGCGTTGACCCGGTTCTCCAGATCATCGTAGTGCTCAAGCATTTCTTGCAGCAAGCGCGCCGTATGCAGAACATTCCCAGAGGCCTTTTCAAACATATCAAAGAACTTTGATTCTCTAGGTATGAAGCTGAATCTCGGCATATTCGACCTCCAGCGGCATGTTACAACAAATCGCAGCAGGGATTCAACTGCGCGAGAACGGTCTCGGTCAGAAGCTTGACGCTCGTCCACGGCGATGCTATACTCTCCCTAACAAAAGTGGGTGAGTAGCCCACGTCATAGCTCAATAGCTGAGAAGAGGACGAGTAATCGGGACGAAGGGCCACAGAGAGCCGCGGCGGCTGGGATGCGGTGCCCGGGAGCTCGACGAAAATGCCCTCGGAGCTGCAGGCCGAACCTATTGCGGATAGTAGTAAGCCGCGCCGGTGGTCCCAAACGGGACCGTAGCCCCCGTTATCAGGGCTGGAGTATCGGACCGATCGTTCGACCGGTCCCGTACTTGCCGAGGCTGGTGTCGCGAGGCACCGGCAAACGAGGGTGGTACCACGAAAGGCGCTCTTCGTCCCTTGAGGACGAAGAGCTTTTTGTTTCCATAAATCCAACCGAAATCGTGGGTAACGTGGACAAGATACGGCAATGAGCACACACTTGAACAGCCGGCCTGGGTCCGCTGGCATCACGCAGACCAAGTATTACACTTTCGCTTCGCCACCCAATGAGGTGCTGCTGGACAGTGGGGAGCGGCTGGGCCCCATCACCCTGGCCTACGAGACCTACGGGCAACTCAACGCGGATCGCAGCAACGCCATCCTGGCCCTCCACGCCCTCTCCGGCGACGCCCACGCCGCAGGCATCAGCGCCGACGACAACGGCGTAAGCGCCATCGAGATGGGAATGGGGGGAGACACAGGCCCGCAAGACAACGTCGACTATCGAAGGCTCGGCTGGTGGGACAATATGATCGGGCCGGGCAAGGCCTTCGACACCGGCAAGTACTTCATCATCTGCTCCAATGTGCTGGGCGGCTGCCGGGGCTCCACCGGCCCGTCTTCCACTAACCCGGCAACGGGCCGGCCCTACGGCCTGAGCTTTCCAGTGGTGACCGTCGGCGATATGGTGAGGGCCCAGCGGCATTTGATAGAGCACCTGGGGATTCGCCGACTGCTGGCCGTATCCGGCGGATCGATGGGTGGACAGCAGGCCCTGGCGTGGACCGTAGCCTATCCGGAGATGGTACGGGCCTGCATTCCCATCGCCAGCTCCGCCCGCCTCAGTGCTCAGGGCATCGCCTTCAACGAGGTGGGCCGCCAGGCCATCATGCGCGATCCAAACTGGCGCGGCGGCGACTACTACGGCAGCGAGCCGCCCCGCGGCGGCCTGGCCGTAGCCCGGATGATCGGGCACATCACTTACCTCAGCGAGGAATCGATGCACCAGAAGTTCGGCCGGCGCCTGCGGCAGAAGGAGCGGTTCGGCTTCGATTTCTCCACCGATTTTGAAGTGGAGAGCTACCTGCGCCATCAGGGAGAGAGCTTCACCCAGCGCTTCGACGCCAACTCGTACCTGTATATCACGAAGGCCATCGACTACTTCGATCTGGCGAACGGCCACGGCTCGCTGGTTAAGGCCCTGTCCGGGGTGCAGGCCCGCTTCTTGCTGATGTCCTTCAGCTCCGACTGGCTTTATCCTTCCTCCCAGTCGAAGGAAATCGTCCGGGCGCTGAAGATTTGCGGGAAGGATGTCAGCTACTGCGAGATCAAGTCGTCCTACGGCCACGACGCCTTCCTGTTGGAAGCGGCGATCCAGACCGACCTGATCAGCAGCTTCCTGGCGCACACGCTGGCGAACGGGTAGGAGGATGGGGAGGCTTATGGAGACACCAACGGCTGCGAACCTCGGGCGACTGGAACGACGGCCCGACCTGCGTCTCATCGCCCAGTTGGTGTCCGAAGGGTCGACCGTGCTCGATCTGGGATGCGGCGAGGGCGACCTGATGCATCTGCTGGTCGAGGAGAAGCGGGTCGTTGCCCGGGGCATCGAGATCGCCGAAGAGAAGGTCTACCGGTCCATCGCCCGCGGCCTCTCCGTGCTGCACGGCGACCTTGACGAGGGCCTGGGCGACTATCCCGACAAGTCCTTCGATTATGTCGTCTTGAGCCAGACGCTCCAGGCTGTTCACCGCCCTCTCTTCGTAGTGCGGGAGATGCTGCGCGTGGGCCGCCAGGGTATCGTCAGCCTCCCGAATTTCGGCTACTGGCGGGTGCCCTTTCAGCTCTTTTTCACCGGGCGTATGCCCAAGACCGCCCAGCTACCCTACGAGTGGTACGACACGCCGAACATCCACCTGGCCACCGTGAGGGACTTCCACGCCCTCTGTCACGCCGAGGGCATCACGATCGTCCAGGCCATCTATCTGTCGAACGGCCACCAGGTACGTGTGCTACCGAACCTGCGCTGTAGCATCGCCGTATTCGTGCTGGAGAAGGGCCGATAGCCTCCCGCCGTCGGCACAACGGCCTCTATGTCCCGTAGGGGCGCACGGCCGTGCGCCCCTACTACAGCGACGCGAGCACGCCTGGAGCAGCCCCGATAGTTGGTGGAACCGACCCCGTCGATGGGGTATACTCTCTAATGTATAATCATACGCCCTGGATTCCCGTGCGACGGAGATACTATGAGCATTAAAGTAAGCTTGCTGGGAGGAATGCGTGCCCTTACCGGCGGCGCTAGCACCCTCGAAGCCGAGGGCCACACCGTCGCCGGGGTGATCGACTCCCTGGAAGCGCAGCACCCGGGCATAGAAGAACACCTGCGGGCACCGGACGGGGGGCTGCTCAGGACAGTGAATGCCTATGTGAACGGAGACGACGTCCGGTTTGCCCGGGGGATAGACACGCCCGTCGCGGACGGCGACACCGTCTCGTTCCTGGTAGCCCTGACGGGTGGGTGAGGACTTGGCAACCGAGCTTCGCCGTCTGCCCAGCGTCGACCGGCTGCTCCAGCACCCGACGGTCCAGGCTGCCGCGGAGCGCTGCTCGCGGCAACTGGCACTGGAGGCGGCGCGGGCCGTGTTGGAAGAAGTGCGCTCCTCCCTGGCCGGCGGGGGGGCCGTCCCCAGCCTCGACGACCTCGCTGCCGCCGTGGCGGCGCGCGCCGAGGCGGAATCGCGTCCCAGCCTCCATCCCGTGATCAACGCTACCGGGGTCGTCATACATACCAACCTGGGGCGCGCTCCTCTGTCGGCGGAGACTGTCGCCGCGATGGCCGAAGCCGCGGCTGGCTACTCCAACCTGGAGTACGACCTGGCCAGCGGTGCACGGGGCTCTCGCTTTGTGCATCTGGAGGGCCTGCTGGCGAAAGTCACGGGCGCCGAGGCCGGACTTGCCGTCAACAACAACGCCGCCGCCGTCCTCCTCGCCCTCACTGCCCTGGCGAAAGGCAAAGAGGTCATCGTCTCTCGCGGCCAGGCGGTAGAGATCGGCGGCGGGTTTCGCATCCCCGATGTGATGCGCCAGAGCGGAGCGCGGCTGGCGGAGGTAGGCACGACGAATCGCACATACGTCTCCGATTACCAGGCGGCCATCGGCCCGCGGACCGGCCTGCTCCTGCGAGTGCACACCAGCAACTTCCGGGTGGTGGGCTTCACCGAGACTACCGCGTTGGAGGATATGGCGGCCTTGGGTCGCCAGTACGCTATACCCGTCGTCGACGACCTGGGGAGCGGCGCCCTGCTGGAAACCTCGGTATATGGCCTGGCCCACGAGCCGACGGTGCAGGAGAGCGTGGCGGCCGGTGCAGACCTGATATGCTTCAGCGCCGACAAGCTGCTCGGCGGACCCCAGGCAGGGATCATCGTGGGCCGGCGCGACCTGGTGGAGCGCTTGAAGCGGCACCCGCTGGCCCGCGCCGTGCGGCTGGACAAGTGCACCATCGCCGGCGTGGCGGCGACGCTGCAGCACTACCGGAGAGGCGAGGCGCTGGAGAAGATACCCGTCTGGCGAATGATCTCCGCACCGTTGGGCCAGATAGAGGTGCGGGCCCGCCGCTGGATGGAGACGCTGGGGGCAGATGGCGTTCCCGCCTCCGTTGTCTCGGTGGTCGAGTCCCGCTCGACCGTCGGGGGCGGCTCCCTCCCCGAAGAAAGCATGCCGACCTGGTGTCTGTCCCTGGCCCACCGGCAGCCGAACACCCTGGCCACCCGCCTGCGGCAGCCCCGGGCCGGCGCGCCGGGAGAACTGCCGTCTCAGCCTGACCGACCGGCGTTGCCTGTCATCGCCCGCGTGGAGCGGGGCGCCCTGCTGCTGGACCCGCGCACGGTGCTTCCGGAGCAGGATGAGCTGCTGCTGGCGGCCCTGCGAAAGGCGTTGAAATCCTGATGTACACCATCGGCACCGCCGGCCACGTCGACCACGGCAAGTCTGCGCTGGTCCGCGCCCTCACCGGCATCGACCCGGACCGCCTCGCCGAGGAGAAGGAGCGCGGGATGACCATCGACCTGGGCTTCGCCTGGCTGCGGCTGCCCAGCGGCCGCGAGATCAGCATCGTCGACGTCCCCGGCCACGAGCGCTTCATCAAGAATATGCTGGCCGGGGTAGGTGGGATCGACCTGGCGATGCTGGTGGTAGCCGCCGACGAGGGCGTGATGCCCCAGACCCAGGAGCACCTGTCCATCCTCGACCTGTTGCGCGTGAGCCGCGGCGTGGCCGTCGTTACGAAGAAAGACCTGGTGGAGCGCGACTGGCTGGACATGGTAGAGGAAGATGTACAGGCGGCACTGAAGGGCACCGTCCTGGCCAGCGCTCCGATAGTGGCCGTCTCCGCCGTCACAGGCGAGGGCCTGCCCGATCTGCTGTCCACCCTGGACCGGCTTCTCGAGGAGACCCCTCCCAAGCGGGACATCGGCCGGCCCCGCCTGCCCATAGACCGGGTATTCACCATCACCGGCTTCGGCACGGTGGTCACGGGCACCCTCATCGACGGGCGACTCCGCGCCGGCCAGGAAGTGGAGGTGCTGCCCAAGGGGTTGCGGACCCGCATCCGCGGCCTGCAGACCCACAAGCAGAAGGTCGAGGAGGCCGAGCCGGGCAGCCGGGTGGCGGCTAACCTGGCCTCGTTGTCTACGAGCGACCTGCAGCGGGGCGATGTCGTGGCCCTGCCGCGAACGTTCCGTCCCACCCGGACCATTGATGCTCACCTGCGGATCATCCCGCACGCGCCCCATCCTCTGCCTCACGGCACGACGGTCACCCTGCACCCCGGATCGGCGGAGACGCTGGCCCGTGTCAGCCTGCTGGATGCCGAGGAGATACCGCCCGGCGGAGAGGGCTGGGCCCAGTTGCGGCTGGCCGAGCCGGTGGTAGCGGCGAAAGGCGACCTGTTCGTCATCCGCTCGCCCGACACCACGCTGGGCGGAGGCGAGGTGGTGGAGCCCCACGCCCGCCGGCACAAGCGCTTTCAAGGGGCCGTGATCAGCGCCCTCGAAGTGCTCCGGCGAGGAAGCCCCGAGGAGCTGGCGCTGGCCGCGCTGGGAGGCGGCCCTGCCGAGGCGAGCGCCATAGCGCAGCAGACGGGCCTGCCTCCGGCCCAGGTCGAGAGCACGCTGAAGGGACTGGTGGCCGATGGCCGGGCTGTCCGGCTGGGCGACTACTGGACCACTGCCGCTGCCTGGCGAGCCCTCACCGGCCGGGCGACCCAGATCCTGGCCAGCTACCATCGCCAGTTCCCGCTACGCGAAGGTATGCCCCGAGAGGAATTGAAGAGCCGGCTGGGACTGCCCACCAAGCTGTTCACGGAAGTGATCCAGCGGCTGGCAGCGGAGAATGTGGTTGCCGAGGCGAACGCCGTGCTCAGGCTGGCTGGCCACCGGGTGGAGTTCTCGCCCGAGCAGCAGGCCAGGATAGCCCGCTTGAAGCAGGCACTGGGGAAGACACCATATGCTCCGCCCAGCCTGGCCGAGCTGGAACAGCAGTTGGGGCTCGACCCGGAGGCCATCGCCGTCTTGCTGCAGCGGGGCGAGCTGGTGCGGGTGGCCGACGACATCGCGTTTCTGCCCTCCGTATATGATGATATGGTGCGGCGGATCAAAGAACACATCGCCACCCACGGCAAGATAACGGTGGCCGAGGTCCGGGACCTCTTCGGTGCCAGCCGCAAGTACGCGCTGGCTCTGACAGCCTACCTCGACGAGCAGCGCATCACGCGCCGCGTGGGCGACGAGCGGGTCCTGTACTGACGATGACCTGGTTCTGGGCCCGCCACGACGGCGCCTGGTGGTACGTCGAGGCCGGAGTGTACGAATAACTGGCTCGCGGCCGCCAATTGCCGGTGGTTCCCGGCGGGGTCGCTGAGGAAGCACAGGCGGGAATTTTGTGATATGCTTTTCTTAGCGGCGTATGCCGCGCCTGCCCCATCCGGCAGGCGACAACAAAGTTCTGAACGAGGTATCGTTGATTTGTTTTCGCTATTTTGGCGTCTCATCCGGTTCGGGACCCTGGCCGCCGGCCTAGCCGCCGGCGTCTGGGTATTGAACCGGCGCCTCCGCAACCTCGCGCCGCGGCTCATCGACTGGGATAATGCCCGGCGCATCGCCCTTCGCATCGCCCAGCGCGACTATATCTGGGTCGACTGGTCCTTCGACTACCGCAGCCTGGTAGCCCAGGCCCAGCAGGCCGTCGCCAGCTACGTGAACGAGCGCCTGCCCCGCGATCTGGACACCGTCTATGTTTACGATCGGGCCGAATGGCTGGACGTCAACATCAATAACTTCCGCTGGCTGCTGGAGCCGCTGGAGCGCCTGAACCAGCAGTCCATCCAGACCGGGGCCTTCGGGGCGCGGCTGGTGGCCGCCGGCGGTCAATTCGTCCTCACCAATCAGATGGGCCTCCTCCTGGGCTACCTGGCGCGGCGGGTGCTCGGCCAGTACGACCTTGCCCTCCTGGGCAAGAGTCCGGTCAGCACGGGCAAGCTGTACTTCGTCGAGCCCAACATCGTGATGGCCCAGCAGCAGCTACGGGTCGACGGCTACCAGTTCCGCCAGTGGATCGCCCTGCACGAGACTACTCACGCCTACGAGTTCGAGGCCCACCCCTGGCTGCGCGACTATATGAACGAGCTCCTTTCCCGCTACCTGGAAAGCCTCAGTAGCTACCTCACCGGCCGCGCGCACGAGGGCGGCAACCTGCTGACGCGCTTCGTGGCCAGCGTCTCCACCAGCCAGCACCTGCTCGAGCTGGTGATGACCCAGGAGCAGCGCGCACTTTTCCGGCAGTTGCAGGCGGTGATGAGCCTGATCGAGGGCTACAGCAACCACGTGATGAATCAGGTGGGACAGAGCATCCTGCCCGACTACCAGCGCATCCGCCAGCGGTTCGAGCAGCGGACCAAGCAGCGCACGTTGGTCGAGCAGATATTCTCCAGGCTCACCGGGCTGGAGGTGAAGCGCCAGCAGTACGAGCAGGGCCAGCGCTTCGTCGACGAGGTCGTGCGCCAGCGGGGCCTCGACTTTATGCACCGCGTCTGGGCCGGCCCGGCAAGCCTGCCGACCCTCGACGAAATCCGCAACCCCGGGGCGTGGATTCGCCGGATGGAGACCGCGCAGGGGGAAGCCCAGCCGTGACGCTCGACCTCGGCGCCGTCAGCCACCAGATAACGGAGATGGCATCCGCCCGGCAGGCAGCAGGCCAGACGCTGGACGAACGGCTCGACGCCGCTGCCCACCTGCTGCAAGCCAGCGCCGACAACTTCGAGGCCCTCCGGTCCAAGATCGATAGAAGCAACACGCCGTGGCCGGTAGCCGGGCTGGTAGAGCGCCCCGACGCCGTGTACCCCCTTCCCGGCGCCATTCCCGAGTACACCGTGGCTGCCACCGACGGCTCGCAGATCGAGCCCGACCGCCACGGCAGCGCCCTCTACCACTTGATCAACATCGGGTGGGCGTTCATCCGCTACGGGCAGCGCCCGTGGGCCCGGCTGGCCAGCGAGCCTACCCTCTATTACGACGAGAAAGACGTCTACCTGGCCGTGGAAGGCCGGCGCACGCTGGTGGCAGGTCTGCTCCTGGATATGAAACGAAATGTGGAGGAGATGGCGCGGCTGGCCGAACTAGCAGAGGAGATCGAGCGCGATGTGCCGCTGGTGGCGCTGGTCGACGGCATACTGATGATGCGGTCTACGGAGGACTGGCGGGTGCAGGAGTTCCATCTCCAGTTGCAGCCCCGCTTTGAGGAGAGCCTGCGGCGCTTCCAGGCCCTGGGCGTGCCAGTGGCAGCCTACATCAGCCGCCCTCGCTACTACGAGCTGGTGAGCGCCCTGCGCATCGCCGCCTGTCCCCATCCGAAGGCCGACTGCGGCAAGCCGAACAGCGAGTGCCACGACGACGGCGATAGGCCGTGCTCGGTCCTCGCCGGGCTGGTCGACCGCCAGGTAGTGGAGCGGATTCCCCTTCGCCCGGGCGAGCGTTCCGCCCGCTTCCGCTCTCGCGGCAAAGCAGAACGCAGCAAGGTGAAACAAAAGGGACAAGACATTTCCACGTATTTCTTTTACTTGAACGTCGACGGCGAGATCGCCCGCATCGAGGTGCCCGACTGGGTGGCTGGCCGGCCGGACTTGCTGGACCTGGTGCACTGGGTGGCCTACGACCAGTGCCGGCGCGGCAACGCCTACCCCCGCGTCCTGACCGAGGCCCACGAGCGGGCCGTCCTCACCACTGCCGACCGCCAGCAGTTCGAGCTTCTGGTGGATGCGACGCTGGCGCGGTACCACCTCTCCGAGCGCACTTCCGCCAAAGAGCGCACCAAGCGCGTCCGGGGGCTGTGACAAAAGGCCGGTCCCAGATAATCTATGTATGGAGACTCACTCCTTTCGCTGATCAAAGACCCACGCGTCGTCGAGCGCACCAACGATCTGGAGCGATTTGCTCCGGAAGAAGTTCAGAATGGTGCTCACTAGGTCTAGCTTTTCGTAGACAGATTCAGCGAAATCAAGTTCGGCCGAGTTGTCAATGACCCGCTCGTTTCCGAGAAGTTGCCTGGCCTCATCCAGATCTATGACGAAGCTATGGTCTTTGTACTCGTAGACAAGCTTGTTGGCCACGTACTTGGCTTTCCCGGGCGAAGGTAGCTTGGACAGAAGCAGTCTTTCAGCATACTGCACAGCGGACTCTCCTATGCGCTCGCAGTATCCTATTTGCTCCACGGTCACTGCACGCTGTAGATACGCCGCCAACATGTTTGCGCTGCCAGGGTACTCCTCGGCCAATAATGAGGCAATTCTCTTCAACGCTTCAACTACTCCTAGAGCCGGCAACCCGCCCAGTTGAGGATCGATGGGACCAAGTTCACCAAGAGGCCCCATGTGTACTTGGTCCGCACCCAATACGATCAGCGTGGCCGCAGACTTTGCCTGACGTGGTACAGCCACGATGAATCTCTCCTTGGCAAAGGACCGGCAAAGCTTGGCGATCTGATACGCTGGCTCGACTCCGCCTCCCAAACTAGAGATCAATAGCAGAACATCGTGCTCACGCGCAGGGTTCAACCTGGACAAGGCGCTGAGTATCCGGTCGGCGTGCCACCTGCTAATCGATTGGACGGGGTCAAACAGCGCAAGCATGCCATATTCCGCTATCGATGGCGCACTTGCACGGATCAGTCCATCAATCTCAAGTGCAATCCTGTCTTGGATTTCTTCATTCGAGCCACTTCGGACAACTTCTATCAGCGACGGCATCTGGGATTCGCTCGGTATGTCAGACGGAGTTGCGCTTCTGTCCGACGCAGTCTCGGGGCCGGGATTATCGCTTGGGTCTGATCGAGACCGTGTACTGCCAATAGCTATTACTGTAGCTCCTTTGTGGGTCGGCCGTTTCTTGAGCATAATACCACCGCGAGATACGAGATAAAGCGGGCCAAGCACATTATGCCAGTAATCGATTCGCTGGAGCAACAAGGGGATAACTCGCTTCCAAGGGCTTTTTCAAACCCGCCAGCCAGGAAACAGACAGCGCTTCTGCTGCCTTGTCAACGGCAGTCAACCTCACCTCCGGCCTTCGGCCACCCCTCGCCACGGCGAGTCGCCGTGGCGAGGGGCCAGGGGTGAGGTAAACCCCGGGAGCAGCCGGATCGGCGGACTTTGAAAGCACCCTGGGTTGCTCTTAGCCCCTCTCGCTGCCTCTCCGTGAGCCGTCTTACGATGCCGGTAGACCCAGCGCAACGCGCCCCGCCGAGAGGATCGCAAGACATTGCCCGTTGCCCCTCGTCAAACGTCATTCACAAGCCGCGCATCCGCACGCCACGCACGGATGGCCTTCTCAAGCTAGGCCCCACCCGCCTTGCGGACTAATGGATATAGCCTGTAAACTGGGCACAAACGGCGCCTCTGAGCGGCGTTGACCTAGCCCTCCCTTATGCCGAAAGAGATTACGAGTGAAGATGTCTGCCGCACGAATTCAGGTACGCCTTCAGCCGCGGGCCGGTGAGAATCGGATCGTCGGCTTCGAGGGAGACGTGCTGAAGGCGCGGGTGACGGCTCCTCCCGAGGGCGGGCGCGCCAACGAAGCCCTGGTGACACTGCTGGCGGAGGCGATGGGCGTAGCGAAGGGGCGGGTGCGCATCGTGCGCGGCCAGACGGCGCGCCTGAAGCAGATAGAGATCGAGGGGCTGGAGCAGGCCGAGGCCCGCGACCGCCTAGTACATCCGCACTCCGGATAGAATTATGTACTCCAGGACCTGGAGCGCGATTATCGCGATGAAGGCCGACAGGTCCAGCATGCCAATTGGCGGTATCATCTTGCGGATCGGGCCAAGGATCGGCTCGGTTACATCGTAGAGGATCGCCGTTATCTTGTTGTTGGGAGACGTGGGAAACCACGAAAGCAGCACGCGCGCCAGTATCGCGAAAGTCAGAATATTGAAAAGCAACTCTATGAACTGCACAAAAACCGAGATCATCCCATTCTCCACACTCGGGCGCGCCATCGCCTCACCGATTGAGCGGCGGCACTCCTATATAACATAACATCGGCATTATATCATTGGACGGCCCAACTCGTCTAGGTGTATACTCGCCTTGCCTGCGGCGCAAGCGCGTCTCTGGCCGCGAGAACAGCAGGGAGGTGTAGATGAGCAGCATCGGAGTAGACCACCACGACGTTAAGCAGACTGGGCGCGCGCATGCGCCCTGATTGGTGATAGAATAGCGGAAATGGGATTATTGCTCATTACGCGCCCATTGTAGTGTGTGCCGAGCCCTCCCGCCGGGCGGCGACGGGAGGATAGCGACCCATTGTGACTTGGAAGGAGGGAACATCCAATGGCACAACCGGTATTTTTCATGGATGACCGCGCTGCCTCAATCGAAACGAGCTTGGTCAACAAGATGCTCACCGTATTCAAGGAATCCGGCATCCAGGACCTGATCAAGCCCCACGACATAGTGGCCATCAAGATCCATTGCGGTGAGTACAATAACACCGGCTATCTGCGGCCGGTATTCCCCCGCGCCCTAGCCGACAGGGTCAAGGAGTTGGGCGGGCGGCCCTTCGTTTGCGACACCACCACCGCCTTCTACTCCTATTACGCCGGTCGCGCCAATGCCCTGGACGAGCTGCTCACGGCTGAGCGCAACGGCTTCACCTCCGCCAGCCTCGGCTGCCCGTTCATAGTGGCCGACGGCTTCCTGGGCGACGACGACGTCCGGGTCGACCTGCCTGAGGGCACCATCCTGAAAGAGCAGTACGTGGCCAAGGCCATCGCGATGGCCGACAAGCTGCTGGTCCTCACCCACTTCAAGGGCCACGGCGCCGGCGTGTTCGGCGGCTCCATCAAGAACATCGGCGTCGGGGCCGCCTCCAAGCGCGGCAAATTCAACCTTCACTTCGGCGGCCATTCGATGGGCTTCCGCTACGCCCCGTTCTTCGAGCACCTGGCAAGAGAATCGAAGAGCCGGGCCTGGCTTGAAGAGCTGCGCGACTCCTGTCCCTGGGGCCTGTTCACCATCAACGAGCATACCTTCGAGTGGGACCAGAGCCGCTGCGTATGCGGGCCGGGCGGCGGCGGTCCCTGCAACGATGTCCTGGGCCGGATGCGCGGCATCCACGAGGACGCCGGCGACGCTAACCCCGTCAGCATCTCCGACTCGGCCCTGGCCTGCCTGAAGATCGTGGGCGCCGGCCACGGCACCGGCAACGCCGGCTTCATCAACCTGGCCATCGACATCACCCCGGTCTGCGACTGCGCGCCGATGAGCGACCGGCCCATCATCCCGAACATGGGCGTGTTCGCCAGCAAGGACATCGTGGCCGTCGATGCCGCCTGCGTGGATATGGCCACGGCATCCGTGGGAATCCCGGGTTCCCGTGCCTACGAGGACGGCGTGATGGGCGAGGGCGTGCCCAAGTTCGCCGCCGCCGCCTCTCGCTTCGCCTCCAGCCAGGACTTTCAACTGAACAACGGCACCAAGATCGGCCTGGGCAACCGCGACTACGAGCTAATCACCGCTAAGCCCGGCCCTCGCTCCGAAGCCGTGTTCCACTGGGACCCGCGGCCGGTTGCCGTGCGAATGCGCGAGATGATAAAGAAAGACCCCGTGTACCCCGAAGGCGGGTACAAGCGAGTGGAAACCGTTGATCTCGAGAGTTTGAGGTGATATAAGTGGAAGGCTATAGCGGAAAGATCCTGCGGGTAGACCTGACCACCGGCAAGACCGCTGAGGCGGCGCTGCCGCCTGAGACAGCGCGCGCCTACATCGGCGGGCTGGGCCTGGCCACCAAGCTGTTCGTCGACAGCGTTTCCCCCAAGGTCGACCCATTGGGGCCGGAGAACAAGATCGTCTTCGCCGCCGGTCCCCTGGCCGGCACCGGCTTCCCCACCGCATCGACCTACGGCGTCTGCACCAAATCGCCCGAGACCGGCATCTGGACCGGCGGGACCTGCTCCGGCTTCTGGGGCGGCAACCTCAAGGCCGCCGGCTACGATGCCCTCATCGTCGAAGGCAAGTCGGACAAGCCCGTCTACATCTCTATCGGCCCTAATGGCGTGGAGATCCACAGCGCCGAAGCCATCTGGGGCAAGGACACCTTCGAGACCCAGGCGGCTATCGCCGAAGAGCTGGGCGGAAGGACAAGGGTATCGGCCATCGGCCCGGCCGGCGAAAAGCAGGTCCCCATCGCCACCATTCAGAACAACGAGGGAGGGCTGCCTACCCGGGGCGGCATCGGCGCAGTGATGGGATCCAAGAACCTGAAGGCCATCGCCGTGCGCGGCACCAAGCGTACTGCCGTCGCCGACAGCGGCAAAGCCCGCGACCTGAACAGCTTTTGGACTCATCGGATGGCCACCTATCGCATGCTGACGCCCCTCGCCAACGTCGGCCCCTCCCAGTGGATGGACACGGCCTGGTATCGCGGCGAGATACCGCTGCGCAACTGGCAGATGGCTGCCGGGGCCGAGGACTGCGCGCCGTTGGGGACGCCGTCTTACGAAGCCGTCCTGGGCGACCCGCGCGAGGCCTGCGACCGCTGCCCCATCCGGTGCGTTCGCCAGGTGACCGTCGTCGAGGAGACATACAGCGTCGACGGGCCGGGGCCAGACCACGAGGCCATCGCCGGCTTCGGTCCCCTGGTGGGCAATCGCGACCTGAAGGTCGCCATCAGAGCCAACGATATGTGCGCCCGGCTGGGCCTCGACCCCATCTCCACCGCCGGTGCCATCGCCTTCGCGATGGAGGCCTTCGAGAAGGGTGCCGTCAGTAAGGCCGAAGCCGGCCGTGACCTGAGCTGGGGCAATCCCGCCGCCATCATCGGCCTCATCGAGGACATCGGTGAGGCAAAGGGATTGGGCGCGACCCTGGGCCAGGGTGTGAAGAAGGCCGCCGCCGCCATCGGCAAGGGGAGCGAGGCCTACGCCGTGCACGTTAAGGGACTGGAGCCGCCGATGCACGATCCGCGGTCCTACTTCAGCCAGGCCAGCGCCTACGCCACCGGACCCAGCGGCGCCTCCTGGGAGCACGGCCTGCCGATGCGCTTCGAGCAGGACTACAATGTGTCCGAGGCGGGCATCACCGGCCGGCTGGGGCGAACGGAGCAGAAGAACAAGGCCCTCGCGGTGAAGGCGGCGCAGGACCTGGCGGAAGCGGTCAACTCGCTGGCTATCTGCTCGCACACCTGGACCGGCATACACCCCTGGCACATGGCCGAGCTGCTGAGGGTCACGACCGGCTTCGACTACGATTCCGCGGAAGTGCTGCAGGTCGGCGAGCGGGTCATCAACACGGTCCGCCAGTTCAACCTGGGCGCCGGGGTCACGGGGGCCGACGACACCCTGCCGGCCCGGCTTCTGGAGCCCAGGGCCAACGAGCCGGAGACCAAGAAGCCGGACCTGGCCCGCCAGCTCAAGGAGTACTACGAGCTGCGGGGCTGGACGGCCGACGGCATTCCCACCAAGGAAAAGCTGGAGGAGCTCGGCATCGCCTAGGCCTAGCCGGATGCCCCGCCGCTCGCGACGGGCGCGCCGATGCCATTGGGCTTAGCCGCTTCGTCCTCTTCCGCCTGAAGAGCGGGCCCGGGCGGAAGAGGACTGATTATGCCCGCCCTGAGCGGTCAAGAGGGCCGATTGAAGGAGACCATATGAACACGCTGCTCGCTGCCGCCGAAAGCGTGCGCTCCGCCGTCGTAGCTACCTGCCAGCGTCTCGTTCAGACCCCCAGCCTGTCCGGCGAGGAGGGAGCGGTGGCCGCCGCGATACGGGACCAGATGCAGGCCCTGGGCTACGACGAGGTCGCCTCCGACGAGGTAGGCAACGTCGTCGGCCTGATGCGCGGCACGGGCGGCGGGCCGTCCCTCGAGCTCAACGGCCATATGGACGTGGTGGACCCCGGCGACCCGGCGGCGTGGCCATATCCACCGTACGGCGGCGAGGTCCACGACGGCGCCATCTGGGGCCGCGGGGCCAGCGATATGAAAGGGTCCCTGGCCAGCATAGTCCACGGCGTGGCCCTGCTGCGCCAGCTCGGCATCCGTACCGCGGGAGACATCTACGTGGCAGCCGCGGTGATGGAGGAGACCGGCGGCCTGGGGACCATACACCTCACCGGGCACCTGCGGCCCGGCGCGGCGGTCGTCGGCGAGGCCAGCGACGGCGCCCTGGCCCGCGGCCACCGCGGCCGCTACGAGATCGTCGTGCGGGTGAAGGGGCGCTCCGTGCACGCCAGCGTCCCCCAGCAGGGCGCCAACCCCCACTACACTATGGCCACCTTCATCGGCCGCCTCGCCGAGCTGCGTCTGGGGAGCGACCCATTCCTCGGACCGGCCAGCCTTGCGCCAACCCTGTACCTGACCGACCAGCGGAGCGGCAACGTGATACCCGGCGAGTGCAGTCTGCACCTGGACTGGCGCGACGTCCCGGGCGACAGCCCCGACGCGTTGCTCGCTCAGATACGGGCGCTGCTGGCCGAGTGCCTTCGTGATGGCTGCACGGGGGAGGCGGAGCTGCTGGTCTACGAGGCGCGCACCTATACCGGCCTCGTGACCAGCATGGCGTCTGCATTTCCCTCCTTCATCCTGCCCGCCGGCCACCCCCTTCTGGCCCGGGCCGGCGCGGCACTGGAGCGCACCTTCGGCGCCCGGCCTCCAGTCATCGGCTGGAGCTTCGCCACCGACGGCGGCCACCTGATGAAGTCGGGCATCCCGGTGATCGGCTACTCCCCGGCCCAGCCAGACTTCGCTCACACCGTCGAGGACCGTATCGAAATCGACGCGCTGGTGCGAGGGGTGGCCGGCTACGCGGCGCTTGCCCAGGCCCTCACCCAGGAGGCATAGCGTGACCGAAAAGATGTATATGCGACGGCCCTACCAGCGGACGTTCACGGCCAGGGTTGTCTCGCAGGCCAAGACCGATAGTGGCTGGGAGGCCGTCCTCGAGAGGACCTTGTTCTATCCGACCTCGGGCGGGCAGCCCCACGACATGGGCCGGCTCGGCGGCGTCGCTGTGGTCGACGTCCTGGAGCGCGATGGGGAGATCGTGCACCGCCTGGCCGGCGGCCCCCTCCCTCGGCGCGTGAAGGGTGAGCTAGACTGGGACCGCCGCTTCGACCATATGCAGCAGCATACCGGCCAGCATATCCTGTCGCAGGCATTCGAGCAGGAGCTTGGCCTCCATACCGTAGCCTTCCATATGAGCCGGGACGTCACTACTGTCGACCTCGATACCGCGTCCCTCTCGCCTGAGCAGGTGGCCCAGGCCGAGGACCTCGCCAATCGGGTGGCCTTCGAGGACCGGCCCGTCCGCTCCTACTTCGTCTCCTCCGCGGAGAGCGCTGAGATGGACCTGCGGAAGCTTGCCGCGCGGCAGGGAGACGTACGGATCGTAGAGGTGGAGGCATTCGACCGCATCCCCTGCGGAGGCACCCACTGCCGGCGCACCGGTGAGGTGGGCCTGATCAAGGTTATCCGCTGGGAGCGGCGCGGGGCCGAGACCAGGGTGGAGTTCGTCTGCGGCGGCCGGGCGCTGGCTGACTACCGCTGGAAAAACCGCGCCCTCTACGAGGCAGCCGATGCCCTCAGCACCCGGGCCCACGAGCTGCCCCAGGCAGTGGCAAAAGCCCTGGCCGACCGGGACGCCCTGTGGCGGGAGATGGAAGACCTGCGGCAGCAGCTCCTCGATTACGAGGCAGCGGCACTGACCGCTCACGCTGAGCCTGCCGGCGGCGTGCAGGTGGTGCGCGCCGTGTTCGCCGATCGCAAGCCGGACGAGCTGAAATGGCTGGCCCAGCGCATCACGGCTGCGGCGCCGCGCGTGGTGCTGCTGGGCTCGAAGGGAGAGAAGGGGCACATGGTCTTCGCCCGGTCAGCGGGGGTGAATGCCGATGCCGCGGTGCTGCTGCGCCTCGCCGCGGCCGCAGTGGGCGGGCGCGGTGGAGGACGGCCGGAGCTGGCCCAGGGCGGCGTCCCACCGGACAGACTGGAGGAGGCCATCGACGCAGCGTTGAGGGGCCTGACCGATGGAGGCTAGCGTAGCGGCCGCCCCGGCCCGCCCCGGCCTGTTGGCGCTGGCCCGCAACCGGCTGCTCCTGTCGGTCACCTTCGGCCACCTGGTCAACGATGTATTCGCCAACGTGCTGCCGATGACCTATCCGCTGCTTATGTCGACTCTCCATCTCAACTACGGCATGGTCGGCCTGGTCGGCACCCTCTTCATCTGCGCAGGCTCGCTATCCCAGCCGTTTTTCGGCTTCCTGGCCGATCGCATCAACACCCGGTACCTGGCCGTCTTCGGCATCGCCTGGATGGCCGTCCTGATGAGCTCGATCGGGAACGCCTGGGACTACACCTCCCTGGTGGTCATCACTTGCCTGGCGGCGCTGGGGAACGGGGCCTTTCATCCCCAGGGAGCGATGAATGCCGCCCGGGTCGGCGGCCGGCAGCGGGCCAGCGGGGTCTCCATCTTCTTGCTCGGCGGCACGCTCGGGTTTGCCCTCGGCCCCTTGCTCACCGCCGCGATCATCATCAACTGGGGACTGAGCGGCCTGCAGATACTCCTCATTCCGGGCCTGCTGGGAGCGGCAGTGGTCGGGACGGCAATGTGGCGGCATGACGGCCGGACGCCGGACAGCGGCCCTCTCACGGTGAGGGGCCAGCATACGGCCCGTCACCACGCCGCCACGTCGGTGTCCCTTCTGGGTCTGGCCGTGCTGGTCCTGATCGTCGCCATGCAGTCCTGGGCCTACCAATCGATGGTGTCCTATATCCCGCTCCTCATCACCGGCAAGCAACAGGTCCTCTCCTCGACGAACCTGTCGGAAGCCAGCCGCTTCCTGTTCCTACTGCTGGTGGGAGCGTCGATCGGCATGCTGACCGGCGGCCTCCTTGCCGATCGCATCGGCCGCATCCAGACGTGCGCCTCGGCGCTTGTGCTCACCGCTCCGGCCATGTTCCTGTTCCTGCACACCGATGGCCTCCTGGCCATCGTGCTGGCGATGGCGGCCGGGCTGCTGATCGAGGTCTCCCATCCGATCACGGTGGTAATGGCCCAGGAGATTATGCCGCGCAGCGCCGGCCTGGCCTCGGGGCTGATACTGGGACTGGCCTTCGTCACCGGCGGCGTGGGGGCCTTCGTCACCGGTGTCATCGCCGACCATACCGGCCTGCTGACGGCGATGACCACGCTGACCCTCTTCCCTATGGCGGCCGCCCTCCTTTTCCTGGTATTGCGCCGAGTGAGTCCGCAGCTTTCGATAGCCGCGGACTGAAGGCCCGGCTTTGGACGAGCACGTAATCGGCGTCATCTCCGACACGCACGGCCTGCTGCGACCGGAAGCCCTGCGCGCGCTGAATGGCGTGGATCTGATCGTTCATGCCGGCGATGTTGGGGCACTCGGTGTGCTCGCGGCCCTGGAACAGATCGCTCCTGTCGCCACGGTGCGCGGCAACACCGACCGGGGGGAATGGGCAGAGCAGCTTCCTATGACCAGAGTGATCGAGGTCGGGCAGTCACGGCTGTATGTGCTCCACGACATCGGCAATCTCGAGCTGGACCCGGCGGCCGCGGGCTTCGCGGCCCTCATTACCGGCCACTCCCATCGTCCGTCCTGTCGACGGCAGGGAGGCTTGCTCTACCTGAACCCAGGCACCGCCGGACCGCGCCGCTTCGACCTGCCGGTGAGCGTGGCCTTGCTCCACATCAGGGGAAGCGCTCTGGAGGCGGAAATCGTTGAGCTGCCAATTGCAGAAGAGTTCTAGCTCACCCAGGCAAGGAGAGGGAACGGCAACCCCCTTCTCCCAGAGGGAGAAGGGGTCGGGGGTGAGGTCCAATCGCCCCTCACCCTTGCCCTCTCCCAAAGGTCGCCAAAGGCGACTCGCCGTGGCGAGGAGAGGGAACCACAACTCTCGCAGAGGACCAAACCCCTGCGCGGGTTTCGAACCCGCGCAGGGGTACTCCATGGCCTCACCCCTGCGCTCTCCCAGAGGTCGCCACAGGTCCGTAGCGGAGCGGCGCAACGCCGCACCGCAGGTCGCCCAGGCGACTCGCCTGTGGCGAGATACCCTTCGGGCACGACTCGCCTAGGCGAGGACAGTGAACGACTGTCCGCCCCTACTCTCTTCTACCCTCTACCCGAGGAACCGCGCCGCCGTCAGCGCGTATATCTTTGCCGCCTGGACGATGCCCTCCACCGGCACCCGCTCGTTGGGGCCGTGGCATACCGTCAGGAGGCCGGGCCCGAAGGCCGGTATGGTGGGCACGCCGCCCTCGCCCTGGGTCCAGCGCGAATCCGTCCAGCCGGGGCAGGCCCCGAACGGCGGCACCGCCCCCAGCACCTGCCTGACCGCCCACTGGGCCGCCTTGACGATAGGCTCGTCCGCCGAGACCTCGGTCGGCTCGATCCACCGGAGGGGCCCTTCCTCGAACTCGACCTCGATGTCCAGCTCGGGGTCATCGTCCCGTAGGCGCTGAACGAAGCCCTCGACGTCGGCCTTCACCTGCTCGAAGGACATCCCCGGCTGTACCCGCACGTCGCTGGTAAACTCCCCCAGGGCCGGCAGGATGCCGTAGAACACGCCGCTCTCCACCCGCATGCCGATGTTGATGGTGGGACCCTTGGGCAGCAGCGGATGCGGCTGATGGCGCACCTGCAGATCGTTGGCCATCCGCACCATGACCTGGGCCATCTTGGTGCTGGCGTTCACGCACGGCACGATGTTGGAGGCGCTGGCGTGCATCTGGGTGCCGCGCACGCGCGTGCGGAAGGCGGAGATGCCCCGCGAGACCAGCACCAGGTACTCCCATTGTTCTGTCAACCCCGACGGCTCGCCGATCAGGCAGGCGTCGGCCTTCAGCCCCTGCTTCTGTACCAGGAACTGGGCACCGTAGCGGGAGCCGGCCTCCTCGTCGGCGGTGAAGGCCAGGATCAGATCGCCGGCCGGGCGGGTAGATGCCGCCGCCAGAGCGGACGCGGCGAAGCACATCGCCGCCACGGCCCCCTTCATATCGGCGGTGCCAAGCCCGTATATGTAACCGTCATCCTTGATGGTAGGCACCAGCGGGTCGGTGCGCCACTTCGACTGGTCTCCCACTGGCTTTGTGTCGATATGGCCGTTGAACAACAGTGCCGGCCAGCCGCCGTGGCCGGGCAGGCGGGCAATGACATTGGGGCGCTCGGGCACCTCGGCCACAATCTCTACATCAGGGATTCCCAGCCCCTTCAGCCGCCCGGCAAGCAGCTCGGCCACCGCCCGCTCATCGCCGGGCGGATTTATAGATCGGAAGAGCGTCGTGTA
>JAMCTB010000243.1 GCA_023380955.1 Chloroflexota bacterium | reverse complement strand
CTTGGATAGGTTCCGGGCGCTCACCGCCCGCACGACGCTCTTCTATCGAATACTGATCGCCAGCTCGGCCATCGTTCTGATCGGCGCCGTGGTGGGGACATGGGTGGTGCGGGCTCTCCCGGAGCAGTTCCCCCTCGACCTCATCGCCGGCTTCGTCCTGGGTGGGGTGAGCCTCCACGTGATCGCCAACTTCTGGATCCTGAAGGCGGCCATGAAACCGCTGGAATCCCTCCAACGAACCGTCGACGAGGTGTACTATCGGGACAACCTGAAGGCGCGGGCAGAACCCGAGCCCATGGGCGATCCCGCCACCAACCGGCTGGCCGAGGCCCTGAACAGCATGCTGGAGCGGCTTCAAGCCAACCAGTCGGAGCTCCAACGGCTGCCCGCCAGGGTGCTGGGCGCCCAGGAGGAGGAGCGCAAGAGGATCGCTCGAGAGCTCCACGACGAGACCAGCCAGGCCCTCACCTCGGTGATCGTCGGGCTGAAGGCGCTGGAGAAGCCCGGCAGACAGTGCGAAATCCAGGACCGGGTTGCCGAGCTGCGGGCCACCGTCGCCGAGACCCTGGAGGCGGTTCACCGGATGGCGGTGGAGCTGCGCCCCAGCGCCCTGGACGAGCTGGGCCTCCTCCCTGCCCTGCGGGGCTACGCCAAGGAGTACAGCCGGCAACACGGGATCCAGGTGGGCCTCCAGGTCTCCGGCTTGAAGGGGAGACTGCCCTCCGAGGTGGAGGTGGCCATCTACAGGGTGGTGCAGGAGGCTTTGACCAACGCGGCCAAGTACTCCGAGGCCTCGCAGGTGGCCGTGAAGCTGAGCGTGGAGGGCTCCACCCTGACGGCCACCGTGCGGGACCAGGGCCGGGGCTTCGACCTGAACCGGGTGCAGCAGTCGAAAGACGGGGGGCTGGGCCTCTTCGGCATGAGGGAAAGGGTGTCCCTGCTCTCGGGCCAACTGGAGATCCTGTCCGCCCCCAGGGCCGGAACCACCATCGTGGCTCGGGTGCCCCTGGGCGGAGTTGCTGAGAAGGTGAAGGGGTGATGCGGAAGATTCGGCTGCTACTGGTCGACGACCACGCAGTGCTGAGGGCGGGGCTGCGAACCCTGCTGAACGCCGAGCCCGACATGGAGGTTGTGGGAGACGCCTCCGACGGCAGCCAGGCCATGAACCTGGTGGCTCGCCTGCGCCCAGATGTGGTTCTGATGGACATCACCATGCCCGTCATGAACGGGCTGGAAGCGACCCGGCAGATCCGCAAGCTGTACCCCGACGTCAGAGTGCTGATCCTAACCATGCACGACAGCGAGGAGTACCTCTTCCAGACCCTGCAGGCCGGGGGGTCGGGCTACGTCCCGAAGAAGGCGGCCGACACCGACCTGATCAACGCCATCAGGGTGGTGCACGCGGGCGAGACCTTCCTCTATCCGACTGCGGCTCGAAGGCTGATCCAGGATTACGTCGAGCAGGTGGACGCCGGCCGCGAGGCGGAGAGCTTCGGCCGCCTCACGGAGCGGGAGAAGCAGGTGCTGAAGCTGATGGCCGAGGGCTACACCAACCAGGAGATCGCCAACCTGCTGGTGATCAGCGTCAAAACGGTGGAGACCCACCGCGCCCGCATCATGGAGAAGCTGGGCTTTCGCACCCGGGCCGAGCTGGTGCGCTACGCCATCAGCCGCGGCATGCTGGAGATAGGGGCGTAGGCTCCGCGGTTACTATGGCCTCGTAGAAGCCGGCGCACAAGCCGTGGCGGCTCAGCACCCCCGGCACCACCCGGTTGATGCCCACCCTGAACTTGAGCCAGCCCCCCTGATCGCACTGGAGGACTCCCCTGCCCAGTGTGGCATCCAGAACCACCCGACCTTCCACCCGCCCCTCGCCGGCCGCCATGGCGATCCCATCGCCCTCCACGAGACCCAGCCCCGCAGCATCCAGGGGGTTCATCCGCACCGGCAGCGTCTTCCCCTGATCCTCGGGCAGGATCTGGGAGTGGATGGAGCCCTCCGGGTGGCCGGAGATCAAGACGAAGCTCCCGTCGCGGGCGGAGGAGGGGTTGGGAGGCACCTCCGAGGTGAAGCGGAATCGCCCGGAGGGGGTGGGGAACACCCGACTCTGGAAGGGCACCGTGGGCGCCGTGGGATGGCGTAGGGGCCCCTCCCGCAGCCTCTCCAGGGTAATCCCCAGGGGTTGCAGAGGAGCGGCCAACCGCCTCAGCCACTCGGTGGCGGTCCCCTCCATTCCCGCGAGGCCCAGCCTCTCCGCCAACCCCTGGAAGATCTGCAGATCGGTCCTGGCCTCCCCCAGCGGCCCGATGATCGGGTTCACCGGACCCAGCCACTGATGGCCGTAGCTCCCCACCAGGTCCTCCTCCTCGAAGGGGGAGGTGGTGGGCAGGAAGAGGTAGGCCAGATCGGCGGTGTCGGTCAGGAAGGAGTCGATCACCACCACGAACTCGGTCCGGGCGAAGGCCTCCCGCACCTTCAGGCTGTGTGGGGCCTGATTGGCCGGATTGGCTCCGGTGACGAAGATCATCTTGACGGGCGGGTCCTGCGCCTCGAGGATCCCCTCGCCCAGGGTGGCCTTGGGGATTCCCCGCGACACCCTGGCGGCCTCGGGAGCCTTCAGATCCCAATCCCAGTACTCCCGCTCCTCCATGCCGTGGTTGACGCCGCCGCCGGGGACGCCGATATTGCCGGTCAGGGCCACGATAGCATCCACCAGCCGGTAGATCTCGGCCCCGAACTCCCGCCGCTGCAGCCCCCACCCGGTCCAGATGGCCGCCGGCTTGAGGGTGCCGAACATCGACGCCAGCCGGCGGATCTCCTCCAGGGGAATGCCGCACTGGGCCGACAGCCAGGGCAGGGGGAAGCCCTCCAGGGCGGCATGGTACTCGGCGAAGCCTTCCGTGTGCCGCTCGACGAAACCCCGGTCCACCGCCCCCGATTCCAGCAGCAGCTTCCCGATGGCGGCCGCGAGGTAGCCGTCGGAGCCTGGGATCGGCTGGTAATGGAGATCGCACAGCTCGGCGCTCCTGGTGCGCACGGGATCGATCAGCACCAGGGTAGCGCCCTTCGCCCTAGCCGCCTTGAGGAAGGGCACCAGGTGAACGTTGGTGGCCATGGGGTTGCGGCCCCAGAGGATCACCAACCGGCTGTTGGGGACGTCCGTCGGTTCGTGGGCGGTGCGATAGCCGAAATCCATGGTCTGCCCGGCGATGCCGGCGCCGCCGCAGAGCGTTCCTGATGCCGCCGTAACCCCACCGAGGAGGTTGAAGAACCGCGCGTTCAGCATCTTCAGGGCGGCCATGGAGCCGTTGTCCTGGTAGTGCATGAGGGAGAGGGTGCCGTAGCGATCCCGGTACTCGGCGATCTTACCGGCCGCCAGATCCAGTGCCTCGTCCCAGGAGACCCGCTCCCAGCCACCGTCGACCCTCTTCATGGGATGGAGGATCCGGTTGGGGGAGTAGACCCGCCGGACGTAGTCCCGGGAGCGGCGGCAGAGGAAGCCGCGGGTAACCGGATGATCGGGATTGCCCTTGAGGGCCACCAGCCGCCCGTCTCGAACGGTAGCCAGGATGCTGCAGCCGTCGGGGCAGTCCCTCGTGCAGGTGGTGACGACGGTCTTCTCAACAGGGCCGCTCACGAGCACCTCCGAAGCCAGGAACCGAGGGGCAAAAGAGAACACCGCACAGTGGCAAGCTTCAAACAGCAAACGGATTATAGCAGCAATTCGCTGCCAGGTACGGGCAAGATGATGGGAAGGAAAGAGAGAGTTTCCCGCCCAGGGACGGTCGTCTCTAGTTGGCCTCATCAACGCAGACGGTGCCGACAGGCATGGATCCACCGAAGTTGGGCACCGCATCGATCTGAGCACAAGAGCCTTGAGGGTCTTACGGGCCCGGGGTATTGACACGGCCTTCCCGGCACAATAGGATTTGCGTACTGTGATCTGACCACCTGATAATAGGGAATCTTGATAACCACTCGTATCCCCACCTAATCAGCCGATAGCAGGTGCCGCATGGGCAACCATCCCTATGAGAAACTCACCAAGACCCGCCTATCGGAGCAGATTGCCGGCCGACTCGAATCGCTCATCCTGAGCAATGAGCTAAGGCCAGGTGACAAGCTCCCGGCGGAAAAGGAGCTAGCCGAGCGTTTCGGCGTGAGTCGCGCCGCGGCACGGGAATCGATCAAACTCCTGGAAGAGCGCAAGCTGGTGGAGTCCCGTGCGGGTCTGGGCGCTTTCGTGACCTCCCCTGGGATGGCCAACGTCACCTCCTCGCTTCATGTCGCATACCGTCTGCAAGACTGCAGCTATCAACAGCTGCACGAAGCTCGTTGGCATCTGGAATCGCTCGTGACCAGGTTGGCCGCGGAGCGAGCCACAGCCAAGGACGTGGCAACGATGGAAGAGGCGCTGGCGAGAATGGATGCAACTGTCGACGATCCGCCAAGTTTTCTCCCAGCCGACATGGAGTTCCATACCGCTCTGGCTGCCGCCACTCAGAACCCACTCTTCGTCGTAATGACGCGTCCCCTCATCGACATGCTTCAGTACGTAAGCGCAGCATCTCTCCCCGCGGGCGGTAGGTCAGAGCGACACCAGTACCATCGACGGCTGTTGGACTGCATCAAGAACAAGGATGCTACCGGAGCTGTCGACGCAATACAGCGTCAATTGGATCTGTCCAGGTGTGCGATGGAGAAGGCTATGGGCGCTGGCCAGCCCATAGCGGACAGCGTGCAGGACTCGCCTCAATAAGGGTGGGACAGCACGAGAAGGCCCGCTACTGCCCCGACAAGAGCTGTCGCCGATTTGAGAGCTGACGATGCAAATAGCCGAAGTGGGAGGGCCAACAACAATCCATGTTGCCGAAGTCCCGGATGATATCGGTTCTACAGCACCAGGAACCCGATCGCGTTCCCATCGGTGAGCAGGGCGTGGACTGGGAGATCACCGACCGGGCCCTGGGAGTCCAAACCCTCTACCGAGCCAAATGGCGCAGCTACACCGCCCTTTGGCAGGGGCGGCGAGACGAGATCGCCGAGAGCCACTGGCGTGATCTGATCGGCCTGACCAGGAAGTTCGAGTGGGACTTCGTGGTGGTCCCCACAGTTCCGGCCAAGAGGGAGAGCTACTTCAAGCCAGAGATGCTGGGCGAATACAGTTGGCGGGACGAAAGAGAACGGGTCTGGAAGTACTCTCCGGACTCCGGCGGCCACGCCATGGTGGTGGAGCACCCGCCTTTGGCTATCGATGACCTGCCAGACCCTGAGAAGCCCGTCACCCTGGAGAGCTCGGAGTTCGAAGCCATGGAGCGGGTCGTGGAGGAACTGGGTAGCACCCACTTCATCGTCGGTCGGGCCCCGGACGGAACCTTCCCCTGGGAGGACACCGTCGGGATGGAAGCCTATCTGATGAAGATGATCGACGACCCGGAGTTCGTCCGTAAGGCCGTCGCCTCTGCCCTCCAACGATCCATCGCCTACATCAAGGCTGCCGCTGCTGTGGGAGTGGATGCCATCATCACCGGAACCGACTACTGCGATAACCGAGGCCCCCTGATGGGCCCGCACCTCTTCCACGAGTTCGTCTTCCCCGCCCTGGCCGCCACCGTCAAGGCGGCCCACGACGAAGGTCTCTTCTTCATCAAGCACACCGACGGCTACCTCTGGCCCATTCTGGACGATTTCGTCGCGGCAGGGGTCGACGGCTGGCAGGGGATCCAACCGCGCATCGGCATGGATCTGAGGCTCCTGAAGGAGAAGTACGGTGACAAGCTTACCTTCTTCGGTGGCGTCAACTGCGAGACGCTGACTCTGGGCACCCCCCATCAGACCGGGGAAGAGGTGAAATACGCCATCCAAACCGCCGCCGCCAGCGGCGGGCTCGTGATCACCTCCGGCAACACCCTAATGCCCGGCACCAGGTACGAGAACTACGAGGCGATGCTGGCCGCCACCAGAAGGTACGGCCAGTACCCGATCCAGGGCTAGAGACCGTCAGCGAACGACGTCGACATGCAGTCTCTACGGCGTTGGCAGGGGACTAGGATCCGACCGATCCGGCAACACGGGCAACGTCGGGTCTCAGCGTAGATGGTCCCGGTAGCTTTCCCAGGGCGAGCGCACTCAAAACAATGCTGAGCGTGGGGAGGGAACATGTCTAGCAACAGCGACAGTCGCATCGATCGGCGCCGATTCTTGAAGATGATCGGTGCTGCAGGCGGGGCAACTGCCCTGGGCAGCCTGGCAGTAGCCTGCGGATCATCCCAATCGGCTGCACCGGCGAAACCCGCCGACTCGTCGTCGGCCAAACCGGCGGGGACCCAGGCGCCCGCCTCCTCGAACCCAGCACCAGCGGGCAAGGGTAAGGTTGCCCGCATGGCGGCCATATTCCCGCCGACGGGTGCGGCAGCCAACGCCGCCACCGAGTTCACCAAGTGGATCGCCGACAAGACAAAGGGCGAATTGACGGTGCAGGTTTTCCCAGGCGGCCAGCTAGGCGCGGAGCGCGACATGGTGGAGTCCGTGCAGCTTGGCTCTGTGGAGATCGGGGTCTTCGGCCTCTACCCGGCCATGAACATCACCCCCGAGTGGGGCGGGGTGCTGGGCGTGCCCTATCTGTTCCGAGACCAGGATCACTTCCGCAAGGTGCTGGACGGCCCCATCGGCAAGCCCATGAGGGATGCCCTGGTGGAGCGCAAGGGCATTCACCACATCGTGTTTACCAACCGCGGCCCCCGATACCTGACCAGCAACCACGCTGTAACTACACCCGCTGACTTGAAGGATATCAAGATGCGGGTCCCCGAGATCGACGTCTACATGGCCGCTTGGAAGATGTTGGGAGCCACGGTGACCCCCATGGCCATCACGGAAATCTTCATGGCCCTCAAGCAAGGCACCATCAACGGCCAGGAGAGCAACTACGAAACCATCTATAACAACTCCTTCTTCGAGGTTCAGAAGTACCTCAATCTGACCGGCCACACTCGGGACGCCTACGACATTGCCGTCAGTGAGAAGTGGTTCAAGACCCTGTCCCCTGACCTCCAGAAGACCCTGACTGAGGGGCTGATGGAGATGGGCAAGCTGCAAGACAAGCTGCAGGAGCAGGACGAGGCCGGATACGAGTCGAAGCTGAAGGAGAAGGGGATGACCTTCCATCAGGTCGAGATCCCCAAGTTCCAAGAGGCCTTGAAGGATCTGCCGAAGCAGTTCACCTCGAAGTGGAAGGCCGGCTTCTACGACGAGGTAGCGAACCTGAAGTAGTGCTTCTCGGGGCCGGGGTTGGCTGCAGTTAACCCCGGCCATCTTCATCCCTGTTCTAAGGAGGTGGCTCCTTGTCCCGGCCTCTCAAGATGCTCGATCGAGTGTTGTTCTCTCTCGTCGGCCTGCTCATGGCGGTGATGGTAGTGGACGTCACGATCCAGGTGGTCTTCCGATACGTAGTCCACGACTCCCCTGTGTGGACCGAGGAGTTGGCCCGCTACGTCTTTGCCTGGCAGATATATCTGGCCACAGGGCTGGCATTTGGACGAGGGTCCCACATCCTGGTCGACGCCGTGATGCTCCTGGTACGGGGCCCGGCGCAGCGGTTCCTGATGATCGCGGGCAACGCCGTGACCCTGGTCTTCCTGGTTGTACTGGTGTGGCAGGGAACAAACATGGCCTTAGTGACCTCCGACACTTACACCGCAGCCATGGTACTCAACATGGGCTTGGTATACGCGGCGCTGCCCGTTACTGCGGCCATTGGGGCTCTGTACCAACTGGCCCGACTGGTCCAGTTGATACGAGGGGTTTTCCCCGAAACCGGCGCAGACCAGCCCTTGGTGGTGGATTAGCCATGCTAGTCACTATGATGGTCATTCTAATTGTCATGTTTGCCCTGGGGGTACCCATCGCCATATCCATGGGCGTCGCCGGGTTTGTGGGCATCCTGCTAACCGGCAACATCCCCTTGGAGGTAACCGCCCAACGGTTCATGACCGGAGTGGATTCCTTCCCACTGCTGGCAGTGCCCTTCTTCATCCTCGCTGGAGCTCTGATGAACGCAGGTGGGGTCACCGAGCGGCTGGTGCGACTGGCCAATGCCCTCGTGGGACACCTAACCGGTGGTCTGGGCCACGTGGTGGTGGTAACCAACATGATCATGGCGGGCATGTCGGGTTCCGCCAGCGCTGACGCCGCCGGCACCGGCGCCGTGCTGATCCCCTCCATGGTCCGCGCCGGGTTCGCTCCCAACTTCTCAGCGGCCGTGACCGCCTCAGCCTCCACCATCGGCCCCATCATCCCCCCCAGCATCCCCTTCGTGATGTACGGGGTGTTGGCCAGCGTTTCCATCGGCCGGCTCTTCCTGGGTGGCGCCATCCCGGGCGTCCTCATGGGGATATACCTGATGGTAGTGGTCTATCTCATCTCCAAGAAACGCGGCTACGCCCGGGGTCAGAAGGCCACCTGCGGGAGCCTCACCAAGGCTTTCTGGGAGGGTTTGCCAGCACTGATGCTGCCCGTGATCATCCTGTGGGGCATCGTTGGGGGCGTCGTTACCCCCACCGAGGCTGCGGTGTTGGCGGTGCTCTGGGCCCTCTTCCTGGGACTCTTTGTGTACCGCGAACTCACCCTCGCCTCTATGCACCAGGTCTTCGGCGAGGCGGCGCTGACCACCGGCGCCATCATGTTCATCGTGGCCGCTTCCCAACTATTGGCGTGGATGCTGACCCGGGAGCAGGCGGGCCCCCTGCTGGTCAACTCCGTCACCTCTATCACCACCGACCCAAAGCTGGTGCTGCTGGCAATCAACATCATCCTGCTGATCCTGGGCTGCTTCCTGGAGACCCTCTCCATCATGATCATCCTGGTGCCGGTGCTGATGCCCCTCATCCACAACGTGGGCATAGACCCGGTGCACTTCGGCGTGGTGCTCACCCTGAACCTGATGATCGGCCTCATCACGCCTCCTGTAGGGATGGCAATGTTCATCGCATGCAGCATCGCGAAGATCAAGGTGATCGACTTTGCCAAGGAAATCGTGCCCTTCATGGTTGCCCTGATCCTAGTGCTTCTAGCCATCACCTACATCCCCGATCTGGTGCTCTTCCTACCGAATCTGCTGATGGGGAATTGACCTGGCTGCCAGCAGCAACCCCGTCCATTCAGGTTGCGGAAAGATTACCGATGCGCTCTGTCGACGGAAGCCCTCAGGCTGCGCCTGAGGGCTTCCGCTGACCCCCAACAATCTCCTCATCGTCTGGACATCGACCCATCTCCGGCAGAAACACGGCGCCAACCCACTTCTCGATGGTCGTTGACACCCCTCTTTCCCCTCTGCTATGATCGCCTTCAAGAATCGAATAGAGTGGTGTGGAGCCCGGGTGATCGGGCTCCAGGGGAAGTCCGGTGCGAGTCCGGCGCTGTCCCGCAACTGTGAAGGGCCCTGAGGGCCCCAAGCCAGGAACCCGCCACGACTGTGATGCCGTAGACCTCCGAGAGAGAGGGCGCAGGCTGGAGATGCCATCTAGAGCGCTCCATCCCTTGTCACCGACTCTGCGGGACAAGGTTTTTTGTTCCACCTCCTCGGACGTGCGGCTCCGCAGACAGTACCCGAGGAGGTGAATCTTGCGTTCCGTCTCAGCGTGCGCCCTGGCTGTCCTGGCGATACTGGCCTCCGCCTGCAGCTCAACCCAGGCTGCCCCGCAACCCCAGCCCACCGTCCCCGCGGTCTCCAGCCCGGCTGCCTCGACCTTCCCTATGACCCTCACCGACGATGCCGGCCGGAAGGTGACCCTGCCCAAGGAGCCGCGGCGGATCATATCTCTCGCCTCCAGCAACACGGAGATCCTCTTCGCCCTGGGGCTGGGGGATAGGGTGGTGGGAGTCGATCAATACTCCGATTTCCCCCCTGCGGCCAAGGAGAAGCCCCAGGT
>JAMCTB010000242.1:3860-5714 GCA_023380955.1 Chloroflexota bacterium | reverse complement strand
CACATGGCGGGTGATAACCCGGCAGGGGAGCACAGAAGCCATGGAGATCTAGAGGCGCGGGCCCAGTCTCTGGAGGAACAGGTTCGTCGTCTGGAGCAGAGCCTCGCCGAGGAGACTGCCATCTCCGACACCCGAAGCCGACTGCTATCGTTTCTGGACGTGGAGGAGCTCGCGGCGTTCCTTGTGGAGGTGGTCCCGGATCTGACAGCCTGCGAGCGGTGCCGCCTCTCGATCAGAACCGAGGAGGGCGGCTGGCAGTGCTGGGACCGGGTGTTGGGAGGGGAACTCCAGCGGTACCGTCTGGGTCCCGAGGCGGAGTTCCCCCGGGAGGTGGTGGCCGGCCACGGCCCTACCCCCTACCCTCACCTGGTCGGCAGATTGGTGCCGCGGGTGGAGCTGGCGAGCCGAGCCGAGCTGCGCTCCTACCTGGCGCTGCCGGTAGTGGCCCTCGGCCGGCAGGTGGGTGTCTTCGAGGCTGCGAACTTCGTTCACCCCGAGCAGATCGAGGAGTACGCCGATCTCCTGGCCGAGATCCTGGGATCGGCTGGGGTCGCCGTCGAGCTGTCCCGCCTGCACGAAGAGGTGAAACGCCGGGCGGAGGAGAGCCGACGTAGAGCGGCGGAGCTGGAGGCTGCCATCTCCGCCATGCCCGATGCGGTCATGCTCTACGATGCGTCCGGGATGATCGCCCGCATCAACGATGCGGCAATGCGGATGTTCGGGTACCGTGCCGAGGACCTGAAACAGCCCCCGGACAAACGGATTGCCCTCCTGCGAATGGAGACGCCCGAGGGCAAACCCATCACGCGGGAGAACTCCCCTCTGGGGAGGATCATGCGTGGCGAGACGGTCCGGGGGGAAGTGCTTGTGGTTCACACTCCGGACGGCAGGACCATCTGGATGGCGTTCAGTGGGGCGCCGATCCGAACTGAGGAGGGCGAGATCCAGGGATTGGCTGCCGTCGCCACCGACATCACCGAGCTGCACCGGCTCCAGCAGCAACAGGAAGACCTGGTGCGGATGGTGTCCCACGACCTGCGAGGTCCCCTGACGGCCGTGCAGGGGCAGGCCCAGCTGCTCCTCAAGCTGCTGGAGCGCCCGCGCCCCAACGAGGCGATGCGCCGCAGCGCGGCGGCAATCCTCACCAGCGCCCACCGGATGAATTCCATGATCCAGGACCTGGTGGACGTGGCGCGGGTGGAGTCGGGACAGGTGAGGCTGCACCGCGTTTCCCTGGAGCTGGGCGCCGCGGTCGCGGACCTCAAGCAGCGGATGGCCGGAGCCCTCGAGACGGAACGGATTCGGGTGAAGATCCCCATGGACCTGCCGCCCGTGTGGGCGGACCCGGACCGGCTGGATAGGATCCTGCTCAACCTCCTGTCCAACGCGCTGAAGTACTCACCTTCTGGAACCGAGGTGGATGTAACCGCCGAGAGGGCGGATGGGGAGGTCGTGGTTTCCGTCACGGATCGGGGGTCCGGGATCGCCCGAGAGGACATACCCCACCTGTTCGAGCGGTACTACAGGGGGAAGGGAGCCATGAGGACCGAGGGGATCGGATTGGGGCTGTACATCACCCGCATGTTAGTGGAGGCCCACGGCGGACGGATCTGGGTCCAGAGCGAGGTGGGCCGGGGCAGCAGCTTCTCCTTCACCCTGCCTATCGCCGAGGGGTGACCCCGCCCTACGCCGTTTCCATCCTCGATGGTGCCCGCCTCAGGGCATGTGTAACTCCTAGATAGGAGGATCTACGCGGTTTCCCACTTCATCGTGGTGAGCCCTCTGACAGAAGGCGTGTTACTGCTCAGCGATTATGACCGCTAATTGCTCAGGGAAAATGTCCGTTTGGAGTCG
>JAMCTB010000242.1:0-3850 GCA_023380955.1 Chloroflexota bacterium | reverse complement strand
TCTCGTTGCTGTTTCGGGTTCAAGGTAAGTGTCCTCATACCTCAAGTATGGCGGACATTTTCCCTGAGCAGTTAAACCGGACATTTTCCCTGAGCAGTGACACCCTCTGACAGAAGGCGTGGACACCCCCGCTGCGGCGTGCTATGGTTGGATTGGAGATACGAGAGCCGAATGGCTGCAAGTAACGTCGCGGGAGGTCGACATGGTGATAGGGCACGGATCCACCGAGAGCGCCCTCACGTCCGAGGAGGTCCGCCAGCTGCTGGCCACGGCCCTCGATCCACTGCCGCTGGAGGGAAAGCGGGTTCTCGTCATCATCCCCGACGGCACCCGCACCGCCCCCATCCCCTTGATGTTCTACCTGCTCTACGACCTGATCGGCCGTCGGGTGGCCAAGCTGGACTACCTGATCGCCCTGGGCACCCATCCCACCATGTCCGACGAGGCCATCGAGCGGCTGGTAGGCGTGTCGGCCGACGAGAGGGCCCAGCAGTACCCCAAGGTCCAGATCTTCAACCATCGGTGGGACCTGCCCGAGACCCTGGAGACGGTGGGGATGATCTCCAGCCAGGAGATGGCCCGGATCACCGGCGGGATATCGACAGAGGAGACCGCGGTCCAGTTGAACCGGATGATCTTCGACTACGACCAGCTGATGATCTGCGGGCCGGTCTTCCCCCACGAGGTGGCGGGCTTCTCCGGCGGGGCCAAGTACCTCTTCCCCGGGGTCGCGGGGCCGGAGATCATCAACGCCACCCACTGGCTGGGTGGCCTGGTCGGCAACATGAAGACCATCGGGATCAAGGACACGGCGGTGCGGAAGGTGATGCACGGAGCGGCCGGGTTCGTGCCCCAGCCCATCCTCTGCCTCTCCCTGGTGGTCCAGGGCGCCGCCCTCCACGGCCTGTACGTCGGCCCCCTGGAGGATGCCTGGAGCGCCGCCGCCGACCTATCGGCGCAGCTCAACGTGGTGGTGGTGCCCCACGCCTTCCGGAAAGTCCTCTCCATGCCCTCTGAGATGTACGACGACCTCTGGACGGCCGCCAAGGCGATGTACAAGGTGGAGCCGGCGGTGGCCGACGGGGGCGAGGTGATCATCTACGCACCCCACATCACCGAGGTCTCCTACACCCATGGCAAGCTGATCGACGAGGTCGGCTACCACATGATGGAGTACTTCGTGAAGCAGCCCGATCGCTTCAAGGACACCCCAGGCAGCATCAAGGCCCACAGCAGCCACGTGAAGGGGGCCGGAAGCTACGACGCCGCTACCGGCATCGAGACGCCGCGCATCCAGGTTACCCTGGCGACGGGGATCCCGGAGGAGCGATGCCGGCGAATCAACCTGGGATACATGGACTACCGGAACATCGACCCCAAGGCGTGGGCCGGCCGCGAGAAGGAGGGGATCCTGCTGCTGCTCCACGCCGGGGAGATGCTGTTCCGGGCCAAGGACCTGCACCCGACGCCGTAGGAGTCGCGAAACGCTGCGCCCGCTCCCGTCGCGCTGCCGGCGATGCTCTACCGGCTCTGGATCAGGGAACCAGGTCAGCGCTTCGTGATGCTATACTGATAAAGATGCTCTGTGCGTGATGATTGGGGAACAGGAAGAGATCGATGCCTGTGCTCGTCATCTACTTGGATACCTCCGTCGCCAGCGCCTACTTCGACGAACGAGACCCGCCAAGGATGCTGGCCACTCGGGGTTCTGGGGCAATCTCAGCAACCATGATGTGCTGATTTCGGATCTCGTCGTTCGTGAGGTCCGGCATACTCCAGATCAGGTGCGAAGACAGGCGATCGAGGACCTTCTGAGGCAGTTCACGGTGGTGCCGATCGACGACGAGATGCGGGCTCTGGCCAGCAGGTACCTGCAGTCGGGAGTGTTTGTACCTACAGCGGGTGCCGACGCGCTCCACGTAGCAGCCTGTACCGTCGTAGGAGCGGACCTGGTGGTGAGCTGGAACTTCCAGCACATGGTCAAAGTGAGAACGATCCAGAGGGTCAACTCGGTCAACCTCGATCTCGGCTATCGGCCGATCGATATACGTTCGCCCCTGGAGCTCTGATTCGTCGGGAGGAGTCATGACTTACTACAGTCAGACGTGGGCAGTGGAGGTCAGAGACGAAATCGCCCGGGAGTTCACGTCCCCGGACGGAACGGTCGACGAAAACCTGGCCGGCCTGCACGAGGTGCGAGCCCGCATGGCAGAGCAAGAGGCTCAGAAGTCGCCCTCCCAGTTGGCCGAGGAGATTGCCGAGACCCAGCATTCACTGGAATCCGAAGGTTGGCGGGTGATGCGGGGTGGGAAGCGGCGACCAGCGGCGTAGGAGAAGCCGGGGCCCTACGCCGCTTTCCTCTTGGGCTTCTTTCGACGGGGAGCCACCGGCTGCTCCCTGACGGCCTCGGCCAATATCGGCCGGGCGACGCTCTCCAAGGGACGACGCTCGGCGTCTTCACCGAGAGGGAACTCCGCCAATCCGGCAACCACCATCAGGATGGCCCCGACGAGATAGCCCCCGTAGAAGAGCTGCGTGCTGCTTCCCGTCTCGATCAGCCCCGCGAACAGCGCCGGTCCCACCAGTCCACCGACAGCCGTCCCCGCCGCGTAGACCAGGCCCAAGATCGTGGCGCGGAACTCCAGGGGGAACAGCTCGCCAAGGGAAAGGTAGGCAGCGCTGGCACCGGCGGAGGCGAAGAAGAGGATCGTGGCCCAGGCGATGGTCTGGGTCACCGGATTGAGTATCCCGATGGAGAAGAGGTAGCCGGTGATGCCCAGCAGCACCCCCGAGGTGACGTAGGTGGCGGCGATCATCGACCTACGGCCGACGCCGTCGAATAGCCTCCCCAGCAGCCAGGGACCCAGCAGGCTGCCGACCCCCAGGCCGACGAGATAGATCCCCACGTCGTAGAAAGCCACGCCGTAGAAGCTGCTCAGCACCAAGGCGTAGGTGAAGAAGATGGAGTTGTAGAGGAACGCCTGCCCCGCCATCAGGAGAAAGGCGATCGACGCGCGCCTCGGATAGATCCTGAAGAGTATCGCCGGTATGACCGTGGGATCGAGGCGACTCTCAGGTCGGAGAGCGATGCCCCCGACCGGCCTCGGCAGTTCCCGAAGACCCTCCTCTTGCCTGATGCGCAGCTCGATCCTGCCGACCACCGCGCCCGCCGGTCCCGGCCCGCGGCGGATCATCAGCCACCTGGGGCTCTCTGGCACGTAGCGCTGCAGCAACAGGACGCCGAAGGACAGCAGCGCTGCTACGGCGAAGGACACCCGCCAGCCGAGGGCGACGGGGATAACGCCGGGGTTCAGCAAGGCTATGGTCGATCCGATGCCGATGATAGCGCCGGCCCAATAGCTGCCGTTCACCATCAGGTTGGCCCACCCACGGGACCTGGCCGGCGCCAGCTCGTTGACCAGGGAGTTGATGGCCGCGTACTGCCCGCCGACGCCGAAGCCGGTGACAAACCGGAAGAGGGCAAAGCTCCAGTAGCTCCAGGAGAAGGCCGTGGCGAAGGTGCCGGCGGCGTAGATACCGATGGCTATCAGGATGAGCCGCTTGCGGCCGAAGCCGTCGGACGTGTATCCCAGGATCAGAGCGCCGAGAATGGTCCCGAACAGGTAGATGGTGGCGGCATACCCAACCTGCAGGATGGAGAGGCTCAGGGTCTGCGTCTCGCCGAGCGCGGCCCCGCCGGCGGCGACCACCGCCACCCCCAGGCCGTTGAAGGCCCAGGTGATCCCCAGCGCAATGACCACCATCCAGTGCCAGCGACTCCAGGGGAGCCGGTCCATCCTTGCCGGGACGTCGGTCCTGATCGCCCCGGCCCGGGCCATCTGCCCCATCA
>JAMCTB010000241.1 GCA_023380955.1 Chloroflexota bacterium | reverse complement strand
GAATGATGAAGTTCGATATCTAGGCCGAGTGAGATCATTGCGCTGCAGGACCGTCGATGCACTCAACAGGGGCGTAACTCACCGCCTTCGATTGATTCTTGATGCGCCTCGGCAGCACCTCGGGGTTCACCGGCGTCAGGGGGGACCGGCCCTGGAGCACGGCCAGGACGTTGTTGGCCGCCAGCTCCACCATGGCCCGTCGGGTGGCGATGGTCGCGCTCCCGACGTGGGGCAGCGCCACCACGTTCTCCATCTTCAGCAGCGGGTTCTCCGGACCCGTCGGCTCCTTCTCGAAGACGTCCAGCCCGGCGCCCGCGATCTTCCCCTCCCGCAGGGCGTCGATCAGGGCCCGCTTGTCCACGATGGGCCCTCGGGCAGCGTTGATCAGGTAGGCCGTCGGCTTCATCATGGCGAACTGGGCCGCCCCGATCATCCCCCTGGTTTCCGCCAGCAGCGGCAGGTGGAGGGTGACGAAGTCCGACTCCCGGAGCAGGGTATCCAGGTCGACGAACTGATAGCCGAACTTCCTCTCCAGATCCTCCCGCCGAACGAAGTCGTGGTAGAGCAGCTTCATGTGGAAACCGAGGCCCCTCTCGGCTACCGCAGCCCCGATCCGGCCGAGCCCCACCACCCCCAGGGTCGCGTGGTGGACGTCTCGCCCCAGCAGGTTGCCGGAATCCACCCCCTTGCCCCACCGACCGGCCCTGGTGAGCCGCTCCGCCTCGCCGATCCGTCGGGCCACCGTCAGCATCAGAGTGAAGGCCAGGTCGGCCGTGGTGTCGGTGAGGACGTCCGGCGTGTTGGTCACCAGGATGCCCCGCTGGGTGGCGGCGGCCACGTCCACGTGGTCGAAGCCCACCGAGGAGGTGGCGACGATCCGCAGCCGAGGCGCCCTATCCATCAGCGCAGCCGAAAAGGGAGCGTAGCCCAACACCGCCTGGGCGTCGCGTACCTCCCTCTCGACCATCTCGGCCGGGCAGCGCCCCTCTCCCGTCCACCGGCTGACCTCGCACAGCTCGGCCAAGCGACCGGAGAGCTGCTCGTCCAGGGGGGCGGTAACGAAGACCTTCGGTTTCGACATGGAGTACTCCTTTCTGATGTGAGCGATGGGCGAAAAGGCGGAAGGACGGGGCGTGCTGCCCCGCGCCCTGCTGGCCGTCGCTGGACAGCAGAAGGATACGACATCCGGCGAAACATGGCGAGGGGCTGCCCCCTATCGGGGTAGCATCACGTTTCCGGGTCGGGGTGACCAGGCGTGTAGGGCACGTCCGGGTGCGGGATGGCTGCGGGAAACGTGTAGGGGCGACTGGCAGTCGCCCCTGCAACAGTCTCCCATACTGGCTTTGCGGTTCGCGGAGGGACTAGGCGGCGGGCTCGACGGCCACCACCGCCATCCCCAGCTTCTGCTCCAGCCCCTGGAGACACTCCAACTGGCTCTCGTTGAGTCGAGCAGCCGCCACCTGGTCCGGCTCGTAGGCCAGCAGCACCTTCCCTCCCAGGGTCGCCTCGGCTTCCTTCAGCAACCGCTCATCCTCGTCCGACAGGCGGCTCAGCGTCCAGATCTTCGCGGGCATCTCCTACCTCCTTTGCACCGACGACCGGTGAAACCAAACCGGGCGCAAGTTCTGTACCGAGAGGGAAGGGTTATGTCACGTCCTCGCGGGCAACGCCGGGGATACCCAGGACGAAGTCCGCCCCGTAGGCCAGGGAGGGGGTCTGGAAGCCGGGCGGAGCCTCACCCCCCAGCACCCGCTCCATGGCGGACACCGCGGCCAGGGCGGTAAAGTCGTAGCTCTCCGGGCCTCGCAGCCGCGACACCGCCCGCCGCCCGGCCTCATCCTCCACCTCCCCCCACAGCCGGCTCTCGCCCCGTGCCCGCTCCTCCTCCGATGGGCCGGGGGCCATGGCGTCTATCCACGACCTGAGGAGGCCCTGCACCACCGAGGAGCCCAACAGCCATCCCAGGCGGCGGGACATCTCCATGGCCCAACGCATCGAGGCGGGGAAGGCGGCGCACACCTCCACGTTGGGGACGCCGGTGCTGTAGTAGGCGGTCGCCACGTCCCCCCAGGGGAGGGTGACCGCCTCGACGGGGCCGCGACCGAGATCGACGGTGCGGCTCTTCCAGGCCGCGGGAACCGGCGTCAGCACCCCCTCCCGCCGGATCAGCCCACCTCGAAGGAGGCTCTCCACCGCCGTCGCCGCGGTCCCCCGAGAGGGGCGGCCGGCCACCTGAAAGGCCAGGATCAGGCGGGTCGCCGAGGGAAGCCGTCGCTTCAGGTGGGCGGCCAGGCAGTCGGAGGGGACCACGTCGAACCCCACGCCAGGGAGCAGCATCACCCCGGACGACCGGGCCTCGGCGTCCAGGGCGTGGAGGCCCTCGAAGACGGCCACCTCGCCGGTGATGTCCAGGTAGTGGGTCCCCGTCCGCAGACAGCTCTCGGCCACGGTCCGATAGCTGTGGGAGAAGGGCCCGGCACAATTGAGAACGGCCACCACGTCCATCAGGGCGGCATCCACCACGGCCGAATCCACCAGGGCGAAGGCCCGGTAGGGCAGGCCGAGCCTCTCCCCCTGGGAGTACAGGCTGAAGCGGTCGCGACCCGCCAGGACCGGCCTGAGGCCACGCCGCAGCGCCTCCCGGGCGATCAGCTCGCCGGAATAGCCGTAGGAACCATATATCAGGAAGCCCGATGCCATCTCGCCGCCTTCCTATCACCAACCGTACCAGCCCTCTCATAGACGTCGAGCGGCTGCCGCCGCACGTCCTGGGGGCGTTCCTTTCCGAGGAGAACCTGGTGATCCTCTCGTCACAGTTGGAGTCGGCCCCGGCCAAGGCACCGGCCGACGTCCTGACCCACGAGCTCCAGCACGCTTCCGATTTGGCGACTATGGGGGAGTCCCAAATGCCCGCCCAGTGCTTCAACTTCGAGGAGCGGGCCTTCTTCAAGCAGGCCGAGGTCTGGAACCAGCTCTGGGGAGGCAACCTGCCGCCCAGCGACAACCCCTTCTACACGGAGTTCAACGACATCGCCACCACCGTGGACACCAACCCCAACGCCTTCGTGGCGCAGCTGGTGCAGCGCTACCGCTCGGAGTGCGGGCCGCTGCCGCAGTAGGGTGAGGCCTGGTCCCAGCAGCGCGGGGCCGCTCCCGAAGGCGAACCGCCCCGTAGGGTCGATCGGGCAGGGGCTGCCATCCGCTCGGTGGTCCCGGCAATGCTCCGGCAGGGTGGGGCGATCCTCGCGATCGCCCAAAAGGCCCAGGGGCTAACGCAGGCTTCGCCAGGTTCTTTACCAGCCTAGCGGGGGATCAGACTGGAGAGGAAGGGACCGTACTTCCAGAGGACGGCGAGGGCGAGCCAGACACCGGTCAGGGGGATGGGATCCAGGGCCAGCAGCCAGACGGGGAGACCGACGGCCACCGTCGCCAGCAGCCAGACGGCGACGACCCGGGAGAGGAAGGATTGCGGTCCGAGGGGGCAGCTCTGGAGGTCGATGCCCGCCGAGGCCAGCAGCGGAAGGGCAGCCAGCACCACGATCGCCCCCAGAGCAAAGCCCAGCAGCGTCCGCACGGTCACCCGCGGCCGCCGCAGCATCACCAGGAGTCCCCCGGCCAGCCCTCGAAGACCCGCCACCGAGCCCACAGCCACCCCCAAGACCACGACGTCAATCGTGCATATACCCCACCCCAGTATACATCAGCTGCGGCTCAAGATGTGGAGCCAACCCCCGCTGCAGCGCGAATCCGAAGGCAGCCGCGGCGATCCGCGGGTGGGGATCCTCGGGCAGCGCAAGCTCGGGGGCCAGACGGCCCCGCAGGATTCTCAGCTGCTCGCCAGCACGAGAGGCTCACCCTCTCCGCCCCGAACCCCATCTGGCTCCGTCCTGCGGACGGGGTTCTTCAGCGTCCCGAGACCGTCGATCCGGCATTCCGCGACGTCGCCCTCGTGAATGGGCACTGCCCCCGGGGTACCCGTGCTGATGATGTCGCCGGGGAAGAGCGTGGCAACGTGAGAATGGAAGGAGACCAGATAGTCGGGCGGGAACGCCATGTTGGACACCACATTCTCGCGGAAGAGGGATCCGTTGCTGTAGGTTCCCACCTTGAGCCCCAGCAGATCGGGGACCTCGTCCAGGGTGATCAGCTCCGGACCAAAGGAGAAGAAGGTGTCGAAGTTCTTGGCCCTGGTCAGGTAGCGCGGATTCTTGATCACCATATCCTCAGCCGTCATGTCGAGGATCAGGCAGACCCCAGCGACGTAGGACAGGGCTTCCTCCGTGGAGACGTTTCGACAGGTCCGGCCGATGATGACTCCCAGTTCCGCTTCTGCAGTGACCCGCTCGGACTGGTGGGGCAGCTCGATGTGGTCGCCGGGCCCGATGATGGTGTGGTCGGCCTTCAGGAAGCTGGCAGGCTCGGTGGGGAAAGGTGCGCCCAGGTCCCGCGCGTGCTCCCGGTAGTTCAGGCCGATTCCCCAGATCTTCCTGGGATGGCGATAGAGAGGACCGATGCGGACGTTGTCCAGGTCCAGGACCTCGGGCGTGCGCTCCGCATCGCGCTGAAGGAATGGGTTTACACCATGTCTAATCAGCTGAAACAGGTCCGTCGGCCACGATTTCCCCCAGTAGGCATTTATCGCCATGATCGGCACGGCGCCGGCACCGGCGATGACCGCGGCTTCCTCAGCTCCCCAAGGTTGATCCAATCTCCGCAACGTCACTAAACGCACAGCCCTGATTTCCTCCTTCTACTCATGCTGCAAAACTATCCCACAGGCTATCGCGCCCATGAGCCGGATTGGCCATGGGATCGACGGCTGGCATCACTCAGCACCCGTTTCTGCCTGTCGATTCCGCAGAAACGAAGCGCTGAACCTCTGCCCAATAGCTGCAGCACATCCCCGCAGTCCCATCACTGGAAGTGCAGGAATCCCTCAATCGTGCCGTGCCATAGAGGGCTGAGCGGTATACGGATGGAAGACGTGGCGGCCGAAGCTTACGGTTGCACTGCCGGTACCCGAGAAGCTCTCATCTCGCAACCAAACGCCATCGGTCGGACGGAGGAGAGGCGGCGGAACACCAGGACCCTGGAGCCAACTTGGGAAGTCCATGCGGGCTTCCGCCGTCGAAAAAGGGGACCCGATAGGTAGCAGTGTCGGGAATCAGCCTTCCTGCGCGTAGGATACATGATCCAGGTTGTTGGATCAAGTGGTGGTACTACAGCCCCAACTCCTCCCCGACCAGGACCACTGTCACGTCGAGACCGCGGGTCTTGCGGTGGAGGATCACCGTGGCCTTGCAGATGCGGTCCCGGCTCTGGCAATCGGAGCAGACGCCGGTGGCGGTGCAGGGGGTATCGCAGTTGAGCCGTTTGGCGTTGGCCGGGGCGGCGAGCTTCTCGGCCCGGTCCAGCGCCTCCTCCAGGGTGGGCACCACCTTGTTTGCACCTGCGACGACGATGGTCTTCTTCGGCCCGAACAACATCGCAGCGGACCGGTTGCCGTTGGAGTCCAGGGTGACGAGCCTGCCGTCCATGGTGATGGCGTTGGTCCCCGTCAGGAAGACGTCGGCCAGGAGGGCCTCCCGCCGCATCGGGCCCCGCTCCGCCCAGGGCACAGCCCTCTCGGTCCAAGGCGGGTTGATGAGCCGGTAGTCGCCGGCCCGCAGCGCCTCCAGGATGCCCGTCTCCTCCAGGGTGAGGGAACCCCCGAAGCCGATCGCGGTCCCGGCGGGGATCATCGAGAGGACCGCCTCGCGCGCCGCCGCGCCGTCCTCGACGTACAGGGCCTCGAAGCCGTTGCGATGCAGCGCCTCGACGGCCGTCCTCGCCCGGGTTTCGTAGAGCCACTGTTTGGATGGATGCATGAGACCTCCCGTAGTCACTACACTCTGCGCTGCCAGGCTGGCGAGACCCTGGCATGAACATCGAAACAGCCACCGTACCCCGGATCCCCCTCAGGGCTTGAGGGCTACGAGGACGATGCGCCGCTTGAGGAAGAAGAGAAGGCCGGACTCGCGGCGGACCACCTCGGAGGACACTTCGGCTGGCGCCGACTCGACCAGGGCCAGGGCCTCGGCCGCCTCAGGTCCAGAGGAGGTCGGCGTCGTTCACCCCCCGCTCCTCGGCCTGGGCGGCGAACTGGCGCCCCATCTCCGGCGTCAGGTCGACTCCGACGACGCGGCCGGCCAGCGGCGCGAAGGCGAGAGCGGTGTTGCCCGCCGCGGTCGCCACGTCGAGGAGGGATTCGGTCCCGACGGGCGACAGCAGGGAGATCAGCCGGTCCAGATCCTGTCTGGCCGGGTGGCCGGCAGGCATGTAGGCGGCAGCGTGCTTGCCGAAGAACCGGGTTACCCGTTTCTTGCGATCCATCGGTGATAAGCCGATCGCCGGCAGGAGCCGGCTCCTACAGGACCTGGGCCGACAGAGCCGACGGCCCCTACACACGCGGTTCTGTTGGCTAAGCCCTCACCCCGACCCTCTCCCAAAGGGATAGGGAGCAAGAAAGCGCC
>JAMCTB010000240.1 GCA_023380955.1 Chloroflexota bacterium | reverse complement strand
GCGCGCCATCGAAGATCACTTCGATTACCCCTTCGAGCTGGTTCACCGACTTCGCCAGGGCAACAAGGCGGAGGAGCTGCGCGAGGTCGAGCGCCTCTCCGAGCTGGCCGACTTCGTCTACGTCCGGCAGAAGCAGCCGCTGGGCAACGGCCACGCGGTGCTGGTGGCCAAGGAAGTGATCGGTGACGAGCCCTTCGCGGTACTCTGGGGAGACGACCTGGTGGACGCAGAGGTCCCCTGCCTGCGGCAGTTGATCCAGGTGTACGAGCGCCACGGCTCGTCCGTGATGGCGGTCATGCGGGTCGCCGAGGAGAACATCCCGAAGTACGGCGTCATCGCCGCCACCCCCATCGACGACAGGGTGTACGAGGTGACAGACCTGGTGGAAAAGCCCTCCCTGGAGAACGCCCCCTCGGATCTGGCGGCCGTGAAGGGATACGTCCTGACGCCGGAGATCTTCGAAGAGTTGGAGCAGACCCAGCCGGGCAAAGGGGGCGAGATCTGGCTATCGGACGCCATCAGGTCTCTGATGCGCCGCCAGAAGGTGCTGGCGCTGGAGTTCGAGGGGCGGCGCTACGACGCCGGCAACAAGTTGGAGTTCCTGCAGGCCACGGTGGACTTCGCCCTCAAGCGCGAGGACTTGCGCGACGATTTCCGGACCTACCTCAAAGGGCTGAATCTGTCGTAGAGACGCGACATGTCGCGTCTCTACCTGGGGGATGTACAATGGGGGGGCCGGCCGCCCCCCCCGTTTCCCTTCCTCGATCGTCCCTACGCGCCGACCGGCACCTGGTGCTCTCTCAGGCCGTAAGCCCTGTCCGCCCTGATCAGCCTCTCCAGCAGCTCCGGTGGGTAGTCAGACCTGAGGGCAGCCATCTCTGGGAGGTAGGTCAACAGGTGCTCGCGCACCGCAGCCACGGTCATCGGCTGGTTGCCGTTGGCCAGGTACACCCGAAAGATCGCCTCCACCAGCGGCGTCTCGGACGTTATGTAATCCCGCGCCCGGGAGCAGCAATCGCGAATGATAGGAAGCGGGTTCGAGGCGTAGGGAACGCGCCTGTACTCGAAGGTCACCCGCTTGGTCTTCGGGTCTATGACGGGATACCGCTCCTCGACGAAGGTTCCTAGCTTCGCCGCGCAGGAGGAACACAACCGCCCCTGAGCCACCACGTTGAAAGCCAAACCCCGCCGGTCGTACCACTGCGGATCGACGAAGTAACGCGCCTCCTCCACAACCTCCGTTGGCCCTGGCTCTTCTTCCTGGATGGCCGTCGGCTGCTCCTCTGCCTCGGGGAGCTTCGGTTCCTCGAACTCTTCGATCTCGGCCCTGCGTTTCCCTCTATCTGCCATCGGGTGGAGTCCTCCTTCTTGCTGTAGGGGATTCTACACGACCCGACGGCGGCTATCAAGCAGCGGCGGCAGACGGGGCGGCCGTCAAGTTTCCGTGTAGGGGCAACTGCGGACCGAGCGACGGGGTGGACGGGACTGCGGTTACTGGGCGTTGGACAGCGACCGGAGGGCTTCCCGCAGCCCATCCTCCAGATCCACCGAGGACAGACTGGGGATGGAGCGCACCGCGGAAGCCGCCTCTGCGTTGCTGTAGCCCAGGGCGGTCAGCGCTGCCAGCAGCTGGCCGGCGGTCCCGGAGGCAACCACACCAACGCCAGCCGGCTCCATCTGCCCTACCTTCCCCTTCAAATCCAGCGCGATGCGGGCAGCGGTCTTCTTCCCGATGCCGGTCACGGTGCTCAACCTGGCTGTATCCTCGGTGGCGATGGCCGCCGCCAAGTCGTCCACCGACATGGCCGAGAGGAGCGCCAGGGCGATGCGAGGCCCCACGCTGCTCACCGTTAGGAGCGCCTGGAACATCCGAAGTTCCCCCTTGCCGGCAAAGCCAAACAGGGTCACCCCATCCTCCCGCATTTGGAGGTGGGTGTGGAGCTTAACGGAGCCGCCGGGTCCGGAAATCGACGAGAGGGTCGAGGAGGAGGTGAAGAGCTGAAACACCACGCCCCCGACGTTGACCAGTAGAAAGTCCGGCCCAACCTCCTCCACCAGCCCGTGAAGCCCAGCGATCAACGGCCGGCCCTCCCGCCGGCCACCGCCTCGCTCCATCGAGCGTGGCAGATGGCAATGGCCAGGGCATCGGCAGCGTCGTCGGGCTGCGGCATCTGTTGGAGAGCGAGCATCACCTGCACCATGCTCTGCACCTGGATCTTGGTGGCCTTCCCGTAACCTGCCACCGCCTGCTTCACCTGCTGGGGTGTGTACTCGCTGACGGCCAGTCCCCGCCGCGCGGCAGCCAACAGGGCGACCCCTCGGGCTTGGCCCACCGAGAAGGCCGACTGGACGTTCCTGGAGAAGAAGAGCTGCTCGACCGCCACCTCGGTAGGCTGGACTCGATCCATGATCTGAGTCAGCCCCTCGAACAGGAGAAGAAGCCTGGAGGTGAGAGGAAGGGAGGCCGGTGTCGTGAGTACGCCGAAGTCCACGGCCTCCAGGGCTTCACCCTCCGTCGCCACCACACCGTATCCCAGGATCGCCGTCCCGGGATCTATGCCGAGGACGATTGACTTACCTTCTATCGCCAAGCTACGAGTACTCTGCCAGGACCTCTTCCGAGACCTCGATGTTAGAGTAGACCCTCTGGACGTCGTCCAACTCCTCGAGCCGCTCCATCAGCTTCATCACCGTGATGGTAGACTTGGCATCCAGCTCCAGGGTGGTCGTAGGGATCATGGATACTTCGGCATTGGTGATGGTGACCTTCCTGGACTCCAGCGCCTGCCTCACAGTATCCAGATCCGCCGGTTCGGTGTATACCTCGACGGAGCCATCCTCGATCTGCACATCTTCGGCCCCCGCGTCGATGGCCATCAGCGCCAGATCGTCGGGGTCCTGCTTGCCCGGCTCGATGGTGATGACACCCCTGGAATCGAATAGCCACGAAACGCAGCCGCTCTCACCGAGGCTGCCCCCATGCCGAGTGAAAAGGCTCCTCACATCGGCCGCGGCCCGGTTGCGGTTGTCCGTCATCGCCTCGACCATGATCGCGGCGCCACCGACGCCGTAGCCCTCGTAGGTAATCTCCTCCAGCGCGGCGCCTTCGCCGCCACCGATGCCCCGCTTGATGGCTCGGTCGATGTTGTCCATTGGCATGTTGCTCTCGCGAGCATGTTGGACAGCCAGCCGCAGGCGGAAGTTGGCGTTGGGATCGCCACCGCCGTCTCTCGCAGCTATGGTGATCTCACGGCCTAGCTTGGTGAACAGCTGTCCCCGTTTGGAATCGGCGACACCCTTCTGCCTCTTGATCTGTGACCACTTCGAGTGTCCAGACACAGCGACCTCACCTCCTTTCCAACCTCTCGGCTTAGCTTAATTCTACCATAGGCCACCCCAACGGACCAACGGCGCCGGGCAACATCGGCGGGCCCCCTCTGATATAATTACCATTTGGACACTCAGGAACGGGCGGGTTGCGCCCCTTCCAGGATATCGAAGGAGCACCGAATGAAGGAATACCAGGCGGAGCAGATCCGCAACGTAGGGCTTTTCTCTCATGGTGGTGCGGGCAAGACCTCTCTGGCCGAGGCGATGTTGTTCCAGAGCGGAGCCATCACCCGCCTGGGCAAGGTTGAGGAAGGGTCGACGACTACCGACTTCGATCCTGATGAGATCAAGCGACACATTTCCGTGAGCACCGCCTTGGCGCCCTGTGAGTGGCAAGGCCACAAGGTCAACGTTTTGGACACCCCGGGCTACGCCGACTTCGTCGGAGAGGTCGTACAGACCATGCGCGTGGTCGACGGGGCCGTGATCCTTCTCGACGCCGTGTCCGGCCTCGAGGTGGGAACCGAGACGGCGTGGCAGGAAGCCGAGAGGAACGGCGTGCCCAGGATGTTCTTCATCAACAAGATGGAGCGGGAGAACGCCAACTTCGACACCTCCCTCCAGGCCCTGCGCACCAGGTTCGGCAAGGCGGTGGTGCCTCTCCAGGTCCCCGTCGGCTCGCAGGCGAGCTTCAAGGGGATAGTGGACCTCCTGAGCATGACGGTCCTAACCGAGGAGAAGGACGCTCCCCAGGAGATTCCCGCAGAGCTGCGCGACGTCGCCCAGAGCCACCGGGACAGCCTGGTGGAAACCGTCGTCGAGATGGACGACGAGCTGATCAACAAGTATCTCGAGGGGGAGGAGATCTCCGTCGAGGAGTTGAGGCGAGCTCTGGCCGGCGGCGTGAAGTCCAAGGCCGTCTTCCCGGTCCTGTGCGGATCGGCCCTGGCCAACCGCGCGGTCTCCCAGCTGCTGGATGCCCTGGTGGCCTACATGCCGTCGCCCCTGGATGCCACCGTCCGCACCGAGGACGGCGAGATGCCGGTGAAGCAGCTGGCCGACAAGGGCCAACTGGCAGCGCTGGTGTGGAAGACCGTGTCCGACCCCTACGTGGGCCGGCTCAACTACTTCCGGGTCTACTCGGGCACGGTGCAGTCCGACTCCCACTTCTGGAACCCCAACCGAGGTCGTGAGGAGCGGATCGGCCAGCTCTACATGCTGATGGGCAAGCGGCAGGATCCGGTTCCGAAGATCGCTCAGGGCGACATCGGCGCCGTGGCCAAGCTCCAGGAGACCTCCACCGGTGACACCATGACCACCAAGGAGAACGGAGTCCAGCTGGTGGCCATCCAGTTCCCGGACCCGGTCTTCTCGGCGGCCATCTCTCCCAAGACCAAGGCCGACCTGGACAAGCTGGGCTCGGCTCTGACCCGTATGACGGAAGAGGATCCCACGATCCGGGTGGAGAAGAACGCCGCCACCGGTGACATGCTGATGTCGGGCATGGGCGAGTCCCACATCGATATCACCGCCGAACGGATGAAGCGAAAGTTCGGTGTCGACGTCAACATCGACATGCCTAAGGTTGCCTACCGCGAGACGATCACCGCTTCTGCCAAGGCCCAGGGCCGCTACAAGAAGCAGACCGGCGGCCACGGCATGTTCGGCGACACCTGGCTGGAGTTGGAGCCCCTCCCGAGGGACAGCGGTTTCCAATTCGAGGACAAGGTGGTCGGCGGCTCCGTTCCGAAGAACTTCATCCCCGCGGTGGAGAAGGGGGTTCGGGAGTCACTGCAGGACGGAGTCCTGGCAGGCTTCCCGATGGTGGATATCAAGGCGAGACTCTACGACGGCTCCTATCACGCGGTGGACTCCAACGAAATGTCCTTCAAGATCGCGGCCTCCATGGGCTTCAAGAAGGCGGCCGCCGACGCCAGGCCGGTGCTGCTGGAGCCGGTGGTGGAGATGGCCATCACCGTGCCCGATAGCTACACCGGTGACATCATCGGGGACCTGAACGGCAAGCGCGCCCAGGTGCTGGGGATGATCCCGGAGGATGGCTTCACGACCATCCAGGCCAGGGCTCCATACGCCGAGGTGCGCCGGTACGCGACGGATCTCCGCTCCATCACCGCGGCGCGTGGCAAGTTCACCATGAAGCCCGCGGGATACGAGGAGGTCCCCGCTCACGTGGCGCAGCAGGTCATCTCCGAGGCCAAGAAGGAGAAGGAGCAGGAGAAGTAGCCAACCCCAGCCTACCCAACGAACGGCAGCGGCCGGAGCCTCTGCCGTTCGTTGGCTTCGGTGGCCCGATCAGTTCCACGGGATCAGACGCGCGGCCATCCCCTTCCCCAGCTGATCGGGGCTGGAGACGATTCCCCCTACCGCATGGGCATACACCGTGTTGTTGGTGAAGTAGTCGATCCGGAAGTTGGAGTATCCCAGCACCTTCACGAAGCTGGTGTTCAGCAAGACGGTGGAATTGGCGCTGCCATTGGTCACTTCCAGCGTCAGGAACGTGGTTTGGTTGCGCTCCTGGTGGCTCGGGTCGGCATCCTTGACCGTGAGCACCATCGTCCACTCCCCGGTCGAGGCAGTTGCCGCCACATCCACGTTCACCCGGAGGTTAGTCGAGTGGCCGTCGCGGACCTGTACGGCGCTCGGCGCGCTTATCGTAACCCCGGTGGGAGCAGACCCCACCCACTCAACCGATACGGGCGCGTCCATGGTATTGATGCCGTTCCATCCCTCCACCCGCAGGTCGAACCTTGTGCCCGAGCCCTGCTCCACCACCTTGTAACCCTCCGAAGAGGCCACAGAGAAGCTGGGCGTCGACCCCACCACCGCCGTGGCGCAGACCGTCCTCGTCTGCCCCTCGCCGGAACCGACGGGGGGAGGAGCATAAGCCCTGATCAGGGCAGTCTTGGCCCCCTCCTGATTGGCCGTGACCTTGAAGTTCAGCGTCACCGGACCCGTTCCGGCCACGGCCTTGGAGTACGGCGTATTGGGAGCGCCGTCCTCGAACTGCCAGTCCCCCCACCCGGCGAGGCCGGAAGCCGAAAACACGACACCGCCATTGGTGAAGTTGTTCACCGGCACCAGGGTAACCTGGTAAGTGACCGTGGTGGGCGGAGCGCTGGAAGATGTGATGATGCCGGGGGCCACCTGCAGGTCGAAGGAGGGCTTTCGGTAGACCGTGCCGTTGTAGACCATCGCCGCGACCAGCTCTCCCGGCTTGAACCTCTGCTGCATGGCGTGAACGGCGTCGTTGTTGGTCACTCCGCTGAATGTCGCCAACTCGTCGCCCGGAAGCGGGTACGGACCGGGATACCCGCCCGCCAGGATGTAGCCCAGGGTGGTGTTCTTTAGCAGTTGGGCAGACTGCACGTCGGTCAGTTGTGCTCCGTTGTAGAAGGTAGGGGTCAACTGGGAGAAGCCTCTGACGTCCGGGGCGACGAAAAAGTGGAAGTCGTTGCCGTTGGCCACGTTGGCCACCGCGTCGTGTCCCACCAGGGGGGCGATCGCGCCCGAGACCTTTGGGTCGTAATGGCCGTCGGAGGTGTCGGACGCGGCGATGGAAGGAGGCGCCGTCAACGGGTCGGGCCACGAGTCGATGGTGATGGTCTGTCCTAGGATGTCCTGAGCGGGCATCAGGTAATCGGTAACCCTGTCGGGGTTTGCTGGGGGGGCCAGATCGTATGCCGTGTTGCCACCGGAGAACCGCTTGAAGGTGATGGGCAAGATCGCGTAGGGACCTACCATCGCCCGCGCCTTGGCCGCGACATTGATGTGGTTCACTCCAAAGACCGGAGCGAAGTAGGCCGATACGTTGTTCTTGAGAGCGACGCGAACGGTGCTGGCGTCGACCTCGATGCCCTCCTGCAGGCCGGCGCCCAGGGTCACCCCGGGACTATAGGGAAGGTTCACTGCGCCGCCGGTATTGGCCGACACGATCCCCTGGGCCGCCGCAACCGCAGCGTCGACGCTGCCGCCTCGGGAGAGTTCCATCGCCGCGGCCAGAGCGGCCGCGTCCGCCGTGTTCTGCAGCCGCCGCTTCTGCAGCATCCCATTGCCCATGTCGAGGGCCAAGGCGGCCCCTGCCAGCAGTACGAGGAAGAAACCCATGGCCACGATGATCAGCACCTGGCCTCGCTCAGAGCGCTTGTCTCCTAGGTTCATCTATTGAATCCTCATCGTAGTGCCCGAACCAACCTGGAAGTACCCTGAGCTCACCCAGGGTATCGTGTCGGGCAGCAGGTGGAACCGCAGAGGTTGCCGGTAGTGCACCTCCACCACGATCTTCTCCCCAACACCCGTCACGTTGGTCGTGTCTCGCTCCGGATACGATATCTGCACGTCGGTGTCACTGTTGAAGTAAGGGGTTGCCGTGTTCAGAGTCCCCAAGGTGGAGGCAACAGCCTGCTTGATGGCAGCCTGCCTGTCCGCCTCATTGACGTCTCGCGTGAGCAGCAGATCGCCCGAAAACAGGCTGCCGGCCCTGGCTCCCTGGCCGCTGGCTGCGGCAACCTGGACGTGGGCATGGAGCACGAAACCGAACTCGATGACTCCCATGACAATCATCAACAACAGGGGGATAGAGAGAGCCAACTCGACCAGAGACTGGCCTCGCTCCCTTCGTGTCATATCACGCAACCCAGTGGTCCTGGACATCGGGACCTCATTCGATCCGAGCTTGGGCGCGAGCCGTCATGGTGAGAACCGGGTTCTCGCTCAACAGCTTACTGAGCAGCTCGTGCCGGTAGGTCACCACGACTACGATCAGATCTCCCCGTCGAGAGTCCAACAGCGGCAAGGAAGGGTCGTGCACGTAGCTGATAGCTACGTCGCTGTTCCTGTCGAAGCTGGGAGGGGTGTTCTGGAGAACGCCCATGGAGGAGGCCACCCCATCCCGTACGGCCGTCTCCCGACTCTGATCGTTGTAGACCTTGAGGTCGGCAGGCGATAGGGGCAGCGAGGAGTTGTACAGGTAGATGGCCCCCGCACGGGCACCTTCCCGGGCAGCCGAGACCAGGGTGACGTAGGCGTTGAAGCCCACTCCCAGCTCCAGGACTCCCACGATCAGACTGAACACCACCGGCAGCGCCAGCGCCAACTCCACGGTGGCCTGCCCACCCTCACCACCGGCGGGGGGAGATTGGGGCCGCCTGCGGATCCAGGACGGAAGATGAATGGAGCACAGCTTCCGGGTGCAGATGGTGAATCGCATCGCTTCTCCAGGCCACGCGGTGGTTCGGCGTAACTATGTTCTCTCGGCCTGGAGCAGGCAATGGGAGTTTGGTACTACGAGGATTGACGAAAGTTGCGAAAGGGTTACGGCCGAAGAGGAGACTAGTACACGACCACAGAGAAGGTGACATGTACTGTCATGCTGAGCGCAGCGAAGCATCTCCCCGTGGCGAGAGGAGATCCTTCGCTGTCGCTCAGGATGACACCTGTCAGAACCATCGTGGCGGAGTACTAGGGCGTATTTTCAAACTCTGGCATACTTAAGGTATGCACAGAGGCGACCTGACCAACGACCAGTGGGAGAGGCTTCAGCCTCTACTCCCACCTCAAAAACCGCATACTGGACGTCCCGCTGAAGACCATCGGCGCATCATCAACGGCATCTTGTGGGTCCTTCGCACGGGCGCACCCTGGGCTGATCTGCCCGAGCGATACGGCCCCTCGGCGACGGTGGCCACCCGTTTCTATCGCTGGCGCAAGGCTGGCATCTGGGATCGCATCCTGGAGGCCCTCCAGCAGCAGGCCGATGCCAAGGGCCAGCTAGACTGGGAGGTCCACTACGTCGATGCCACCATCGTGCGAGCCCACCAGCACGCCGCTGGGGCGAAAAAGGGGGCTCGCCGGACAATGATGAAGCCTTAGGCCGAAGCCAGGGTGGACTGTCCACCAAGGTGCACTTGCGGGCTGAAGGTAACGGCAAGCCGATGACCTTCATCCTGACGCCAGGCCAGCAGCACGAAGCCACCGTCTTCGAGCCGCTGATGGAGCAGGGTGCCGTCAAGCGAGTTGGGTCCATCCGACCCAAGCAACGACCTGGCCGAGTGGTGGGCGACAAAGGGTACAGCAGCAAGAAGATCCGAGGGTATAGCCGTAGGCGGGGGATTCGGATCACGATCCCCCGCAAAGAGAACGAGCATCGAACGGGTCCCTTTGATCGAGCCATATACCGTACCCGTAACCAGATCGAGCGTCTGATAAACCGGCTCAAGCAGTTCAGGCGACTGGCCACCCGCTACGAGAAGCGGGCCGAGAACTACAGGGCGATGTGGACCATCGCTGCCACTCTGTTGTGGCTATAGAGTTTGAACATACGCCCTAGTGCTTCGCCACGGGGATTTCGAGATGTAGGGCAGGGCGCTCTGCCCTGCCGCCGGCCTACCATCGCCCGCCGGGCGGCGGGGCACAGGGCCCCGCCCTACGTTGCCGAAGCCATCGCCCGGGGGCGGCGGAGCATAGGCGTCGCGCTGTGCTCTCTCGCGCCACGCGCCCCAAGCATCAGAGCCAACGTGGCGAAGTACAAGGTCTGGGGAAGGGACTCCGCTGAAAGCAGGGGAGGGGATGCAGCAGTTCGCCTGGGTGGACCGCTACTGCGGCTTGCGCTTTCGGAGGAAGGCCGGTATGTCCAGGTCCCTCTGGTCGGGAAGCTCGCGGGGCTCGCGGAACTCCCTGATCTCTCGCGGCTCCCGCCGCTCCTCGGGCTCATGGGCATCCAGCAACTCTCGATCCACACGTCTGAGCCCTTCGTCCAGAGATGCATCCAGCTTGGCGAAGACGTCGCTGACCTTGACCTCGGCCTTCCTGGTCTCGGTCCTCCCGAAGCCTGTGGCTATCAGGGTCACCTGCATCTCTGCCTGGGGCTTCGGATGGATGACCGCGCCCAGGATGATGTTGGCCTCCGGGCTCGCGGCTTCGCTGATCAGGGAGGCCGCCTCGCTCACCTCGATCAGACTCATGTCCGGACCGCCGGTGACGTTGATCAGTAGCCCGGTCGCCCCGGTTATGGAGACGTCCAGCAGGGGGCTCTCGATGGCGGCCTGGGCGGCCTGCACCGCTCGAGCCGGTCCCTTGCCCTCACCGATAGCCATCAGAGCCGTCCCGGATCCACTCATGATGCTCTTGACGTCCGCGAAATCGAGGTTGATCAGGCCGGTGACGGTGATCAGGTCGGACATGCCCTGTACGCCCTGCCGCAGGATGTTGTCCGCCATCCTGAAGGCTTCCAGCAGCCCCATCCGCTTGTTGGCCATGGCCCGCAAGCGGTCGTTGGGGATCGCGATGATGGCGTCGACCCTCTCTTTCAGGATCTCATAGCCCTGATCCGCTACCAGCCGCCGGTGGCGTCCCTCGAAGGTGAAGGGCAGCGTCACCACCGCCACGGTCAGCGAGCGGTTCTTCCTGGCGATCTCGGCGATAACGGGAGAGGCCCCCGTCCCGGTGCCGCCGCCCATACCCGCCGTGATGAACACCATGTCCGCACCGGCCAGGGCCTCCTCTAGCTGATCCCGGCTAATCTCGGCGGCCCGCTCCCCAACCATCGGATCCCCGCCGGCCCCCAGCCTCTTCATCGCCTTTCCCCCGATGGGGATCTTGTGGGTGGCCGCCGACATCTCCAGGGCCTGGGCATCGGTGTTGACCGCAACAAAGTCGACGCCCCGAATCCCGGCCTCAATCATCCGGTTCAGGGCGTTGTTGCCACCACCGCCGACGCCGACGATCTTGATCTCCGTGAAGCCCTTCGCCTCGGCGTCGACCTCCTCGGACACGATCTTCCCGATGATGGGACCGTTCCTGATGGGCTCTGCCAGCCGCTCCGGATCGAAGCCGCCGCGCAACTTAGCCACGAGACAACACCTCCCTCGCCAGGGAAAGATAGGTCTCCGCAGCTTTCTCCGCGCCCACGTAATTGAACACAGAGGTGCCAGAGGAGGCAGCCTCCAGGATCTTGCTGTTGGTTCCCACCTCGGTCGCGAACACCTGGATCCCCCACCGCTCTCGCAGGTAGGCGCTCACCAGCTTCTCCTCCTTCAACCGACGGTCCAGCTTGCTCAGCAGGATCCCGGCGACCTGCAGCTTCGGGTTCAGGTAGAGGATC
>JAMCTB010000239.1:1596-3722 GCA_023380955.1 Chloroflexota bacterium | reverse complement strand
CCTGTTCATGTTAAAGGACGGGAAGCGTGTCACGCTCAAAGTCCCGTCGACCCCTAGAAACCCGGAACAGGGTGCCCTGGCAGCCCTGCGGGCCCTTGAGATGGACCTCGGGGAGGTGGGCACGCTGGTGCACGGCTCGACCGTGGCCACAAACGCCGTGCTGGAGCGCAAGGGCGTGCCGACCGGCATGATAACGACCGATGGCTTCCGGGACCTGCTGGAACTGCAGCGACAGGACAAGGAGACGATATGGGATCTCGCCTACAGGAAGCCCGAGGCCCTGATCTCCCGCGACATGGTGAGGGAGGTGAAGGAGAGAGTAGGGCCGAACAGTGAAGTGGTCGTGCCACTCAACGCACCCGACGTCAAGAGGGCGGTACAGGAGCTGGTGGAGGAGAAGGGAATAAGCTCTCTGGCCATCTGCTTCCTCCACTCCTACGCCAACCCGCGGCACGAGCTGATGGCCGCGGAGATCATCCGCGGCATGTACCCCGGGCTGTTCCTGGCTCTTTCCAGCGACGTGCTGCCGGAGTTCAGAGAGTACGAGCGGGCCAGCACCACGGCGCTCAGCGCCTACGTGATGCCGATAATGGAGCGCTACGTCGGCTCGATGCAGAAGGGCCTTAAGCCGATGGGCTTCAAGGGCAAGCTGCATCTTATGCAGTCGAACGGTGGGATACTCCCGGCCAGGGCCGCCTCCCGGCACGCGATCAGGTTCCTGTTCTCTGGACCGGCCGCGGGAGTGACTGGGGCCACCTACCTGGCCCAGGCCGCGGGCCTGAAGGACATCATAACCTTCGACATGGGCGGCACCAGCACGGATGTGTGCCTTGTGACGGGTGGCATGCCCCAGATCACCACCGAGGGAGGCATCGACAGGCTTCCCATAAAGGTGCCGGTGATAGACATAGTGAGCGTCGGCGCGGGCGGTGGAAGCATAGCCAGGGTGGACGGCGGCGGGATGCTCAGGGTGGGACCCCAGAGCGCCGGCGCCGAGCCGGGACCGGCCTGCTATGGCAGAGGCGGCACTGAGTCCACGGTTACCGACGCCAACGTGCTCTTGGGCTACATAAGGCCGCACCGGTTTCTTGGCGGCCACATGAAGCTGGACCGGTGCGCATCGGAGCGGGCTTTCGGCGGGCTGGCGAGCGCGCTTGGCTTGAGCCTGGAGGATGCGGCCGAGGCTGTGGTCAAGGTGGCGAACGTCAACATGATCCAGGCCATAAGAATAGTGTCGACCGAGCGCGGGCACGACCCCCGCGATTACTGGTTGGTAGCCTACGGGGGGGCCGGCCCTCTTCACGCGGTGACCCTAGCTGATGAACTCCATCTCAAGGGCGTGCTCATACCCCCCAGCCCCAGCGTCCTGAGCGCCTTCGGCCTCCTGGCGGCCGACTTCCGTAGGGATTACACCAGAACGGCCATAGCGATGCTAAAGGATGACCCGCCCATAAACACGATCTTCCGATCGCTCAGAGAGCAGGCGGAGATGGAGTTTGGGGGTTACGGGGCACCGGTGGAGGAGTTGGCGTTCACCTACAGCCTGGACGTGAGGTACTCCGGGCAGGCATTTGAGCTGCAGGTGCCGGTTGAGCAATCGGACCTTTTGAGCAGGCCTGCGGAAGCCATACAAGAACGCTTCCAGGAGCAGCATGCCAGACGGTATGGCCACGCGGGAGACCCCCGGCAGATCGAGCTTGTAAACTACCGGCTGCTGGCCGTGTGGCCGCAGGAGCTGCCGGGGGTGCAGGAGCTGGGCTCGAGCCTGTCGACGCCGGAGCCGGAGATGGGAGAGGTGATGATAGGTGGACGACTGCTTTCCTGCCCGTTTTACCAGAGGGCCGAGCTGGGACGGGGAGCCCGCGTGCTGGGACCGTCGGTGATCGAGGAGGATACCTCCTCCACCGTTGTGCCCCCCGGCTGGAGCGCGCTGATTGACGGGATTGGAAATATCAGGCTTTCGCCGCAAGACTAAGCCAGGAGAGCTGAGATGTCCACAGATCCGGTGACTTTGAGCATAGTGAACTCGATCCTTCACGCCCTGGCCACAGAGATGGGCGTCAACCTCAGAAGGGCCGCCTACTCGACGATCGTGCGCGAGGCGCGGGATGCCTCCACTGCCATCC
>JAMCTB010000239.1:0-1586 GCA_023380955.1 Chloroflexota bacterium | reverse complement strand
CCGGGGTGGCGGCCGGCTGGCTGCCCATCATCTCCAGTTCCCTCACCACCGCCCTCCAGGGATGCCTGGAGGAGTACTCAATCGAAGACATCAAGCCGGGAGAGGCCTTGATCACCAGCGACCCTTTCCACGGCGGCCAGCACGTCCAGGATATCCTCATTTTCAGCCCGGTCTTTCACGGCGGCAAGCTGCGCGCCTTCGTCGGCAGCATGGCCCATCACCTCGACGTGGGAGGAGGGGCGCCAGGACTAAATCCGAAAGCCTCGGACATTTATCAGGAGGGGCTGATCATTCCTCCACTCAAGTTCGAGGTGGAGCGGGACTGGAACGGCGGGATACTGGAGCAGATGATCGCCCGGAACGTGAGGGCACCCAGGCTGACGATAGGCGACATAAACGCACAGTTCGCGGCCAACCGGATAGGTGAGCAACGGCTGCTTGAGCTGTTTGACAAGTACGGCTCAGAGCTGGTCCTGGAGTGCATGCGGGAAACGGTCGCTTATTCCGAGCGCTGCATGAGGGAGGCGATAAGTGAGCTGCCGGATGGGGTCTATGAGGCCGAGGACTTCATCGAAGGCGATGGACTGAGCGATAAGGACTACCGGATTGCCGTGAAGGTCACCGTCTCGGGGTCGGATATCACCGTGGACTTCGCGGATACCGACCAGCAGGCCACGGGGAACGTTAATTGTCCCTTCGGCGCCACAAAGGGCGCCACCTATTGCTCGCTCAAGATGATACTGACCGACCAGTCCGTGCCCTTTAATGCGGGCTGCTTCAGACCCGTGAGGATCGATGCGCCGTTCGGCAGCCTCGTGAATCCCACGCCTCCCGCGCCCGTGCGGGCGAGGATGCTGGCCACCTTCCGGATCTATAACGCCATCATGAAGGCGCTGGCTCCGGTGGTGCCGGAGAGGGTGATCGCGGGCGGATTCGACACCACCACCGTCGTCTCCCTCAGTCTGCTGCAGCGCGACCGGTACGGGGTCTTCCTGGAGGTGCTGGGAGGCGGCTACGGGGCGAATTCCAGCGGCGACGGGGCGGACGCCACGGACCTGCCGCTCACCAACTGCGCCAACACCCCCGTTGAGGCGTTGGAGACCGATTACGGCTACATCAGAGTTGCCCGGTACGAGTTGATGGCCGGGTCGGGCGGGGCCGGAAAGCATCGGGGCGGCCTCGGCTTCCGCCGCCAGTACCAGATGCTGGATGACGGAGTCCAGTTCGCCATCTACTCGGACCGGTATAAGATCCGCCCGTTCGGCCTGTTCGGCGGAGAGCCGGGCGGGCCAGGCCGCTGCTACGCTATTAGAGGAGGTGAAACCATCGAGTTGTCGTCCAAGGCAGTTGCTCAGCTCCAGTTAGGAGACATCCTTACGGTCGAACTGGGTGGGGGAGGCGGCTACGGCCGGCCCGAAGAGCGGGATCCTGAGGCCCTTCGGCGGGACCGGAGCCGTGGTATGGCCTAATCGATCACCGGGAACGTTTTCCCCGAAATTTTGCTAGAGAGGGAGATTACACTATGGATGACCGGGAGCGACTTATCCCCCAGCTAAAGGCGATGGTAGACAGCGGAGCCATTACCC
>JAMCTB010000238.1 GCA_023380955.1 Chloroflexota bacterium | reverse complement strand
GATTTCCACGCCGAATTCGATGGCGCTTATCGCCCGCTCCTGGCCAACGGTGCCCAGCAGAGGCTCCACCTGCTCGGTCGTCTCGAAGGGCATCGTGGCCGGATCGCAGCTCCTCCGCAGCCGCTCGACCGGCACCGCCAGCTTCTCCACCAACCCTATCAGCCTGAGGTTCTCCTTCGCCCGAGGGCCCTTACCGACTGCCATGATCCCTCCTTGATCCGCTGCTCCGCCTCCCCGATCGCTGGGTGGAGTGCCAACAGCGGGCAAGAGACGTGCCCAGGGAAGACGGGAAGGCGGTGCGAGCGGGCGACAGGGCGAAGGGGCTGCTATCACCCCGTCTCCTCGTCTCCCCTTCTCCGCGTCGTTCTTCTTGGCACGTCTCTTGCGCGAGAAAAGCTATCCGCGAGTCTTCAGCCATCAGCCGAATGCAATTTGACGAGGGAAATGCTAGCTGCCCAGGGCTGAAGATCGGCGACAGCCCACTGAGAGCGATGGCCGGAAGCGGGCCAGAGGAGGTGTAAGGTCATGGGCGACCCCGAAAAGGTCTTGACAGCTACCGGATACGCGCGACTGATGGCGGAACTGGACTACCTCCGGACGGTGCGACGCCACGAGGTATCCGAGCGGCTCCGATCGGCGCGAGAGGTTGGCGTCTGGGACAGCCCGGAATACCTGTCGGCCCGTGAGGAACAGGCTTTCGTGGAGGGTCGCATCGCCACCCTGGAGAAGTTGCTGGCCCAGGCCGAAGTGGTGGAGGTGGCCACTTCTGCCGCCTGGCCCTCAGTGGAGGTCGGCGCCACCGTGACCCTGCGCGACGAGAGCGGCGAGGAGGAGCAGTACGCCATAGTGGGGGTCATGGAGGCCGAGCCGGGCAAGGGACGGATCTCCAACCAGTCCCCGGTAGGGAGGGCCCTCATGGGCCACCGCCCCGGGGAAACGGTAGACGTCGAGACCCCCATGGGGACACGCCGGCTGACCATCGTCGAGATTACCTAGCTGTTAGAGGAAGGCTGATGGCTAATAGCTCCAAGAAGAGAGCCAACGCCTCGAAGATCGCCTTCTTCGAGGTGGAGGAGTGGGAAAGGGATAGGATCTCCAAAGGGCTGGAGGGGCTGGAGGTCCACTCTTTCCGCGGTCCCCTGGAGAGGCAGCATCTACCGCAAATCGCCGACGCCTCGGTGATCTCGGTCTTCATCCGGTCGGAAGTGGATCGGGAGACCCTCGACGCACTCCCCAACCTGGAGCTGATCGCCACCCGGTCCACCGGCTTCGACCACGTCGACCTGGTGGCCTGCAACGAACGGGGCATCCTGGTCTGCAACGTCCCCTACTACGGCGAGACCACGGTGGCCGAGCATGCCTTCGGCCTGATCCTGTCCCTCTCCCGCAAGATCCACAAGGCCTACCTCCGGACCCTCCAGGGCAACTTCTCCCTGGAAGGGCTCCGGGGCTTCGACCTCCACGGCAAGACCCTGGGCGTGGTGGGAGCCGGCCACATAGGGCTGCACACCATCAGGATCGCCAAGGGATTCGGGATGAGGGTGCTGGCCTTCGACGTCCGGCAGGATCGGTTGATCTCCGAGGTGCTGGGCTTCGAGTACGTGCCGCTGGAGGAGCTGCTCCGCCGGTCGGACATCATCAGCCTCCACGCCCCTCTCAACGCCGGCACCTACCACATGATCAACCGGGACAACTTGAAATTGGTGAAGCGCGGCGCGCTGCTGATCAACACCGCCCGAGGCGGGCTGGTGGACACCGACGCCCTGATCTGGGCCCTGGACGAGGGTATCCTCGCCGGGGCAGGGCTGGACGTGATCGAGGGTGAGGAGCTGGTGGAGGAGGAGAAGCAGCTGCTGCGGGCGCCCCAGGCGGAGGAGAAGCTGCGGATGCTGCTGCGCCAGCACGTGCTGCTGCGGCGAGAGGACGTGGTGGTGACGCCCCACATCGCCTTCGATAGCTGGGAGGCCGTGGAGCGGATCCTCGACACCTCGGTGAGCAACGTCCGCTCCTTCCTGGAGGGGAACCCCCAGAACGTGGTGAACCCCAAGGCCGCGCCACGGGGGACGAAGAGAGCGGCGTAGCCGCGACGGGGGGACGGAAACCGCAACCGCCTCTCCCTCTGGGAGAGGGAATCTCTCCGTCGTCTTTACATGCCCAGGTAGGCCTTCTTCAAATGGGGGTTCCCCAACAGCTCTGAGCCCTGGCCCTCCAGAACGATCCTCCCGTTCTCGAGGACGTAGCCCCGATGGGCCAGCCGGAGGGAGTGCTGGACGTTCTGCTCCACCAGCAACACCGTCATCCCCCGGGCGTTGACGTCCCGCACCGTCTCCAGGATCTGCTTCATCAGCATCGGCGCGAGCCCCAGGGAGGGCTCGTCCAGCATCAGCAGCCTGGGCAGGGCCATCAGCCCGCGCCCGATAGCCAGCATCTGCTGCTCGCCGCCGGAGAGGGATCCCGCCAGCTGACCCTGGCGCTCCTTCAGGATCGGCAACAGGCCGAGGACCATCTCCAGACTCTTGGCCCTCTGCCGTCGGGCCTCCCGGCTGTATGCCCCCAGCTCCAGATTCTCCAGCACCGTCATGTAGGGGAAGAGCCGCCGGCCCTCGGGCACCTGCACCAGTCCCAGGGCCACGACGTCGTAGGGGTTCAGGTGGTCGATCCGCTGGCCCCGGAAGGTGATGGCGCCGACGATGGGCCGGATGATCCCGGAGATGGTGTTGATGGTGGTGGTCTTGCCGGCGGCGTTGGCCCCCACCAGCGCCACGATCTCCCCCTCCTCCACGGCAAGCGACATCCCGTGGAGCACCTGCACGTCGCCGTAGGCCACGTCGATGTTCTCTACTCTAAGCAAGGAGGTACTCCTCTCCAAGGTAGGCGTCGATAACCCTCCTGTCCTTCGCCACCTCTTTGGGAGCTCCCTCGGCGATCTTCTCGCCGTGGTGCAGCACCAGGATCCGGTCCGAGACGGTCATGATGGCCGCCATGATGTGCTCGATCACCAGAAGTGTAACCCCCTGCTGCCGGATCCGCTGGAGGATCTCCAGCATCTGGGTCAGCTCGGTGGGGTTGACCCCCGCCATCACCTCGTCCAGCAGCAGCACCCGGGGGCGGGTGGCCAGGGCTCTCGCCACCTCCAGCCGCTTCCGGTCGGCGATGGTGAGGTTCTTGGCCGCCTTCTCCCGCCGGTCCAGCAGCCCCACCAGATCCATCACCTCCAGGGCTCGCTGGCGAGCCCGCCCCGGATTGCCGGTCTGGAGGAAACTGCCCACCATCACGTTCTGAAGCACCGTCAGGTTGCCGAAGGGCTTCACCACCTGGAAGGTGCGGACCAGTCCCCGCCGGCTGACGTCGTAGGCCTTCAGATGGCCGATGGACTCGCCGGCGAAAACCACCCGCCCCTGATCCGGGCGGAAGAAGCCCGACATGACGTTGAAGAGGGTGGTCTTGCCCGCCCCGTTAGGGCCGATGAGGCCGACGATCTCCCCCTCCTCCACCCCGAAGCTGATCCCCTTCAGGGCGTAGAGGCCGCCAAAGTGCTTGGTGACGTTCTCTACCTGCAGGATCATGGGGCCTCCTTCCCCAGCGCTACCGGCTGGGCCTTTCTCCCACCGAAGGCTCGCTTCCTCCACCGGGCGAGGGAGGGGACGATGCCCTGGGGCAGCAGGATCACCACCACGATCAGGACGGTGCCGTAGACCACCAGGTGCAGCCCCTGCAGCTCTCCACCGAGGCGGGCCCGCAGCAACTCCTGGAGAGGGGTCACCAGGAAGGCCCCCGCGATGGGCCCCCAGACCGTCCCGACACCGCCGATGATGGACATCATGGCCAGCAGGACCGAGAAGTCCAGGGAGAACATGGCGAAGGGCTCGATGTAGGCGATGTACTGGGCGTAGAAGCTCCCGGCCAGGGAGGTGAAGAAGGCGCTGATCAACACCGCCATCAGCTTGTAACGGGAGGTATTGATGCCCAGGGCCTGGGCGGCGTCCTCGTCCTCCCGCAGGGCAGCCAGGTAGTAGCCGAGGCGAGAGCGTTCGACCCAGAGGCTGATCAGGATCATGATCAGCATGAAGACCAGCGCCACGTAGGCGTAGTCGGAGGTCTCCCGGAAGATGAAGTTCTGAAAGGAGGGCCGGAAGGGCACGCTGATCCCGATGGACCCCTTGGTAACGTCCCGAAAGGTGACGGCCAGGATGCGAAGCACCTGGGCAAAGGCGATGGTGACCAGGGTGAAGAAGGGGCCCCGCAGCCGGAAGCTGGGGTAGCCGATGCCGGCGGATACGGCGGTCGACAGGAGAGCCCCGACCAGCATCCCGATCCAGGGGGATACCCCCCAGTCGACGAACAGCAGGGTGGAGCTGTAGGCGCCGATCCCGAAGAAGGCAGCGTGGCCAAGGGAGAGCTGCCCCGCGAAGCCGCCGACGATGTTCCAGGCGGAGCTGGCGGCAGCGTAGAACAGCATCATGATCAGGACGTGCAGATAGAACTTGTCCTTGACCACCAGGGCCAGGAGGGCAGGGATCACGATCAGCGCCAGGATCACGTAGAAGTCGGTGCCAGCGGGCAGGGGTAGTAGCGATCCTGGCGATCGCCCAGCCCACCGGGGTCGCTTCATCGCGCTCACTTCAGTCCCACCTCCTCGGCACCCACCACCCCGAAGAGCCCTGTGGGCCGGATCAGCAGCACCAGGATGAAGACGACGAAGTAGACCGCCTCCTTCAGGGCGGGGACGTAGAAGCCGCTGAAGGCTTCCACCAGCCCGATGATCAGCCCCCCCAAGAGGGCGCCGGTCATGTTGCCCATGCCCCCCAGCACCACCACCACGAAGGCGGTGAGCACGAAGTAGCTGCCCACGGTGGGGAAGGTGGGGTAGATGGGCATCAGCAGGGCGCCGGCGATCCCCACCAGCGCCGTCCCGATGCCGAAGGTGACCATGTAGATGCGGTTGGTGTTGATCCCCATCAGCAGCGCTGCCGTCCGATCCTGGGTGACGCAGCGGATCGCCTTACCCAGGTAGGTCCTCTTGAGGAAGAGGAAGATGCCGGCGGTGATGGCGAGGGCCACCAGGAAGGCCACCAGCCGGGAGACCCCCACCAGCAGCGGTCCCATCGAGATCACGGCCTTGGAGTAGAAGGTATCCACCGAGCGGTAGTCGGCCTTCCACACCAGGAGGGCAGCGTTCTGGAGGACCACCGAGAGCCCGACGGTGGCGAAGATCTGCATGGAGGAGGGGGCATTAAGGATAGGGCGTATGATCAGGAACTGGGCCAGCAACCCCAGCAGGAAGAGCAGCGCCGCCACCAGGACGATGGAAAGGTAAGGATCGAGTCCGTACAGGTGGAACAGCCAGAAGGTGGCGTACATGGCGATCATCAGGAACTCGCCGTGGGCGAAGTTCACGACGCGCAGGACGCCGAAAATCAGGGTGAGGCCGATGCTTATCAGAGCATACACGCCACCCAGGAGGATGCCGGACACCGCAACCTGGGCGAGTATCCCTACCATGGTGACTCCTCTAAGTGACCTAACCCCCAACCCCCTTCCCGATGCGGGAAGGGGGTCTTCTCCCCTCCCCTTGCAGGGGAGGGGCAGGGGGAGAGGTTGGTCTTGTCTACTTCGCCCAGGAAGGCTTCCAGGGCACTGCCAGATCCGCCACGGCGGCCTCCTTGGGGTACACCGCCATCTGGCGTCCCTTCTGCCACTGCATAACCAGGGGATCGGCCCGCAGGTTCTGGCCCGCTTCCTTCTCGCCGGGGCCCGCGAACTTGACGCCCCAGCCGGTGATGGTGCCGCCCACCGGGATGTCGGTGGCCAAGGCCGCCTTCCGGACGGCGTCGGGGTCGGTGGACCCTGCCCGGCCGATCACGTCCCACAGCACCAGGGCGCCCATGTAGTTGGCCAGAGAGTGGCCCGACCGCGGGGGCTCCTTGAAGGTGTCTTGGTAGAACTTCTGATACTCCTTGATCCCTTTGGCGTAGCTCTCGTTGACGTCGTATTGGGGGAAGTCGATGTTGAGGACGCCGGTGGTGTCATCGCCCAGGGCCTTGGCGAAGTCGGTGAGGGAGTAGCCCGCACCGGTGCCGATGACCGCCTTGACGCTGAAGCCCAGCTCCCGGGACTGCTTCCAGAAGAGGAGCAGGTCCTGGATGTAGGAGGTGGCGACCAGCACGTCGGGCTGATTCGACTTCAGCTTGAGGATGAGGGATGAGAGGTCCGTAGCCTGGCTGTTGTAGGGCTCGCGGCCGATGAAGTTGAGGCCGATCTCCTTGGCCCGCTTCTCCGCAGCGGTACCCACGGTAGTGCCGTAGAGGGCGTCCTCGTGGACGACGGCGAAGCGCAGCTTGGCGGGGTCGATCCCCAGCTTGGGGGCGATGGACTCCTTGGTGAAGTTGGCCGCCACGATGCCGTCGGAGGAGCCGTTGGCGCAGGTGCGGAAGAGGTACTGGAAGCCCCGCTCGGTGATGGGGTCCGAGATGGCGCCCATCTCCCAGTAGATCGTCTTGTTCCTCTCGGCGACCTCGGTGGCCGCCTGGGAGAGGGTGCTGGAGTAGGTGCCCACCAGGATGGGCAGCTTCTCGGAGGAGATCATCCGGTTGGCCTCGGAGACGGCCGCGTTGGCGTCCGGGGCGTCGCCCTTGACCCACTCGATCTGCTTGCCCAGCACGCCGCCCTTGTTGTTCTGGAGGATGCGGGCCAGTTCGGCACCGCGCCAGGATTCCTCCCCTAACAGGGCGAGGCTGCCGGTGAAGGGGAAGATGGCGCCGATCTTGAGAGTGCCACCTGCGGGCTTGGCGGCCGCAGCGGCCGCGGCAGGAGCGGTGGTGGCTGCCGGGGCGGGTGCGCCGCTGGGCTTGGGGGCTTCGGCGGGCGGGGACGCGCTCGGGGCGCAGGCCGCGGCGGCGGCGCCGAGGGCGGCGAGGCCGAGGCCTTTGAGCAGTTGGCGCCGGGTCAGGGGTCGCTTCAGGGGTTCCGGAGACGCGGGCGATTGCATGCTGTCCACAATACCCTCCTTCTAATTGGGCGAAGACCCTTTGCCGATAGGACGCGGGTAGTTGCAGGCATCGTCGCGCGAGGCGACCTACACTGGTCGGACAGCTCCGGCGGCCCTGCCGGAATCCGGTCGATATTCGGTTGGGTGGTGTATAGCAGAGGTGGAGCTACTTAGTCAACAGCTACGTTGTTAGCCAGGTTTAACTATGTGTCTATCCATTGCTCTCCCCTTGGGAGAGGCGTGAACTTGCCCTCCGGCACGTTCACAGCCACCTCGGTCACGTCCTGGCCGTTCCCCGCGCTCCGCTCGTAGGGGCCCACGTAGTGGATGGTCCCCTTCCCGTCCAGCCGCCTCCGGCGGGACCCATCCCCATCGTAGGTAGCCCTCCACAACGTCACCCCGTTCCCCCGTCGGCGCGCCTGTCCCCCTCACATTGACACCTCCGCACCCCAAACCGTATAATTTGCTTATCAATGAACTGACTGCAAGGGGTTTTGCGCTGCATGAAACGCACGTACCAGCCGAAGCGAATCCCGCGGAAGCGCGAACACGGCTTCCTCAAGCGGATGGCCACCAAGGACGGTCGGAGGGTCCTCAAGATGAGGAGGCTCCGCGGGCGCAAGAGGCTGACCGTCGTCTAGATATCCGGGTGGTGACCGCGCCCCGCGCGGCTCCCATGCAGAGACGACACCGTCTTAAGAAGAGCGCAGAATTCCAGCGGGTGCGTGCCCTTAAGCAATCGTGGGCGCACCCGCTGCTGGTGTTATACGTAGCACCCAACAACCTGGAGATCACCCGGATCGGGATTTCCACCAGCAAGCGGGTCGGCAAGGCCGTGGCGCGCAACCGGGCCAAGCGGCTGATCCGGGAGGCGGTCAGAAGCCTCCTCCCAAGGCTCGTCCGGGGGCGCGACCTGGTGTTCATCGCCCGTCCGGCCATCGCCGAGGCGGACTTCGAGCAGGTCAGCCGGGCCGTGGAGATCCTGCTGCGGCGGGCCCGTTTGCTGCCAAAGGAGCAACCGCCGTCCGGGAAACGGGACCTAACCAAGAATGACGTGGATCACACTAGCTCCGAAATGGATCGGACTGTTTCTGATTAGACTGTATCAGCTTACGCTTTCGCATATGCTTCCGGCAGCATGCCGTTTCGAGCCCACCTGCTCCCACTACGGCTACGAGGCTATCGATAGGTACGGACTCTGGAAGGGCGGGCGGATGGCCGCCGGGCGGATTGCTCGCTGCCATCCCTTCAATCCGGGGGGCTACGATCCGGTCCCCTAAGACGATGGCACGCCTCCGGCTGCCAACTGTGCAGTAGCGAACTCTTTAGGAGGAATTTGCTTGACCGAGGTCTGGAACTCTCTAATCGTATGGCCGCTGACGGGAGCACTGGTTGCCCTCCACGGGTTTCTGGGGAGCTACGGCCTCGCCATCATCGTTCTGACCCTGGCGATCAAGTTCATAACCTTCCCCTTGAACCTGATGCAGATCCGCTCCTCCAAGGCGATGCGGGACGTTCAGCCGCTGATGGAGGAGGCGAAGCGCCGGTACGGGAAGGACAAGGAACGGCTGACCCAGGAAACCATGCGGATCTACAAGGAGCATGGCATCAACCCAATGGCGGGCTGCCTGCCTATGCTGATTCAGATGCCGGTCTGGTTCGGCCTCTATTATGCCCTGCTCCACCTGGCGCAGACGGCGCCCGAGTTCAGCCAGGGCTTCCTGTGGCTGCCCAGTCTGGCCCACCCGGATCCCTTCTACATTCTGGTGATCCTTACGGTGGTGACCCAGTTCATCGTGCAGCGGATGATGACGATGCCGTCCACCGATCCGCAGCAGCAGACCATGAACAAGGTGATGCTGTTCATGCCGCTGACCTTCGGTTTCGTGGCGACCAGCGTGCCCTCGGGGTTGGCCCTGTACTGGGTGACCACCAACCTGTTCACCTTCTTCCAGCAAGGGTTGACGACCGGCTGGGGAGGGATACTGCCCGGCTCTAAGCCTTCTGTGGCGCCAGCTCGGGTGGTGTCGGCGGACACGGATCCCGCGCCCGGCGACGGGGCAGCGGTGAATCCTCAGCAGAAGATTTCTAAGGGCGCCAGGCCCAAGAAGGGCTCTGGCGCCAAGCCTCCGAGGGAGGAAAAGAGAGCGAATGGAAAGCGTTGATGTGAGCGCCAGGAGCGTCGAGGAGGCGGTCCAGCAGGCGCTCAGTAAGCTGGGCAAGAGCCGCGACGAAGTAGAGGTTACCGTCCTCAGCGAGGGCCACAAGGGCCTCCTGGGTTTCGTCCGGGGAGAGAGCGCCCGGGTGAGGGTCACGGTTCTCAAGGATACAGCTTCTGCCACAGCCAAGAAGGAGGCGCCGGCCGCCCCAGCCAAGGGGGAGATCGCCGCCAAGCCGGGGGTTGCCGTCGCCGTGGCCGAGGAGATGCTGGCGCAGCTGCTCGACCACATGGACATCAACGCCGAGGTGGACTGCAGGGGCGGGACGGGGGACGATGAGTCCCCTATCCTCCTGGAGGTCACGGGCGACGACCTGGGGATCCTGATCGGGAGACGGGGCGAGACCCTCTCCTCTCTGCAGTTCCTGCTCAACCTGATGGTGGGCAAGCAGCTCAACTCCTGGGTCCGGATCGCCGTCGACGTGGAGGGCTACAGGGCCCGGAGGGAGGAGTCCCTCCGCAACCTGGCGTCGCGGGTCGCCGACCGTGTTCGGCGGACGGGCCAAACCGTCGCCCTGGAGCCTATGCCCGCCAACGAGCGCCGCATCGTCCACATGGCTCTTCAGAACAACCCTTACGTCGCGACCGAGAGCAGCGGCTACGGCGAGGACCGCAGGGTCAACGTCATCCCCAAGACGCCGAGCCGCTCGTCCAGATATTCGTAGGAGCCAACTCCTGCTGGCGGTGACAGGGCGTAGGGCAGGGTCGTGTGCCCTGCCGCCCGCCCCTGCCGTTGTTTGGGGGCGGCGGGGGACAAGCCCCCGCCCTACATAGAGATAACCCCTTTTCTGACTATGCCCGACTACCTGGCCTTGGGCCACCTGACCATCGACCGGCTTGCGCGGGGCACAGCCGTGGGCGGCAGCGTGGCCTACGCCTCTACCACCGCGGCACGGTTGGGATTGGCCGCAGGGATAGTCACCGTGGCGGGTGAGGAGCTAGACTGGGGAGGCCTCCTGCCCGGCGTGGAGATCGCCCGCCGTCCGGCTCCCGCCACTACCAGCTTCGAGAATCTGTATCAGGGGGGGCGCCGGACCCAGAGGGTCCTGGGGGCAGCGGGGGGGGTGCCCGCCGAAGCCGTCCCGAAGGCGTGGACCGGCTCTCCCATCGTTCACCTAGCCCCGGTGGCCCACGAGATAGACGGCAGCCTTCTGGAGCCATTCTCGGCTTCCCTGATCGGCCTGACCCCTCAGGGTCTTCTGCGGCGATGGGATGCTGGCGGAGTGGTCCGGCAGGGTCCGTGGAGGGGAGACGACCGCCTCCTGGCCGGATCGCAGGTGGTGATCTTCAGCGAGGAGGATCTGGCCGGAGATCCGGATTTCCTCCCCCGCTGTCTGGATAGGGTCCCCATCACGCTGCTCACCCAGGGCGCACGAGGGGCAACCATCTTCGTCCGGGGCGACCCGCGGGAGTTCCCAGCCTTCTCGGTGCGGGAGGTGGACCCGACGGGAGCCGGGGACGTCTTCGCGGCGGCCTTCCTGATCGAGTATCATCGCACGCGAGATCCCTACCACAGCGCTGCCTTCGCCTGCTGCGCGGCCTCCTTCGCGGTAGAGCAACCCGGCCTGGAGGGGGTGCCGGACCGGGCGAAGGTGGAGCGCAGGTTGGAGGCCTACAAGAGTCTCGCATAGCGTAGCGTCGGGGCTCGTCCCCGACGTTGGTACCATCGCCCGGGACCGTCGGGCACAAGGCCCGACGCTACAAGAGGTCTGCAGAGTTGATCATCGCCGTCGCCAATCAGAAGGGTGGCGTGGGTAAGACCACCACAGCCGTGAACCTGGGAGCTTATCTCTCCCAGGGCAGGAATGTGTTGCTGGTTGACCTGGATCCCCAGGCCAATGCCACCACGGCCCTCGGCTTCGACGAGAGGAACTTCGAGCGCTCCGTCTACGAGGTGCTGGTGGAGGGCGAATCCATGGCCAAGGTCGTGCGGACCACCCGCCATCCCGACCTCCACCTGATCCCCTCGGCCCGTCGATTGGCCGGCGCCGAGGTGGAGATGGTCAACCTGATGGTCCGCGAGGGGCGTTTGAAGAGGGCCCTCCAGAAGGTGATGGCCGATTACTCCCTGGCCATCATCGATTGCCCTCCCTCCCTGGGGCTCCTCACCGTCAACGCCCTGACCGCCGCCGACGCGGTGCTGGTCCCGGTCCAGTGCGAGTACCTGGCGCTGGAAGGGCTTGCCCAGCTGATGCACACCATCGACATGGTGCGGGACAGCATCAACCCGCACCTCGCGGTGCTGGGGGTGCTGCTCACCATGTACGACGGCCGCACCAATCTAAGCAGCCAGGTGGTCGAGGAGGTGATCCGCCACTTCCCCGATCTGGTCTTCGAGACGGTGATACCGCGCAACATCCGTCTGACCGAGGCACCTAGCTACGGGAAGACGATCCTGGAGTACGATCCCATCTCCAAAGGCGGCCTG
>JAMCTB010000237.1 GCA_023380955.1 Chloroflexota bacterium | reverse complement strand
GTGGTGCGCTTCCGCGTGGACATCTTGAAGGGACTGCGGGCCTACGAGGCGCTTCAGATAGCCAAGCTGGCCGGGCTCACAGGGGACGATGCGACCGCGTTCGCCGGCTTCCTCTCCAGGCTGTACGCGGCCTTCCGCAACCTGGACGCCCACCTCGTGGAGGTGAATCCCCTGGTGGTCACCGCGGCCGGCCGGCTCTACGCCGCGGACGCCAAGGTCGTCCTGGACGACGACGCGGCTTTCCGCCAGCCGTTCCTCCAGAGCCGGCCCCAGGAAGCCAACCTCGCCCCCTTGGAGAAAGAGGGACGAGAGAAGAAGGTCAGCTACGTCGACCTGGATGGGGACGTGGCGATAATGGGCAACGGTGCGGGACTGGTGATGAGCCTGCTGGATCTGGTGCGCCACTACGGCGCGACCCCAGCCAACTTCCTGGACACGGGTGGAGGAGCCAGCAAGACCAAGGCGCGAGACGCCCTCTCGCTGGTAATCAAGAAGGCGGAGTCCGACCCGAGGGTGAAATCGATCCTGCTGGCCTTCAGCCTCTCCATATCGCTCCCGGAGGATGCGGCGGGAGGGGTGCTGGACGCCCTGGCTGAGAGAAAGCCGCGGGTGCCGATCTTCGCCGTGGTCCACGGTACGAGAGCCGAGGTGGGCGAGCAGATGCTCCGGTCCGCCGGCATCTCCGTCTTCCCGAGCATCGACGAGGCTACCAAGGCCGCTGCCCAGGCGTGACGCCATTGAATAGTTCTGGGTTCTGAGTTCTGGGGTTTCGGATCGAGGCACCTGTGGCTCGTATCCTATTCGCAGAAGCGCAGACTCCACGAGAGGAAAAGACGGGCCGGAGTCAGAACCCAGAACTCAGAACTCAGAACCCTGGCACATCGCACATGACTCACAGCTTACTCAGTCCCACCACGAGGAGGCCGACTTGTCCATCCTAGTCGACAGGAACACGACGGTCCTGGTACAGGGCGCGACGGGGCGCTTCGGGCAGATCCAGACCAAGCTCATGCTGGACTACGGCACCAACATCGTCGCCGGGGTGACCCCCGGCAAGGGTGGCCAGGAGGTGCTGGGCATCCCCATCTACGACACGATCGCGGAGGCGAGGCTGGACCATCGCGTAGATGCGTCGGTGATCTACGTTCCGGCCCCGTACACCCTGGATGCCGCCCTGGAGGCGATAGACGGGGAGATCCCCCTCGTGGTGCTGATCACCGAGGGCGTGCCCGTGCACGATAGCATGCAGATCCGCGCCCTGGCCAAACAGAAGGGCGTGTGGGTGATCGGCCCCAACTGCCCGGGCATCATCACCCCCGGCCAGACGAGCCTCGGGATGTATCCTCCCTCGTGCGCAACTCCGGGTCCGGTGGGCGTGGCCTCCCGCAGCGGCACCCTCTGCTTCGAGGTGACCAAGTTGATGGGCGAGGCCGGCATCGGCCAGACCTCCAATGTGGGGATCGGTGGGGACCCGGTGATCGGCAACAACTTCGTGGAGTACCTTCGGCTGTTCGAGGAGGACCCCGAGACGAAAGCGGTGGTGATGATCGGCGAACTGGGCGGCACCCAGGAGGAGGATGCGGCCGGCTTCATAGCGGAGATGAGCAAGCCGGTGATTGCCTTCATCAGCGGGAAGAGCGCACCGCCTGAGAAGCGAATGGGCCACGCCGGTGCGATATCCTCGGACGGCTCTGGGCAGGCCGGCGACAAGGTGAAGGCGCTGGAATCGGCGGGCGCGAGGATTGCCAACACCCTCACCGACATCGTGCGCCTCACAACGGAAGCACTCAAGTAGTTCTGGGTTCTAAGTTCCGAGTTCTGGGAGTTCCAGAGAACTCAGAACCCAGAACTCAGAACTCGACGTAGGAGGATGGTCATGGGCCTAATCCCGTTTAACGGAAAGACCCCGAAGGTGGCCGACGACGTGTTCATCGCCGAAGGTGCTCAGGTGATCGGCGACGTGACCATTGGGTCGGGCAGCAGCGTGTGGTACAACGTCGTCATTCGGGCCGACCTGGCCAGCGTCACCATCGGACGCAACACCAACATTCAGGACAACACCACAATCCACGTCGACCATGGAAAACCGGTGGTGATCGAGGACGACGTATCCGTGGGTCACGGTGCCGTGGTCCACGGCTGCACCGTTGGGAAGCTGGCGCTGGTGGGGATCCACGCGATCATCCTCAGTGGAGCGACCATAGGAGAGGGGGCTATCGTCGGCGCGGGCGCCGTGGTTGGTGAGGGAAAGAGCATTCCACCGCGTAGCCTCGCCGTGGGCGTGCCGGCCCGGATTATCCGCACAGTCACCGACGAGGACCTCGCCCACAATGCCGCCCGTGCCCAGCGCTACTCCCAGCTGGCCCAGGAGCACCGTCTCGTTAGCCAGCTATCTCCTCCAGCCGACGGCCCTTCGTCTCCTCACCCAGCAGCACCACGTTGATGGCACCGACGAGCAGGACGGCAGCGAACATCAGGAAGATCGACTCGTACCCGACGCCCCAGCCCTTCAGCATCTGACCCACCGCGAGCGGGGCCAGCACTCCACCAAACCGACCAAACGCCGCGGCCCAGCCGGCCCCGGTGCCCCTGGTCCTGGTGGGGTACATCTCAGGTGTGTAGGTGTAGACCACGCCCCAGGCCCCCAGGTTGAAGAACGAGATGAAGCATCCCCAGAATAGGATCGCCGACTCTGTGCCGGCGTTGCGGAAGAAGAAGGCCCCCACGGCAGTCAGGAACAGGTAGGGCGCCAGCGTCCACTTCCGCCCGATCTTGTCCACCAGGTATGCAGCGCTGAAGTAGCCCGGGATCTGCGCCAGGGTGATGATCAGGACGTAGAGGAAGGAGCTGGTGAGACCGCGTCCGCTCTCGGAGAGCAGCGTCGGCAGCCAGGTGAATATGCCATAGTAGGAGTAGACGATAGTGAACCACAGCACCCAAAGCATCACCGTCCGGCGCAGATAGGGCTGGCTCCACAGCTCCGCGAACCGCTGCGAGGCACTCTCCGCCGGTCCGACAGCATCCCCCACGAGGGCGACTTTCGCCGCGCCCTCCGGCCGTGACACCCCGGAGGCCCTCTCGACGCCGCTTATCACATCCTCGGCCTCTTCCGCCCTTCCCTTGGCCAGAAGGAAGCGAGGTGACTCCGGAAGGGAGCGGCGCAGCACAAAGACGTACAGGGCGGGTACCGTCCCTACGAAGAACGCGGCTCGCCATCCGTAGCTCGGTATAAGGAAGAAGGCGATCAAGGCCGCCAGGACCCATCCGTAGGCCCAGAAGCTCTCCAGGAGCACCAGCATCCGGCCGCGCCACCTGGCAGGAGAGAACTCGCTGACCAGCGTGCTGGCGATGGGAAGCTCGCCCCCTAGGCCGAAGCCGACCAGGAACCGCCCGAGCGCCAGCGCGGCGTAGCTCCAGGCCAGGCCGCAGAATGCGGTGGCGAGGCTGAAGATCAGCATGGTCATCTGAAACATGGTCTTCCGACCGAACCGGTCGGCGAGGGTACCGCCCAGGGCCGCGCCCACCAGCATGCCAAGCGTGCCGATGCTGATCAGCCAGGCTACCTGGTCGGGGATCAGCTTCCAATCCCTGGCGAGGGCAGCGACAACGAAGGAGATGATACCGACGTCCATGGAGTCGAACATCCAGCCGATGCCGCTAACCGCCACCAGCCGCTTGTGGAAGCCGCTGATCGGCACGGCATCCAGACGTGCCATTGGATCTGCCCCGAACATCTGGGGCTGCTCGTGTGCCAGCGACGCCAATGAAAAGTCCTCCCTATCCAGTTGATTCGATCGTGCCGCGTTCGGGCAAGTCGCCCCGTCTCCCTGTCGCGGGTCACCCCGCCTCCTCGAACAGGTACCCCCTCTCGCGCAGGGCCTGCCGTGCGCGCTCAATTAACTCCGCACGAGGAGCCTCGACAGCGTGCAGGTGAATGCCATCGGTCAGTTCCGAGAGCAGGTGCGCCTGTTTCTCCCTAATGGTGCGAAGCCAGTCCCGCAGGTCCTCCCGCGAGTCCAGCATCAGCATTCCCCGCATCTCCCCGTAGATCGGGTGGTCAACGCTCACGTCCACCACCCGAAGTCCCAGATCCAGCATGATGGTGAGCTCATCCTCCGTCTGCTCGGGACGATGACGCACGGCGAGGATGGCCTTGTAGCGGTTGGGGGTGAGGGAGGAGGAAAGCAGATAACCCCTGGAGGTGGCGATGATCGGTTCACCCCGGGCACGCAGGATGGCGATGTCCTGCACCACCGTCTGGCGAGTGGCGCCGAGCCGCTGGCCCAACTCCGTGCCAGACACGGGCTTGGGAGAAGAGTCCAGAATATCGAGAAGTTGCCCTCTGCGCTCTTCGCTCACCGTTGGCCTCCTGGGCACACCTCAATTATCATGAGGCCGCCCGGGGAAGGCTAACTCAAGCGATATGTCTTGTCAATTGTCTTGACAGCGCGACAGTCAGGGCGCTACCCCAAAGTGGGTAAGCCAGCCGATCTCACCAATTGCGGCGGCATGGATACGGAGGAGCAGTCTCTGGACATGGCGGCGTGCATCGCCAAGCAGCCCAGGCCGCATTTTCAAGGCCAGCAGACGTCATACCCTGAACAACTGCCAGATCCATGGAATCTTGATCCCTATGGCCTGCTGGAGACACAACTCGTGGCAGCTGAAACAGCTGATGCACTTCTTCCGGTCGATGTGCGCTTTCTTGTCGACGACGGCTACTGCCTCTGCCGGACAGTTCTGGGCGCATGTCTGGCAACCGTTGCACTTGTCTGCTAGAACGACGGGTGTGGGGGATCCGGCTACATGCCTCCCTGCCAAATCCCACACCCGTTCAGGTACCCAGGAGTGCGCCAGCAGCCGGTAGGTCATCGGATAAGCGAAGGGGCGAGTGCGCTGGCGTGCGTCCTCAAGAGGCACACCAGCAACCTCGATCTCATCCAGCGTGGCCGCACCAACCCCCTGCCTACGGGCGGCGGCGAAGGTGGGGACCCACCGGGAATCGATGCCGCCGACAGCGCACATGACAGCGTCCAGCGCCACCCCATCGCGACTGGCCGCCAGTAGGCCTACCTGCCGCACTCGCCCGGCCGTGGGCCCATCACCATCCATGCCCTGTATGGCGTCCATGATGGCTAAGTGAGGTGGAGCTGCCGCGTAAATATCCGTCAGAGCCTCCCCGAACCGTTCGTGTTCCGGGAAGCGACGATGCAGTTCCGCCTTGCGAGCTCCCG
>JAMCTB010000236.1 GCA_023380955.1 Chloroflexota bacterium | reverse complement strand
CCAAGAAACTCGTGCCAACCCCGGCCTCCAGCCTCCCCCCTACTACTCCAGCCAACTCCTCTTCTCTCCCCCCTCAATCCTCATCTCCACCCGCTGCGCAAGCCCTGTGCCCCAGGTAGTTGACAACGGCCTCTGCAACCACTATCCTCTCCTGCCGAAGGTCATATAATGTATTAGGTCTTTTGGAGCGGCAGTGGCCACCCTCGCTAAGGACAGCCCCGTAGCCCTCTGGCGACAGCTCAAGCTCTTCCTGCGGGAGACGGCTCTCACGGAACTGGCTCCCGGCGATAGGATCCCCACCGAGCAGGAGCTGTGCGACCAGTTCGGCGTCAGCCGCATCACCGTCAGGCAGGCCGTCGCCTCCCTGGTAAGAGAGGGGATCCTGGCGCGGCAGCGAGGGCGGGGCACCTACGTGCTCCCGCCCAAGATGGCAGAGCAGCTGGACAGCCAGGCTTCCTCGCCGGAACCCCTCCCGAGCCGAGTGGTCCACTACAGCGCCGAGCGGGTGTCCGCCGATCGGCGGCTGGCGACAAAGATGTCCGTCCCCGTGGGGGAGCCGCTGCACAAGATCAGGCGCCTCCGCCTCGTTCAGGAGGAGCCCATCTCCTACATCACCCTCTACCTCCCCTGCCGCTTCTTCCCCGATTTCACCCGCACCGAGCTGGAGTCCCAGCACTTCGCGGCGATGCTGGAGTACAAGAGCGGGCTCTCCGCAGTCCGGGGCGAAGAGGTGATCGAATGCATCCAGGCAGACCGTTTTCGCGCAGAGCTGCTGCACCTGCCCGTCGGGAGTCCCCTCCTGGTGGTGGAGAGCATCGCCTATCTCTCTTCAGGCGAGGTGATGGAGTTCTCGCGGGCCTACCATGGGGCCGATCGCAGCCGGCTGATCCGAACGGTCAAGGGCGAGCAGCTGCACAGTAGAGGGTGGTGAAGGCAAAGCGGACCTGGTCGGGCGCGATACCCTGGATTTCGCATCCTAAGAGAGATCTATGGAGGTTCGGAACCATGATCGTCAAGAGGTCCCTTTGGTTCGCAGTGGCCCTGGCGCTGTCCCTGGTGGTCATCTCCGCCTGTTCTCAGCCCCCTGCCGCCCAGCCGCCGGCGCCCACCAAGGCCCCCGCGGCCGCTGAGCCGGCGAAACCTACTCAAGCCGCCTCTGCCCCTGCCCAGGCGGCCACAACCCCCACGAAGGCCGCGGCCCCGACCCAGTCCACCGTCAACATCGAGGCCGCAAAGAAAGAGGGGAAGGTAAGCTACTACACCTCCACCCCGGTCAACGCGGCCAACGAGATCGCCAAGCGGTTCGAGGCCAAGTACGGCATCAAGGTCGAGTTGTTCCGCTCGGGCGGCGAGGCGACGCTCCAGCGCTTCCAGACCGAGGTGAGTGCCGGCAAGGTGATGGCCGACGTGCTGACCATAACGGACCCCTCGGCCTTCATCCAGCTCGGCCAGAAGGGGCTACTGGAGCCCTTCAAGCCGGCCAACTGGGAGAAGGTCCCCGACGCGGCCAAAGACCCTCAGGGCCTCTGGGTCGCCCAGCGGCTCAACCTAGCCGACATCGCCTACCGGAAGGACAAGGTCACGGGAGCGGACGTGCCGAAGAAGTGGACCGACCTCCTCGACCCCAAGTACAAGGGGAAGCTGGTCCATCCCGATCCCAACTACACCGCGACGGCGATGATGGCGGTGGGCTATCTCTCCAAGACCTACGGCTGGGACTACTACCAGAAGCTGGCCAAGAACGACGTGATGATCGTCCAGGGGGCGGCTCAGGTGGCCACAGCGCTCACCTCTGGTGAGCGGCTGATCGCCGCCGAGGCCTCCGACTCCTACACCTGGCGGGACCGCAGCAAGGGGCAGCCGGTCGAGGCCGTGTTCCCCGAGGATGGGGTCTTCCTGATCCCGGCCCCCACGTCCGTGATCAAGGGCGGGCCCAATCCCAACGCCGCGAAGCTGCTGGCCGAGTTCATGTTGAGCGACGAGGTGCAGCCACTCTACATCGGGGAGGGTCTCTACGGCGCTCGGATCGATTCCCCGGCTCCGTCCGGCAACCCCGGCCTGGACAAGATGAAGCTGCTCCCCATCGACTACGACCACGTCCTGAAGAACGTCGAGCAGATCAAGGCGAAGTTCTCGGAGATCTTCGGATGAGCCCTGTGAGCTTGCGAGGGGAGGCCTAAGTTGGCCTCTAGTGCCACTACCATCGAGGCAGGGATGCGGCGCTCGCGTCGCATCCCTGTGGAGGGGCTGTTCCTGGGGGCCAGCGCCCTAGTGCTCGTTCTCCTGGTGGTATATCCCGTGGTCTTCCTGCTTCTCAGGAGCGTCACCAGCGACGGCGCCCTCAGCCTGGACAACTTCGTAACGGCCCTTTCCGCCCGCAGCTACTACACGGCGCTGCTCAACTCCCTCTGGCTGGGCATCGGCTGCGCCATGGTTGCCGTGCTAGTTGGGGCTCCCATGGCCTGGGCGGTCAGTCGCACCAACATGCCCGGCAAGGGGTTGGTGCGACTGCTGGTGTACATCTCCTACATGACACCACCCTTTCTCACGGCCATCGCCTACGTTAGCCTCCTGAGCCCCAACGCGGGGTTGATCAACCGGTTGATCGTCTCCCTGATCGGGGTCGAGCGGGGACCTTTCAACGTCTTCAGCCTCTGGGGGATGATCTTCGTCACCAGCACCCACACCTTCCCCTTCGTGTTCATGCTGGCCTCCAGCGCCCTGGAGTCTGTGGACTCCTCCCTGGAGGAATCCGCGCAGATGCTCCACGCCGGACGGATCAGGACGGCCCTCAAGATCACCCTCCCGCTGGTGGCCCCGGCCATCCTGTCCGGCGCTCTCATGGCCTTCGTCAACGCCATCGCCCTCTTCGGTTCCCAGGCAATCCTGGGTCTGCCGGCCAGGATATACACCCTGCCCACCAGGATCTACGCGTTGTTCAACTACCCGCCCAAGTACGAGCTGGCCTCGGCGCTGTCGGTCCTGCTGATAGCCCTGACGGTCGGCTCCCTCTACCTGCAGCGCCGCTTCCTGGAAAGGCGATCCTACGTGACCATGGGCGGAAAGGGCGCGAGGCCCCAGCTGATAGACATCGGCGGCAAGGGCTACCTGGCGCTGGGGCTCTGTCTCCTGGTCTTCACCCTGTCGGTGTTTCTCCCCTACGGCACCCTCCTGGGGGTGTCGCTGAGCCGAAGCTGGGGGCTGGACTTCCTGCAGAACCTCACCCTGGCGAACTACCAGTTCGTGCTGCTGAAGTACGAGGTGACGCAGCGCGCTATCGTGAACAGCCTCGTGCTGGCGATCTCCGCGGCGACCATCGCCATGACCGTCGGGGTCCTGATCTCCTACATCGATCTGCGCACCACCCTGCGCGGCAGGAAGCTGCTGGACTACATCTCCCTGATACCGCTGGGGCTGCCGGGCATCGTTCTGGCCGTGGGGCTGGTGCAGGCCTGGCTGCGGGCCCCCATCAACATCTACGGCACCCTGGGCATCCTGCTCGTGGCCTACGTCACCCGGTACATCCCTCTGGCGGTGCGCTCGTCCAACAGCGCCCTTCAGCAGGTGGACCCATCCCTGGAAGAGGGCGCCAGGATAACCGGCGCGTCGTGGCTTCGGACCCTTCTCAAAGTGACCGTTCCCATGACCCGGCGCGGCCTGTTCGCCGGGTGGCTGCTGGTGTTCGTGCCCTCGTTGCAGGAGCTCAGCGCCTCGATCCTGCTGTTCACTTCGTCCACCACTACCCTGGCTGTGGCCGTGTACAACCTCTACGAGACGGGGCAAATCGAGCCGGTGGCCGCCCTGGCCATGGTCAACATGGCCGTGATATCCGCCGCCTTGGCCCTGGCGAGCCGGTTGGGTGGGCGCCCCATGTCGGGGACGTCGGGAGGGCAGTAGTGGTCCATCACTCTCACGAGGGGTCAAAGTCGACCCTCGACTCGCGTGACCGGAGGCAGTAATGGGTTGCATCGTGTTCGAGGGCGTGACCAAGCGTTTCGGCAGTAACGTCGTGGTGGACGGCCTCAACCTGACCATAGAAGACGGCGAGTTCGTCACCCTGCTGGGGCCCAGCGGGTGTGGCAAGACGACGACGCTGCGGATGTTGGCGGGCTTCGCCCAGCCCAACGCCGGGACGATCATGGTGGATGGCCGGGTTTACTCCTCGCCGGGGTTCGCTCTTCCCCCGGAGCGGCGACTGATGGGCATGGTCTTCCAGAACTACGCCGTGTGGCCCCACATGACGGTGTACCAGAACGTCGCCTTCGGCCTCGAAGTGTTGAAAAAGCCCGGAGATGAGACGAGGGACCGGGTCACCAGGATCCTGGAGATCGTCGGTCTGAAGGGGCTGGAGAAGAGGTACCCGGGGCAGCTGAGCGGCGGGCAGCAGCAGCGGGTCGCCCTGGCCAGGTCGCTGGTGGTGGAGCCCTCCATTCTGCTGCTGGACGAACCGCTGTCCAACCTGGATGCGAAGCTGCGGGAGCACATGCGCTGGGAGCTGAAGGAGCTTCAGAAGCGGATCGGCATCACCTTCGTGTACGTCACCCACGACCAGGCGGAGGCCATGGCCCTGTCCGACCGGGTGGCGGTGATGAGCGCGGGAAAGCTGCAGCAGTACGGCCCGCCCAGGGAGATCTACCAGAAGCCCAGCAACCGAATGGTTGCCGACTTCATGGGGCTCGTCAACCTGATCCCGGCCAGGGTTCTGGGGGGACAGGATGGTAGGTGGCAGCTCTCCCTGGGGTCTCAGGCGGCGGTGACCATGGCCATCCCCTTCTCGCCGCAACCCGGCGCCGACCTGATGCTCGCGGTGCGGCCCGAGAACGTGCGGTTGGGCGAGGGTAGCCTCAAGGGTGTCGTGCAGCAGGCCACCTTCCTCGGAAACCTGAACGACTATCAGCTGGAGATGCTGGGTACACGGGTCCGCGTCCAGGCCCATCCTCTGGAGATCTTCGACGTTGGACAGGAGGTCTCTGTCTCCATCAACCTGGAGAGCTGCACCCTCCTGGCCTAGGCAACCGACGACAGACTTATTCTCTTGATAGGTGCGTGTATGAAGATAGTGATACCGGACGACTACCAGGGCATTTTTCTGAACTCACCGAACCTGGTTCGGCTCGAGAGGATGGGCGAGGTTGCGGTCCACACCGAAAGGATACGGGACGAGGACGATGCCATCGCCCGGATGCAGGGCGCTACCATCGTTCTGGGGAATCGAGAGAGGACACCTCTCAGCCGCCACGTTCTCTCCTCCCTGCCGGAGCTGAAGCTGCTCTCCATGACGGGGACGGGCTTCGCCAACCTCGAGATACCGGCGGCGACAGAGCTGGGGATCCTGGTCACCCGCACTCCGGGCCAATCGGTGCGGGCCGTCACGGAGCTTACCTATGCCCTCCTGTTGGCCGTTTCCCGCCGGTTGGCCTTTGCCGACAGGGCGGTTCGAGGCGGGCAATGGCCGGACATCTTCGGTCGCGAGCTTCAGGAGAAGACCCTGGGGATCATCGGCCTGGGCACGATAGGGAGCGACGTCGCCAGCATCGCGCCGGCTTTTCGAATGAAGGTGGTGGCGTGGGGACCAACCCTTACCCCCAAGCGGGCCTCCGCCGCCGGCGCCACCTATCTGCCGCTGGCGGAGCTGCTCCGGGTGTCCGACGTGGTCTCCCTGCATCTGCGTTCGACCAAAGAGACCCGAGGCATCCTCGGGGCCGCGGAGATCGCTCAGATGAAGCCAGGATCCATCCTGATCAACACTGCTAGGGCGGCGCTAACCGACGAGGCGGCGCTGATCAGTGCGCTGCAGGAGGGGCGCATGGCAGGAGCGGGGCTGGACGTCTACATGGAGGAACCCCTTCCGCCGGACAGCCCCCTGCGGCGGCTCGATAACGTCGTTCTGAGCCCTCACACCGGCTGGACCACGGAGGAGGTGTTCGAGCGGTTCGTCACCACGGCCGTGGACAACGTGGAGAACTACCTGGCCGGGAATCCCACAGAGATGCTGAACCCCGAGGTTTGGCAGCGGAGAAAGGCGTAGCGAGGAGGTGAGTCTAGTGGCCCAGATCGATCCGGTTCCAGCAGAGGTGATGGAGCTACTGCAGAGGGTAACCACCGGGATGGTGAAGGATGCCCTGGCCATCTCAGGCATCAAGAGCGGAATCGCGGGGATCCGCCCCGTCCGGGGCTTCGAGGATGCCAAGATCGTCGGACCTGCCACGACGGTGCTGTTCTCCTCTCCCCGGCCCGATGCACCCAAGCTGAACAACTACCTCGTGATAGAGCAGTCCCCGGCGGGGAGCATCCTGGTCATAGATGGCAAGGGCTACGACGGCCACTTCGCCGGGGACAACCAGGGGGCGATGGCCAGGCGGCAGGGGCTGAGAGGGATAGTGGTCTATGGTGGGGCCCGAGACCTGGCCGGCTACCGGGAGATGGGCATGCCCCTCTACTGCACCGGCTCCGCCACTCGGGACAAGCCCGCCGACCTTCAGCTAGCCGCCTATAACGTCCCGGTGGAGATCGGCGGTGTCCTGGTGAAGCCCGGCGACGTCCTCATCGCCGATGAGGACGGTGTCGTGGCTATCCCCAGGGAGGCCCTCGGCATCCTGATGGAGAACATGAAGATCATGTTCGAGGTCGAGGATGGGATGGAGACGGCTATCCAGAGCGGAGCCTCTGCCGCCGAGCTCTCGGCCATCATCGCCAAGAAGAAGCCGACGAAGAAGTAGCTCACCCTTGCTGAGGGACGGCCCGGGGCCGTCCCTCAGCAGCGTAGCGCCAGCTCTGCGTAGACCTCGGCTGCCTGGGCTACCTGCTCCAGCTCCACCCACTCCTCGGAGGTGTGGGCCTGGGCGATATCGCCGGGGCCCAGTACCACGCAGGGGATAGCCGGCGCCAGCTCGCTGGCGTCGGTGCCAAAAGGAGCTCCAGCCGGCTCCGCCCGGCCCACAATGGCCCGGATCCTCCTCGGGCAGGGTTCGCCAATCGATGTCTACGGGGCACTCGGGAGGCACGATGTAGTAACGCTTTCAGTCGGTAGGAACCCTGTAGTAACGACTTCAGTCGTTCGTCCATTCGGGTCGCGAACGACTGAAGTCGTTACTACAGGTCGCTTTTGTTGCCTGGATCGTCTGCGGGGACAGGAGCGCCCCTCGCGGCGCGGATGGCCGACAAGGGGCGCCCGTGCTGTCCGTACCGGCTACGCAGCTTTCTCGGTCGGACCTTCGTGGTGGGCCTGCTGCTCGGTGCGGTACTGAACCTCTTCCTGGATCTCCACCAGCTCGTCCTCGTTGACGGGGACGTTGCGCCGGACCGTCTCGCTGGTGTGGCTAATCCGCTTCCAGTGGGTCTCGTTCCGCTTGTCGGCCAGCAGATGCTGAAGCTGCCGCTCCAGCTCGGCTGCTACGTTGACCAAGCCGCTCTCCAGCGTTTCGGCGTTGGCCGAGGCGAAGAAGCGATCGCCGGGCAACTCCAGCACCACCCGGATGTTGTAGAACTCGTCGGTCACCGGCAGCCGGTGCAGCCTTACCGAGGCCATCACCGAGTCGCTCTGGTAGTGGTGCAGCAAACGTTCCAACAAGCCCAGCTTCTCGCGGACCAGGGACTGCACCGCTTCGGAGAGCTCCACGTCCTTGCCGCGGATCTCGTAGTACATCGCAATCCTCCGAAGTTACTGACGGGGAGACGGGTCATCGCCTCTCCCAGAGGGAGAGGGAATCCCCCCATCTCAATCGTCGCGGGCCCACCTCACCCTGGTAAAGGTCTCGTAGGGCAGTCGCTGGATGGTGAGCCGGCCTTTGAAAGCACTCTTGAGCCCGCTGCCTATCCGCCGGGCCAGGGCCTGGCTGGTGGTGAGGATGTAGATGTGGTCATCCCTCTCCTGGACCGTGGCCAGCCGGGCCATGGGATTGGTGCTGCGGGCCCGCTTCTCCTCGTTCCGCACCCAGTTCAGCACCTCCTCCTTGTGGTCCTGGAGCCACGCGCCCCTCAGCACCACCTCGCCGTCGAACATCTGGCGGCGGATCCTCTCGTCGGCGGGGCACAGCTCGATCCGGACGTTCGGGTCGCGGCGGAGCCGAAGGTACTCCTGCTCGTCCAGGCGCCAGTGCTTCCCATCGGAGATGGCGTGGCAGACTGGACAGATGACAGTCCCCTGGATGGAATCCGGCCCCTCGAAACCCCTGGGCGGGAAGTTGGACTTCACCCTGTCTGCCTCGATCGGCCATTGGGCCTGCCGCCAGGTAGGCTCTACCCGCCCGGGCAGGATGGGTCGAGTGCTGGCCTTAACCATAGGGGTGCGTACTCTGCGCATGGTTACCTCCCCGTCGAGAGATGGGTCCGCGCCTGGAAATCGCGGAAGAGGCTGCGGTCCACCCGGATGTGGGTCTTGATGCCCCGGACGCCGTCGATCTCGCTGAGAAGGCGGCGAATCCGCCGGCAGTCGGCGAGGGACTTGACCCTGCCCGCGATCTCCACGATCCCGTTGTCGACGCGGATCTGGCGGTCCAGCACCACCAGGTCGTCGAGCGCCAGCGCCCGGTTGGCCAGGCTCTTCAGGTCGATGTCGTCGGTGTACTCCGGCATCCGCACCTTGAGGTTGCTGAGCACGTTGCCCAGCCCCTTGACGCCGGCCGCTACCCGGACGGCTCGCTCCTCGTCGGCCAGCCGCTCGACGCTTCCCACCAGCCGCGCCACGCCGTGAGACACCCGCGACCCTACCGAGGCGAGGCCCGAGGCATCGAGCCGCTCCCTGACCCGGCGGTTGAGATCCTCGTCGTCGATGTAGCCATCCACCGAGACGGTGAGGGCGTTCTGCACCAGCTCGACGCCGGGTATCGACTCCACCAGCTCCTCGGCGGCCATCCGCTCCTCGGCGGAATCCACGATGCCGCTGAGGGTGGCGATGCGGCCCTCGATCTTGACCGTTATCCGGTCATCCAGCCCGTCCCCCAGATCGACGCGGCCGTCCTCGGCCAGGGCGAAGAGGGCGTTTCCCGCGATCTCCTGGTCGCGAAGGCTGCTCCCCACCTCCCGACCGCCCAGGCGGCGATCGTCCAGGCCTGCCCGCAGCCCGGGCTCCCTGAGAGTGGTGTCGGTGGGCGGGAAGGGTTCTTGGGCCAGATCATCCTTGGCTCGCTCTTCCGATGGCTCCATCTATGGGCCTCCTTGCCGCAAATGGATTCACCGGTTCGGGCAAGATCTGTACCGGGGGGCCTGCCTACCCCCCTTCCTCATATAGGATGGGGAGATGCGCCCCTCCCCGTGTTGGGGAGGGGTTGGGGGGGAGGGGTGGAGAGCAGTAAGGGCGGGTCCAGGACCATTCCTTACAAGTTAAGGTCTGCACAGAGTACGCGCCCCTGTAGTAACGACTTCAGTCGTTCGTCCATTCGGGTCGCGAACGACTGAAGTCGTTACTAC
>JAMCTB010000235.1 GCA_023380955.1 Chloroflexota bacterium | reverse complement strand
TTTAGCGGATGCCGCCAAGGAGGAGAAGTCCAACCTCTTGCTGATGGCCTGGAAGGGCTCCACCACCACTCCCAACTCCATCTTCGGGACGACCATCGACGAGATCGCCAAGGATCCGCCTTGCGACATCGCCCTGGTGAAGCTCCACGCCCTGGGAAACCCGAAACGGATCCTCCTGCCGGTTCGCGGTGGTCCCCACGCGATCCTGGCCCTGCGGCTAGCGGTGGGGCTGGCCGAGCGATACGACGCCACGGTGACGGCCCTGCGGGTGATACCGCCCGGGCTCACCGTGGAGGACGTGGAGCGAGAGAAGGAGCATTTCAACCGCTTCCTGGCCGCGGTGCCCAGTAACCGGGTGGAGAGGGCCTTCAAGGTGTCGGAGTCGGTGGTCCAGGCCATCCTCTCAGAGACCTGCAACCATCAGGTGGTGGTGATGGGCGCTTCGGCAGCCCCCTCGCCCGCGGAGCCCTACCTCTTCGGGTCCATCGCCGAGCGGGTGGTGCGGGAGGCGGACTGTCAGGTGATCGTGGTCAAGACCAAGGAGCCGGTGGAGGGGTTGAGGCCCGACTTCGGGAAGCTGTTCCAGGAGGAGCGGGCCAGAGCGGCCATGCCGATCTCCACCCTGGTGGACAAGTGGTTCGCCGAGAACACCTTCGACAGCGAGGAGTGGTCGGATCTGGAGCTGCTGGTGCGATTGAAGAGGTCGGCCGGCGTGACCATCAGTCTGGGGCTGCCCGCGCTGAACGAGGAGCCGACTGTCGGTACTATCGTGGCATCGCTCAAGGCCGAGCTGATGGAGCGACATCCCCTCCTGGACGAGATAGTGCTCATCGACAGCGGATCGACCGACCGAACGGTGGAGATCGCCCGGAGCCACGGGATATCGGTCTACCAGCATCAGGAGATCCTGCCCCGCTACGGTTCCATTCCCGGCAAGGGTGAGGCCCTCTGGAAGAGCCTCTACGTCCTGAAGGGCGACATCATCGCCTGGATCGACACCGACATCCGGAACATCCACCCCCGCTTCGTCTACGGGCTGCTGGGGCCGCTGCTGCAGCACCCGCGGGTCAAGTACGTGAAGGGGTTCTACCGGCGCCCGATCCGGGTCGGGCACAAGACCATGGGGACCGGCGGTGGTAGGGTCACGGAGTTGACGGCCCGACCCATGCTGAACCTCTTCTATCCCGAGCTGTCGGGCATAGTGCAGCCCCTGGCCGGCGAGTACGCCGGACGCCGGGAGGCGCTGGAGAGGATCCCCTTCTTCACCGGCTACGGGGTGGAGACCGGTCTGCTGATCGACTTCCTGGAGTCCTTCGGCCTCCACGCCATCGGCCAGGTGGATCTGAAGCGTCGGGTCCACCGCAACCAGACCCTGGTCTCCCTGAGCAAGATGGCCTTCACGCTGATCCAGGTGGTGCTGAAGCGGGTCGAGGACCAGCAGCGGCTGCGGCTGATGACCGATCTCAACTGCAGCATGAAGCTGATCCAGCACACCAGGGACCAGTTCCACCTGGAGGTCAAGGAGCTGCGGGACGCCGAGAGGCCCCCCATGATCACCGTTCCCGAGTATCGCCACCAGCGGGGGCTGGCGTGAGAGGGGAGGAGGGGCAGGGGGAGAGGTTGGAGCTCATCCTGGTGCGGCACGGCCAGACAGACTGGAACCTGGAAGGGCGGTACCAGGGCGGGACGGACGTCCCTCTGAACGCCACCGGCCGGGAGCAGGCCGAGGGGCTGGCCGCCGAGCTTTCCAGCAGGAGGATCGACGCCCTCTACTCCAGCCCCCTCGGTCGCGCCCTGGAAACCGCCCGGGCCATAGCCCGCGGGCGTGGTCTGGAGCCCCGCACGGATCCCCGCCTGAAGGAGATCGACCTGGGGGAGTGGGAGGGGATGCTGGCCCGCCGCATCGCCGAGCTCTACCCCGAGCTGCACCGGCAATGGGTTGATGATCCACGACCGGTGCGGCCGCCGGGGGGCGAATCGATTCGGGAGGTTCACGACCGGGCCATCGCGGCCGTGGAGGAGATAGTGCGCCGGCATACCGGCGGCAGCATCTGCCTGGTCACCCACAAGGTGGCGATGGTGGTGATTCGCACCCACTACCTTGGGCTGGATCTTCCCGGGGAGATGGGTAGGATGCCCCCCAATGGGGGCTGGGAGCGGCTGGAGGTGGTGGTGCGATCTCGTGAGGCTCCCTGCTGCTCCGCCGTCCTCGGCGACGGGGCGATCCTCTCCCCCTATTGAACTCCCCGTTGCCCATTCTCCCCATCGGCTACTCTTTCCTGGTCCGCACCACGAGCACCGAGCAGGGGGCTGCCCTCAACACCTTCTCCGCCACGCTCCCGTAGGCCCAGAGGCGGGCGCCCGTCCGGCCGTGGGTGGACATGACGATGAGGTCGGCCCTGGTGGCGGCGGCGTACCCCACGATCTCCTCGGCCACGTTGCCGCCCCGCACCTGGTGGCTGACCCTGATCCCCCTGTCGTTCAGCCGCTGTTGCCACTCTCGAAGGTAGCCCTCGGCCTCTTCCCGATCGCCCTCCTCCTGCACCACGTGGCCGTGCCCGTCCGGGGCCTGCAGGAAGCGAAGCAGGGTGACCCGGATCAACTCCAATTCTGCCCCCGTGGCCGAGGCCAGCAGCTCCGCGTGGGGGATCGCCGTTTCGGCCAGCTCAGAACCGTCCAGGGGAACCAGGATTCGTCGGTACATCTCACCCTCCTTGTGGCTGGCTGGGCGTGTGGTCCGGTGGTCTCGCCCCCGGCGTTTTCCGAAGAGAGCGCCGGCTGAAGGCTCGACTCCGTGCGTTGGTCCGTGGAGATGAGACAGTGTGGCATCGCCGTGAGGAGAGGTCAATGGGGATGGAGAATCAGCCAGGCCGGCCCGCGGAGGCGATGCCGGCCTGTGCTTCTTTAGTTGTCGTTGGTGCTGTGAGAATCGAGCCGCTTCGGGTGGCGAACCTACTTCGCCGTGCACCACCTTTCCGCCCGCCTTAGGGCCGTGGGGATCCGGCGACTGATCCCCACCTGGGCGACTTCACGGTCGCTCGTCCGATCTATCGGGATCGAGAGGGACGAGAGCCGTTGCCCGACCTGTTGTTGGTCGACCCGCCACCCTCATCCTCGTGTTTGTCCTCCTCGATGGAGCCAGACTGACCGCGCTCGCGGTAGCCTTCGCCTCTGCCCTGGGCCCTCTCGTCGTCTTGAGAGCGGGAGGACGGGGCCCGGGTTGCGCTGGGCGTGGCGGCGGCATCCGGCTCAGCTGCGTCCACATCCTCGTCGCTCACGTCCTCGGAGCCGCGGCGATCCTGCTCGCGGTTGGTGTGCTTCTGCTTGGCTTCGGACCTCTCCTGCTCCCGGACGCGCAGTGTCGAATTCTGGGTCGCATCGGGTGTGCCCGTCGGAGTGGCGGTGGCCGTAGCCGTAGCCGTGGCCTGGCTCGCCGGCGTTCCGGTGGCCGTTGGGGTGGCCGTGGCCGTGGTGGCCGTGGGCTGCGGCGTGCCGGTCGATGTGGCCGTGGGCGACGCTACCGACGTGGCTTCGTCATTATCGCCATCGTGCTTGTCCTCCTTGCCCAGATCCGAGCGGGCGAAGAAGGAGACTGCCAGTCCGTGGCGTACATCATCCAGGGTCTGGGTGAAGCGGGCTATCCAGGAGACGAACCAGCCGTGGTTGGCCTCCCGGTCTCCCTCGGGATCCGGGACCACGATGTTTTGCCACGAGGTGGTCTGGGTTGGCGTTGCGCTGGGCACGGCGGTAGCCGTGGGGGTTGCCGGCGTGCCGGTGGGCGTCGGCGTGTTGGTCGGAGCCGGCGTAGGGGTGGCCGTGGCCGGAGCGGCCGTAACGGCTATCTGATTAGAGGATGTCAGCAGGGTGTACGTATCGTTGGAGAAGAGGCGGAACTCGTAGCTCCCCGCCTCCAGGCTTGCCGGGATGGTGAAGCTCACCGATCCGGAGGCCAAGGGCGTGGCGGGGGTCTTCGTCCCGCTCACGTACACCCAGGCCTGCTGGCTCATGTTGCTGTCGCCCGCTCGATACAGCCCTATCCAGTCCTCCGCCGAAGGGTTGGCTATGTTGCTCCAGGTCATAGTCACGGCGTCGCCGGCCACGACGGTGGTGGGGCTCGCGCTCAGACTGGGCTCCGGCACCGTGGTGGGAGTGCTGGTCGCCGTGGGGCTCGGCACCACCGTCGGCGTTGCCGTCACTGTGGCGGTGGACGTTGGCTCCGGCGTTGCCGTTGCCGTGACGATCGCAGTCGCCGTAGGGGTAGGCGTGCCTTCGGCGTGAGCCAGGACGGGGGTAAGGAGCAGAAGTGTAGTGGCCAGGATGGCGATGGCCCCTTTGCTGCTGTTGCTCACGTTTCCGCTCTCCTTTGGTCGGTTTTCTGTCTTGAGTGCGCGCTCACCTTGATGAACGAGGTGGCCGGGGATTTGTTACGGGGGGCGCTGAAGGCCGATAGGCTGGCCGCTTCGGGGGGAGCGGCTTCGCACCACCTTTCGTGAGGATTGAGCCACCGGCCCCGGGGAGTGTCGGGAACTTGACTCCCACAAATCGTAGGGGCCTCGACCGAACGGTCGAGGCCCCTACCCGTCGCCTGTTTCGGGTTGTGCCCTACCCCTCCCGCTTGAGGGCGATGGCCCGCTTGGCGGCCGACACCACGTCTGCCACCGCCATGCCGTAGCGGTCCAGCAGGGCGAAGTAGGGACCCGTCTCCGCGAAGCGGTCCTGGATGCCCACCCGAACCACCGGCACCGGGGCCCGCTCGGCCAACGCCTCGGCCACGGCACCGCCGAGCCCGCCGATGACCGAGTGCTCCTCCGCCGTCACGACGCAGCCCGTCTCCCGGGCCGCCTCCACCAGCAGATCCACATCCAGCGGCTTGATGGTGTGCATCTCCACCACCCGGGCGTCGATCCCCAGCCGCCGCAGCTCCTCGGCCGCCTCCAGGGTCCGGCTCACCATCACCCCCGTGGCCACCAGAGTCACGTCGCCACCCCGGCGGAGGGTCACTCCCTTGCCGATCTGGAAGGGATGGCTCGCGTCGGACAGCAGCGGCAGCTCGTTGCGGTTCAGCCGCAGGTAGACCGGGCCCGGGTACTCCGCCACGGCCTTCACCGCCAGTCGCGCCTCGGTGCCGTCGGCCGGGACCACCACGGCCATCTCGGGCAGACCCCGCATGGCCGCTACGTCGCTGATGGCCTGGTGGGTCGGGCCATCGAAGGAGTCGGAGAGACCGGCGTAGTGGCCCGCCAGCTTCACGTTCACCCTGGAATAGGCCATGCAGGTGCGGATCTGCTCGGCGGCCCGGAAGGCGAGCAGGAAGGCGAAGGAGTTGACGAAGGGGACCTTGCCCCCCAGGGCCAACCCCACGGCCACGTCCACCATGCCCGCCTCGGCGATGCCGACGTTGAAGAACCGGCCGGGGAACTTGCTGCCGAAGTAGTGGGACTGGGTGGAGGCCGACACGTCGGCGTCCAGCACCACCACATCCTCGTTGATGGCGCCGTATTCGGCCAGCGCCTGGCCGTAAGCTACGCGCACCGATTCCATCTCAGCCACGGTTCACCTCCGGATCTGCCAGTTCGGCCATAGCCTGCTCGTACTGCTCCGGGCTCGGCGCCTTGCCGTGCCAGGCGTTCTTGTTCTCCATGAAGGAGACGCCCTTCCCCTTGATGGTGTGGGCCAGGATGATGGTGGGCTTGGCGTGGATCTTGGGGACCTCGTCCAGCGCCTCCAGGATCTGGCGCATGTTGTGGCCGTCGATCTCCAGGACGTGCCAGCCGAAGGCCCGCCACTTCTCCACCACCGGGTCCAGCGGCATGATGTCCGCCACCATGCCGTCCAGCTGGACGCCGTTGAGGTCGAGGATGGCGGTCAGGTTGTCCAGCCGGTACTTGGCCGCCGTCATGGCGCCCTCCCAGACGACGCCGGCCTGGATCTCGCCGTCGCCCAGCAGGACGTAGGTCCGGTGGCCGGCGCCGTTCAGCCGGGCGGCCAGGGCCAGCCCTGCCCCGATGGACACACCGTGGCCCAGGGCGCCGGCGGTCATCTCCACCCCTGGGGTCTTGTTGCGATCGGGATGGCCCTGGAGGCGGGAGTCCAGCTGGCGCAGCGTCGCCAGCTCAGACTCCGGGAAGAAGCCGCGCATCGCGAGGGCGGCGTAGAGGGCCGGCGCGGCGTGGCCCTTGGAGAGGATGAAGCGATCCCGCTCCGGCCACTGGGGCTGGGTCGGGTCGATCCGCAGCTGGTGGAAGTAGAGTGCGGCCAGGAAGTCGGTGGCCGAGAGGGAGCCGCCGGGGTGGCCGGAGCCCGCGCGGTGGACCATGGTCACGACGGCGCGACGGATGGCCCGAGCGCGCTTCTCTAGGTCGAGGATCAGCTGCTCGGTATGGTAGTTGTGCCGGTCCACTGCCGGCTGTGATGTTGCTGACGAGGGCATCTGGTTCTCCCTTCGCGAGGAGTCGGGCACGTCCCCGACCTACGTCTTTCATCACCAATCGCTACAGCGGGCGCTCGCGCCGGACCGTCGCCATCAGATCCTCGGCCATGGTCTCCAGGGAGTAGGAGGGCCTCCATCCCAGATCCTCGGCCGCCGCGTCGATGCTCAGGTCCCAGTCCCAGGAGATCCTCCCCACCGCCGCCATGTCGGGATCCGGGCGGAACTCGATCCTGGCGTCCGGGTACCTCTTCTTGGCGACCGCCAGGAGGCCCACGGCGGTGGCCCTGCAGGTGCCGACGTTGTAGATCCGTCGGGGTGCCGACTCGGCGGTGGCGAGGGTCGCCAGGGCCCTGGCGGCGTCCTTGGCGTAGCAGATGGGGGTCGCGGCCTTCTCGTCCACCTCGATGACGTAGGGCTGGCCCAGGGCGGCCCGCTCCAGGATGAGGGTGGTGTACAGGGTGGCAGAGCCCGCGGCTACCCGGAAGGGGCCGACGATGGCGGCCAGACGGGTGGCCCGGAAGTCCAGCCCGTGGCGCCGCTGGTAGTACAGCCCCAGCTGCTCGGCCATGTACTTGCTCTGGCCGTACCAGGTCAGCGGCTCGATCGGCACGTTCTCGCTGATGGGCTGGGGCACGTTGGGGCCGTAGACGGAGATGGTGCTGGCGAAGACCACCCGCGGGATGCCGGCCAGGCGGGCCGCCTCGAAGACGTTGTGGGTGCCGCCCAGGTTCACCCGCATCCCCAGCTCCGGGTCCTTCTCGCAGCCCATGGTCACCACGCCCGCCAGATGGACGATGGCGCTGAAGGGCTGCCTCTTGGCGGCGGCGACCACGGCTTCCCGATCGGTCACGTCGCCCTGGATGAAGGTCGCCTCGGGGGGAAGGGGCAGGTTTGACGCCGGGTCCGCGGCCACCCGGTCGAAGGCCACGGTCTCGATGTCCCGGCTTATCAGCTCTCTGGCCAGCCACCGGCCGATGTACCCGGTGCCACCAGTCACAAGGATCGCCATCGATGAACCTCCTGCTTGGACTCTCGACGCTGAGCTCGCTGACTGTATCAGCGAAGCAGTACTCGCGGTGCAGCTTTCAACGAACCCGGGGCTACGGCATCTCTCTGGAAGGGTAGATCCTCCATCCTCATTGATGGCATTCCACCGGAGTGGTGGCTATTATAGCTGCCCAGCTCCTTGCAGCCAAATTCTGCCTGGTCCAGCGGGCGTTGAAGGTGCTATCATCGAAGCTAGCCGGCTGAATCGCCGGCGGGAGGTGGCGATGATCAGCGATGCGGGCCTCTTTGCGGACTACTTCGCCGGTGTGCGGCGCCGGACCCTGTCCGCCGCCAGGGCGCTCCCAGATGAAGCGATGGACTGGGGTCCCCGTCCCGGGGAGTTCACGGCCGGGGATATCCTGCGCCACCTGGCCGCCGCCCAGCGGATGTACCTGAGCGCCTTCCGCGGCGAGGGCTGGCGCTACCCGGGCCACGACCGGTCCCTGGCCCCTGACAGGGCTGCGGCGCTGGTTCTGCTGGAGGACCGACAGCGAGAGTTGGACGCCCTCCTACCCCAGCCCTCATCCCTTTCGCGTTACCCCTCCACCGCCTTCTTCGCGCCCGAGTACAGCCCGCTGGCGCTGAGCCCCAGCGCCAGCCCCCACATCACCGCGTCCAGCCACACCTGGGAGCCCGGCACCGCCTGCGCTGCCACGTACCCCAAAGAGACCGCCAGACCCAGGCCGATCGCCAGCGGCGTCGCCCAAACCGCGTCCAGCCCGACCCTCTTCGCCGCCTCCACCAGCCCGATTATCAGCGGGATCGCCAGGACCCCCGCGTACTCAGTAGGCATGAGATAGACCTCCTTCCTCTTCTTCCCCCCGGAAGACGGAAATGGGGACACCCCAGACCCCGCCGGCAAGGGGCCTGCGGCCCGCCCTACGGATCGCCGGCAGGAGCCGGCTCCTACTGGACCACCTCCAGCAGCAGCTCCTTGTCGGCCCTTTCCGCCCCCGTCTGCTGTAGAGACGCGACATGTCGCGTCTCTACAGCAGACGGGGGGGGTCAGCACTCC
>JAMCTB010000234.1 GCA_023380955.1 Chloroflexota bacterium | reverse complement strand
GACCCCCCACACCATCAACTACTCCCTGGGGGTGTGGGGGAAGAAGGAGCTGCTGCCCTCGGAGGAGGTGCTGGCGGTGACCACCATGTGCGGCCACCATCAAGTCTCCCCCCAGTTCGTGCAGAGGCAGGTGGAGTTGGTTCGGAAGGGCCGGAAGAGCCCGGAGAAGGCGGCGAGGGAGCTCGCCCTCTACTGCCCCTGCGGTATCTTCAACCAGGTCCGAGCGGCCAAGTTGCTAGAAGAGCAGGCCCAGGGTCAGGTATAATAGCCACCAGCTATCAGCCGTCAGCGGTTGGCCATCGGCTTGGCGGCTGACAGCTGAATGCTGATAGCTGAAAGCTGGTACATGGCCCATCAACCCCAAAGCGACGCCCGATCCCTCTACCACCGCTGGCGTTCTCGCAGCTTCTCGGAAGTGGTCGCACAGGATCACGTGACCCGAACGCTGAAGAATGCCGTCGCCGGCGGGAAGATCGTGCACGCCTATCTCTTCTGCGGTCCCCGGGGCACCGGCAAGACCAGCACGGCGCGGATCCTCGCCAAAGCGGTAAACTGCCTGGATCCCCAGGCTGGAGAGCCCTGCAATCGCTGCGCCTCCTGCGTCACCGTGAACGAGGGCCGGGCCATCGACCTGATCGAGATCGACGCTGCCTCCAACCGAGGCATCGACGATGCCCGGGAGCTGCGGGAGAAGATCAAGTTCTCCCCGGCGGAGGCACGGTACAAGGTCTACATAATCGACGAGGCCCACATGCTCACCTCCGAGGCCTCCAACGCCCTGTTGAAGACCCTGGAAGAGCCTCCGGGGCACGCCATCCTGATCCTCGCGACCACCGAGGCCCACAAGATCCTCCCCACCATCTCCTCTCGGTGCCAGCGGTTCGATTTCCGCCGGATACCGCTGCAGGCCATCGCGGAGCAGCTATCGATGATCTGCGAGAGGGAAGGGTTGAAGGTGGAGCCGGGGGTGCTGGACCGGGTGGGCCGCATGGCTCGAGGAAGTCTGCGGGACGCAGAGAGCCTTCTGGACCAGTTGGTGGCCTACTGCGTCGACGACATCGGGCTGGACGCGGCTCGAGAGGTGTTGGGGCTGACGGGAGAGGAGGCCCTGCAGGAGTTCGCCGAGGCCCTCCGCGGGGGTGATGTGGCCCGAGGCTTCAGGCTGATCGACCAGGCTGCCTCGACGGGATCGGATCTGCGGCACTTCTCTCGGGAGCTGGTGGACTACTTGCGGGCCCTGATGGTGGCGAAGAGCGGTGCCGATACCAGCCTGGTGCGGGAGTTCCGTCCCGAGGAGCTGGCTCGACTCCGCTCCGAGGCCGCTGGCTGGGGATATCAGTCGCTGCTGGCGGCTATTCGGACTTTCGGCGACATGGAGGGCCGGATGAGGCAGGAGCCCTTCAACCAGCTGCACCTGGAGATCGCTTTCATGGAGGCGGTGATGGGTGCCGCCGACCAAGGCGAGGCTCGACCCGCCCCTCGCGAGTCTGCCGGCATGCCGGCACAGGGGCCGGCCGCCGCCCCGAGCATCACTGCTGGGCCACAGGTCGAGCCCGCGGCAACACGGGTGGGGAGATCCGACGCCTCGGCGGCTGCCGCGGCCGGGGAAGCCGCGGCAGAAGCGGCCCCATCCGCCGGCATGGAGGGCAGCGGGGATGCTGATGCCGGGATGGCAGAGGAGCCCGGGACCCATCTCGAGGAGCCCAGGGGGCCGCAGCAGCTCGGGCTTGCCGCTCTCCGCGAGGAGTGGACCGCCATCGTGCAGGGGCTTGGTGGCTCGGCCGCACTGGTGCTGGCGGGATGCCGCCCCCTGCAGGTCTCGGGGGATGCGGTCGTCCTGGGATTCGAGAAGCCGAGCTGGCGTGAGAGGGTGGAGCGGCTGGGGGTTGGTGTGAAGCTGGAGGAGAGCCTGAGCGGGCTCTTCGGCCGCAAGATTACCGTCCAGTTCAAGTATGGTGTTAAGCTTAATCAGGTCACCTCGCCGGAGCGGGACGCCGTGGTGGACACCGCAATGCGGGAGTTCGGCTTCAAGCTCTCCCGGGTCGAACCGATTTCCGACTAGCAGAGAGGGTGGAGAGAGATGCAGAACATGCGACTTCTTCAGCAGATGCAGGAGCGACTGCTCAAAGCTCAGGAGGAGTTGGGCAACGAGACCGTAGAGGGCACGGCCGGCGGCGGTGCGGTGAAGATCGTGATGTCGGGCCACCAGAAGGTCCAGGCAGTGACCATCGATCCCGAGGTGGTGGATCCCGAGGACGTGGAGATGCTGCAGGATCTGGTGGCGGCGGCCGTCAACGAGGCGGTCAACAAGTCCCACGAGCTGGCTAGCAAGCGGCTCGGGGCGGTCACCGGCGGGATGAAGATTCCTGGTCTGATGTAAGGACGTTCCCATGCTACCTGTTGCGGAACCTGTTGCCAGGCTGATCGAGGAGTTCGCCAAGCTGCCCGGGATTGGGCCGAAGACGGCTCAGCGGCTTACCTTCTACCTGCTTCGCTCATCCAAGGAGGAGGCGGACGGCCTGGCCGAGGCGATCCTCTGGATGAAAGAGAAGGTGGGCTTCTGCACCACCTGCTTCAACATATCGGAGGCTCCGATCTGCGGCCTGCGGGGAG
>JAMCTB010000233.1:3227-11498 GCA_023380955.1 Chloroflexota bacterium | reverse complement strand
CGTTGATGGCGGCCGAGTTGATGCAGGAGCACGGAGTGGCGGGTTACTGTACGGATCCGGTGTGCGTCGACGAGATGGAGGAGGTCGCGCGCCTGTCCGGGCTTCCCGAACTGGAGCGCCACAGCCTGAGCCACGCCCTCTCCATGAAATCGGCGGCGCGCCGGGCCGCGGCAGAGTTGGGGCGGCGGTACGGGGATCTGAAGCTGGTGGTGGTGCACCTCGGCGGGGGGATCTCGGTCTCCGCTCACCTTCTGGGGCGGATGATAGACGTGAACAACGCCAACGACCAGGGCCCGTTCTCTCCGGAGCGGGTGGGAACGCTGCCCCTGACGGGGCTGCTGGAGTTGATCCAGTCCACGCCGCCCGCTGCCCTGCGGCGCCGCTTTTGGGGCGGTGGGGGGCTGGTGGCCCACCTGGGGACCAACGACGGCCAGGAGGTGGAGCGGCGCATCGCCGCGGGCGACGAGAAGGCTCGTCTGGTGTATCAGGCCATGGCCTACCAGGTGTGCAAGGAGATTAGGCGCCATGGCGGCGGCCCTGGGGGCGCAGCCGGATGCCATCGTCCTCACCGGCGGGCTCGCCCACTCGGCCCTCTTCGTGGGCTGGATTGCCGAGAGGGTCTCCTTCCTGGGGCCCCTCCTGGTGTACCCGGGTGGAGAGGAGATGGCTGCCCTCGCGGCCGGAGCGCGGCGGGTGCTGCGTGGCGAGGAGCAGGCGAGGAGATACGGAGAGTCGATTAGACGGTAGCCACCGGCGCGAATTGGGAGGGCGAGGCTCCTGCCGAGCCGCCCGGTCGACGGAAGATGGGTCGGGAGGACCCTCGCTCTCCCGAAAACGGTCTATGGAGGGAGGGGATTGGCGCGAAGCAAGATAGAGCGACTCGATGACCTTCTGGCGGCGGCCCGAGCGGTGGGCCCCACCCCTGTGGCCATCGCCGCGCCCGAAGAGCGGGAGGTGCTGCTGGCGGTGCGGGATGCCGCACGGGCCGGCATAGCCCTGCCCTTTCTGGTGGGGGATGGCCGGCGCATCGCCGCCATCACTGCGAAGGAGGGCATCGATCTGCGGGAGCTCAAGGCCCAGATGGTGGAGGTGCCCGCTCGCGAGGGAGGGGCCGCGGAGGCAGCGCGCCGGGCAGTTGGGCTGGTGCGGCAGGGCCAGGCGAAGCTGCTGGTGAAGGGAAAGATGGAGACGGCGGAGCTGCTGCGGGCCGTGCTGGATCGGGACGCGGGGCTCCGGACCGGCCGTCTGCTCAGCCACGTTGCCCTGATCGAGATGCCGGGGGTCGACCGGTTGATGTACGTCACCGATGGCGGTGTGGTGCTCTTCCCGACTCTTCGGCAGAAGCTGGAGATAGCCAGGAATGCCGTGGCCGTGGCCCACGCTTTGGGGCTGGCCGAGCCCCGTGTCGCGGTCCTGGCCCCGGCGGAGTCGGTGAACCCCGAGATTCCGGCGACGGTGGACGCCGCAGCCCTCTCGAAGATGGCCGATCGGGGGCAGATCACGGGCGCCCTGGTGGACGGTCCCTTCGGCCTGGACAACGCCGTCTCGGTGGCGGCGGCCGAGACCAAGGGGATCGGAGGGCCGGTGGCCGGGCGGGCTGACATCCTGTTGGTGCCCAGCGTGGAGGCCGGCAACCTGATGGCGAAGGTGATGACCTTCCTCGCTGGAGGCCGGATGGCTGGGATCGTGGTCGGTGCGGCCGCCCCCATCGTCATCGCCTCTCGCGCGGATCCCCACCAGGGCAAGCTGCTTTCAATCGCACTGGGGGTGATCCTGGCTGCCGGGCAGGAGGGCGAGGCCGCGCGGGAGTCCCAGGAGGGAGCGGTACCGGAGCTGGGCTTATCGGGGCGGGCCCTATTGGCAGAGGAGCCTGGCGATAGACCGGCTGGACATAAGTAGTGTCCGGCCGGTCTTGTGTCGGGCCCGGGACCTTCCATGTCTACCTGGATGGGAGGGCGACCGTTGGGATACATAGAGATCGACGAGGAGCGGTGCAAAGGGTGTGAGCTGTGCGAGGCCGCCTGTCCGAGGGATTTGATCCGCTTTTCCGCGCGGATCAATCACCTGGGCTACCATCCCGCGGAGTATCGTAAGGAGGAGCAGGCGAACGGGAAGGGGAAGGGGTGCACCGGCTGCGCCGTGTGCGGCATGGTGTGCCCGGAAACGGCCATATCCGTGTATCGTTGAGCAACGACTGGCCAGGGAGCTTCACGCCTCTCCCGAGGGGAGAGGATCACTCGAGCGCCCTCTCCCAAAAGGAGAGGGAGACGGCCCCGAATCCCAAAAGGAGCAGGGGAACCCTCCCCACCCAAAAGGAAGGGGAGAGAAGCCGGATGGTGAAGGTGTAGAGGTATGGCAGCACAGGCGGAAGCAGTGACAGGGACCGAGTCGCGCGTGCTGATGGAAGGCAACGAGGCCTTCGGTGAGGGTGCCATAAGGGCAGGGTGCGATGCCTATTTTGGCTATCCGATCACCCCTCAGACGGAGTTGCTGGAGTACATGGCGCGCCGCATGCCGGCTCTCGGTCGGGCCTTCGTGCAGGCGGAAAGCGAGATCGCGGCGATCAACATGGTGCTGGGCGCGGCCTCGGTCGGCGCCCGAGCGATGACCTCCTCTTCCAGCCCCGGTATCAGCCTCAAGCAGGAGGGGATCTCCTACCTGGCCGGCAACGAGTTGCCGGCGGTGATCGTGAACGTCATGCGGGGAGGTCCCGGTCTGGGCAACGTGGCCCCGGCCCAAGGCGATTACTTCCAGGCAACCAAGGGTGGCGGCCATGGCGTCTACCACCCCATCGTGCTGGCCCCTGCCTCGGTGCAGGAGGCCATAGATCTCACCGCCCTGGCCTTCGACCTGGCGGACCGCCACCAGACCCCGGTGATCGTGCTGGCCGACGGCGTTATAGGTCAGACGGTAGAGCCGGTGGTGCTCCGCGACTACGCCCGCCCCAAGGACCTGCCGCCCAAAGACTGGGCGCTGGGGAACAGTGCGGGCAGAAAGAAGCGGATCGTCGAGTCGATCGGGCTGGAGCCGGAGACGCTGGAGCCGCGGAATCTGCGGTTGGTGCAGAAGTACGGCACGATCAAGGAGAGGGAAGTTCGCTGGACCGGCAGCTACCTGGGGGATGCCGAGCTGGCGGTGATAGCCTTCGGCACCCCTGCCCGGGTCAGCCTGAGCGCCGCCCGAGCAGCCCGGGCGGCGGGGCTTCAAGTGGGGCTCTTCCGTCCCATCACCCTCTTCCCCTTCCCGGAGCGGGAGATCGCCGACCTGGCGAGCCGGGTGCGGGGTATGCTGGTGGTCGAGTTGAACCAGGGCCAGATGTTGGAGGACGTCCAGCGGGTGGTCGCGGGCAGGGTGCTGGTGCACTTCGTCGGTCGTCTGGGAGGCTTCGTGGTGACCCCCGATGAGGTGCTGGCAGCGCTGAAGCAGCTTTGGGAGGAGACGAGATGAGCGCGACGGCCCCAACTGCTCAACTGGTGTTCCGCCGACCACGATCCCTATCCACGACTCTTACCCACTACTGCCCCGGCTGCGGCCATGGGGTCGTGCACCGGCTGGTGGGGGAGGCGATCGACGAACTGGGGCTGCAGGAGCGCACCGTGGCGGTATGGCCGGTGGGCTGCGCCGTGTTCGGCTACAACTACTTCGAGTTCGACGGCTGCGAGGCGGCCCACGGTAGAGCGCCGGCGGTGGCCACCGGCATCAAGCGGGTCCACCCGGAGCTGTTCGTCTTCACATACCAGGGAGACGGCGACCTGGGAGCCATCGGCACCGCCGAGATAATCCACTCTGCGGCCCGGGGAGAGAACATCTCCGTGGTGTTCGTCAACAATGCCGTCTACGGGATGACCGGCGGGCAGATGGCGCCCACCACCCTGGCGGGCCAGAAGACCACCTCGACACCGACGGGCCGCGAGACGGCGCGGGCGGGCTTCCCGATCCGGGTCAGTGAGATGCTGGCGACCCTGGAAGGTCCCCGCTACATCACCCGAGTGGCGGTCCACAACCCCGCGGCGATCCGGAAGGCCGGGGCGGCGGTCCGGCGCGCTTTCAAGTGCCAGGTGGCGGGGCTGGGCTTCTCCCTGGTGGAGATCCTCTCGCCCTGTCCCACCAACTGGGGTGTCAGCCCCAAGGAAAGCCAGCGCTGGCTGGAGGAGCGGATGATCCCCTACTACCCGTTGGGTGACATAAAGATCACCCAGGGGGTGGAATCGCTCTAATAGCTCCGTCAACCTGCTACAGGAGGAAACGACATGGAGCAGGACCACGAGATGATAATCGCGGGTTTCGGCGGCCAGGGTGTCCTGTTCGCCGGGATGGTGCTGGCCCACGCGGCGCTCCACGCCGGCCGCAACGTCGCATGGATCCCCTCCTACGGCCCCGAGATGCGGGGTGGCACCGCAGGCTGCACGGTGATCCTCTCCCACGAGGAGGTCGGGTCGCCCATCGTGAGCCACCCCTCGGCGGCGATAGTGATGAACGAGCCATCCCTGGCCAAGTATGGACCGAGGGTGAAGCCGGGGGGCATCCTCGTCATCAACCGCTCCCTGGCCAAGGCGCCCTTCGCGCGGGCCGACATCCGGATCTTGGAGCTTCTTGCCAACGAGATCGCTGTCGAGGCGGGCAGCGATCGGGCGGCCAACATGGTGGCGCTGGGGGCGCTGCTGCGGGCTACCAACGCGCTGCCTATGGAGATAGTGGAGGAGGTGATGCCCGAGGCGCTGGGCCCTGGGAAGGAGCGCTTCGTCGCACCCAACCTGGAGGCACTGCGGCGAGGGGCGCAACTGGCGGAGAAGATGCTCTCTGCCCCTGTGGGCTAGAGTTCGCCAAGCCGAACCGAGGGCGAAACCGGATGGCAGGGTGGTGGGGCTGTGGAAGAGTTGGACCGCCGATGCGCTGGCCTCGAGACAGGGCGGAGGACGGTTGCGCGGGCCGGGGCAGGGTGTCGAAGAGGGGTACCCTGCCGAAGTGGGGGGGAAAGGCGGCCATCCTGGGTGTGCTGGGGGAGTGACAGGATGGCCGCCTGAGGGGGCACGTTACTGCACCGCGTTCCCTTCCTGGGATCGGGATCTGGACGGCAGGTTTCCCCAGTCGTCCTGGCGTCGCCTCATGACGACTTGACTCCCGCCCCCGATCTCGAAGTGACTGACGGCGTCCTTGAGTTCCTCGGCCATCTGGGCGAGGCTCTGGGTCTGGGCAACCATCTCCGCCACCTGGCTGTTCATCTCCTCGGTGGACGCGCTCACCTCCTCCGCGGCGGCGCTGGTCTCCTCGCTGACGGCGGCCACCTTCTCCATGGCGCCGGCCACCTGCTGGCTGGATGAAGCCATCTCCTGGGTGGCGGCCGTGGACTCCTCCACGATGGCGGAAACCGAGTCCATCAGGTTGACCACCTGCTGGGAGGCAGCTTCCATCTGCCCCACGGCCGAAGCGATGTGGGAGACCTGCTGGTTGGTGATCTGGACCGCAGAGAGGATGTTCTTCAGGGCCTCTCCCGCCTCCTCGGCGAAGCTGGTCCCCAACTCCACCTCCTTGGCCCCCCGGCTCATTGCCTCGACGGCCTCCTGGGTCCCCTTCTGCACCTGGGTGATCAGTTCAGCGATCTGTTTGGTCTCTCGGCTGGAGCGCTCGGCCAGCTTGCGGACCTCGTCGGCGACGACCGCGAAGCCCCGGCCGTGCTCCCCCGCCCTCGCCGCCTCGATGGCGGCATTGAGGGCCAGCAGGTTCGTCTGCTCGGCGATGTCGTCGATGGCCTCCACGATGGAGCCGATCTGCTCGGAGAACTTGCCCAGCTCCTGCACCTTTGCGGCGGCGGAGTTGGTGGTGGCCTTGATGGCGATCATGCCTCGGGCCGATTTGCGCACCGTCTCCGCCCCCGAGGTGGCGGCGGCTCCCACCTGCTCCCCGGCTGAAGCCAGCTCTCTCGATGCAGTCGACACCTGGGCGATGGAGCCGTTCAGCTGGGCGACGGAGGCGGCCGTCTTCTCGATGGACCTGGTCTGCTCCTGGGTGCCCTTGGCGATCTGATCGATGGCTCGAGCGAGCTGATCCACCGAGGCAGAGGTCTCCTGGACGGCCGAGGACTGGTCCTGGTTGCCCTTGGCCACCTGTTGGATGGTGGTGGCGATCTGGTTGGTGGCCGAGCCGGCCTGGCCGGACACAGCGGCTAGCCGCTGGCTGGCCTCAGCCAGGGCTGAGGCCGAGGCGGAGACGCCCCCTACCGTTTCCCTCAGGTTGGCGATCATGCTGCCGAAGGCTATGCCCAGGGCGTCCCTTTCGGAGCGCGGCCGGACCTCGCGGGTGAGGTCTCCCTGCGAGATAGCGTCGGCGACCGCGGCCATCTCTCGAACGTAGCCGACCATCTGCCCGAAGCAAACGGCCATCTCTCCCAGCTCGTCGCCTCGCTTCTCATCGAGTTGGGCATCGTGCTGTACGTCCCCGGCTGCCAGAGCCCCGGCTGCCTTCGTCATGGCTCGCACCGGTCCGCCAAAGTTGCGGGCCGTCAGGAAGGCGATCACCTGGGCCAGCAGAAGGCCGAGGAGGCCCACCAGCAGCGTGCGGTTGCGGAAAGCCTCGGCCGCCTCCACGAAGGGCTTCTCCGGGGTGCCAACGAACAGCATGCCGATGGTCTTGCCGTTGGGGTCTTTGATGGGGTCGTAGGCGGTGATGTACCAGGCGTTGACGACCCAGGCCCTCCCCACGTAGCGCTGTCCCTGCTTGAGCACCAGATCCACCACGTTGGCCGCGGCCTGGGTCCCTACGGCCCGAGTGCCGTCGTCCTTCTTCACGGTTGTGGAGATCCGGGTGTCGCCCTGGAAGACGGTCGCGTTGCCCCCAACCAGGGAGGCGATGGTGTCGACGATCTCGGGGTTGTTATTGACCGTGTAGCCGCCCTCCAAGACCATCTTGCCGTCGACGATCTCGGCCCGCACCCCCTTGCTCTTGAGGATGTGGCCGGCCACGTTGAGGTCGCCCACGACCTTCTCCTGGGCCTGCCGCATGGAGTCCTGCTCGACCGTCTGCACCGCCACCATGGCCAGCGCGGCCAGGGGTATGGCGACGGCGACGGTCATCCAGGCGATCAGTCGGTAGCGGAGACTGAGGTGAAGCCTCGGTCTGGGCAACGGCACGAACCCGAGGAAGCTACTGCTCGCGGTGGTTTTCTCCATTCTGCCCTCCTGCTGCTCTTGCCGCCGGTTGGCCGCTGCCTGGCGGCTGGACCGCGCACCGTTTCCAGGGTCACCACGGGGACCTGGAACCTACGGAGTTCCTGGTAGAATAATCGTACACTCCGGCACGAAGCTGAACCCCCTAATGGGCTGATCTCGGTACCCGAACGGGTAATCTTGGACAGCGATGCTGTTGCCCTCGACCTGTTGTGGGAAGGAAAGCGGCCACCCCGTTCACCCGGGGTGGCCGCTTTCTGTCAGGCGGGGGTCAGAATTGGGGATGGCTCGTCAGGGCGCGGTGGCCTCTCGCTCGGCCAGGATGGCCTTCAGCATCTCTATCTCACGCTCCAGCGACTTCTGCCGGGCCTCGATGCTGTAGCTATACAGGAGCACTGCCAGCCAGATGACGGCGAAGGCCGCGAACAGATAGGTCAGGTTCTGCATGTTGAAAGTCCTCCCTTATTCTTCGTACAGCACCAGTTCCCGCAGCCGATAGACCTCTTCGCGCTGCAGCTCCAGCTTCACCCGCAGCCGGAGCAGCTGCACGAAGAAGAGGGTGAAGGCCACCAGGCACACCAGCAGGGTGGCGACCATCGAGGGGTCCAGCGCGATGCTGGCGCCGGTGATCACCACCGGGTGGATGGTCCGCCACCATCGGATCGACATAAAGACCACGGGGACGTCGATGAAACCGACGATCCCGACTACCGCCGCCAGGGATGCCCTCTTGGCGGGGTTCTCCACCACCGAGCGCAGCATCATGTAGGACACGTAGATCAGCCAGAGGATCAGGGTCGTGGTGAGCCTTGGATCCCAGTCCCACCAGCTTCCCCAGGTTGGCTTGGCCCAGATGGAGCCGGTCATCAGCGCCACCGTGGTGAACGTGACGCCCACCTCGGCAGCCGACACGGCCAGGGCGTCCCATCGGTAGGCTTTGGTGCGCAGCCATTGAATGCTGGCGACGAACACCACCCCGAAAGAGAGGAAGGCGACCCACGCGCTGGGCACGTGGAAGTAGAAGATCCTCTGCACGTCGCCCATGGTGGCCTCCCTGGGGGCGAAGAGGAAGGCCGCGTAGAGTGCGGCCACCATGGCCGGCGCGACC
>JAMCTB010000233.1:0-3202 GCA_023380955.1 Chloroflexota bacterium | reverse complement strand
GAAAGCCACGGTCAGGAAGATCAGGTCGAAGCCTATCAGGACCCCGAGCCACGGCCCCTCGGCCGTGGGGGGTGTGCTGGCCAGGGCGTCTCCCGTGGCCTTGACGGCGGCCACCAGCACCGGTACCGCCACCGGCAGCAGCAGGATCGGGAGCATCACCTCCCTGGTCCGCGTGTGGACCGCCACCGCCGAAAACAGGGTCCCGACGGCGGCAAAGCCGATGGTGCCCAGCAGGACGATAAGCAGCAGTCTCGGGGTGAAGACCGGCAGGTTGAAGAAGGCCGCGTAGATGGGAAGCACCATGGCTTCCATGGTGGCCATGAACAGCAGGTTGCCCGCCATCTTCCCCACGTAGATGGCGCTCCGATCCACCGGGCAGAGCAGCAGCCCCTCCATGCAACCCCGATCCTTCTCGGTGATGAAGGAGCGGTTCAGGCCCAGCATCCCGGCGAAGACTATGGCGACCCAGAGCACCCCGGGCGCCACCGCCTCCCTGTTCTCGACCCTCAGCTCGAAGGCGAAGTTGAAGATCACGATCACCAGCAGGGCGAAGACGAACATGGAGCTGAGCACCTCTCGCGTGCGTAGCTCCGAGGCGACGTCCTTGCCGACGATGGCCAGCACCTTGTCCAGGTATGAGCTCATCTCTTCTCGCCTCCATTTCTGATCCCTTTGGAGGCGTGGCGAGAGTAGAGCTGGCGCACGCTGCCGGGGTCCAGCTCCGCGGATGAGGTCTGAAGGACGATGCGACCCTCGACCAGGATGGCCACCCGGTCGCTGAGGGCCAGCCCCAGGTCCAGGTGGTGGGTCACGATCAGGGCGGCCCGTCGACGCCCCTCCTGGGGCTCCTTCAGCAGGTCGCTCAGCAGGTCGAGGGCATCCTGGTCGAGCCCGGCTTCCGGCTCGTCCAGCATCAGCACCTCCGGATCGTGGAGCACCGCCCGCGCCATGGCGATCCGCTGCTGCATGCCGTGGGAGAAGGTCCCGACCCTGTCGTCCAGTCTGGCCGAGAGTCCCACCCTCCCGACGGTCTCGGCGATCCTGCGCTCCAGCTCCGGCACGTCGTACATGCGGCCGTAGAAGCGCAGATTCTCCCGGGCGGTGAGGTCGTCGTACAGGTAGGGATGGTGGGAGACCACCCCGATCCTGCGCCGGGCCTCCAGGGGATCATCCTGGGGATCGATCCCATCCACCACCACCTGGCCGTTGGTCGGCGCCGCCACGGTGGCCAGTATCCGCATGAGGGTGGTCTTCCCGGCGCCGTTGGGGCCGAAGATCGCCACCCTCTCCCCCTGAGCCAGGGAGAAGTTGATCCCCTTGAGCACCAATCGGTGGCCGAAGCGCTTCGTGATGCCCGTGGCTTTCAGTGCCGCCGGTGCGGAGGCTTCGGCCACCTCGGATACCCCTGTCACTGATCGCCCCTGGATGCAGCAAGGGTCTTCTGGCGGTCAACCACTTCCACCAGCCGTCGCTTCTTCTCCGCTCTCAGGCGGCCGTACTCCTCGGCGCCGATCCGCTGAGCCTCGAAGTCGTCGTCCAGTCGCGCGATGGCCGCCACCAACTCCCTCTTCTGGGCGTCCAGGATCTCTTCATCGGCTTCCATTTCGGCTTCGGAGAGATCCCTGCCATCCGGCGGCCCGCCGGCTTCGGATTCCTCGTCCCCATCCGCCCCGGAGGCTCTCTTCGCCCCGCCGCGCCGGCGGCGCACCAGCATCACCACGACGGATGCGATCGCCACCACGGCTATGATCCCGCTACCGGCGAACAGAGGTAGCATCGCCTGCCAACCCGGGGCCGTCTGCCCCGGGGCCGCCTGTCCCGGAGCGGGCTGCACCGGGGCGGCCGGGGCCTTGGACATGTGATCCAGCTTGAACTCCAGCTGAGTCCCCGCGGCCACGTTGTCGCCGCTGAACAGCAGGTACTTCTCCCCCTGGATGTCCTGGTTGCTCTTGTTGGGCAGGTTGGACACCGTGATGCCCACTCCGACGTCGGGGATCAGCGCGTTGACCTTGCCGGTGTTGACGGCAAGCTTGGAGATGAAGGCGGCCGCGTCGTTGCTGACCGGGATCTCGTATCGGAAGATCCGCTGGGAGTCGCCGGGGTAGAGGGGCCAGGTATCCACCAGGTCGCCGTTGTCCTGGAATACGCGCGTCCCCATCATGCCGCCGCCGTACTCCACGTTCTGGGCTCCCTGGGGCAGGGTGAAGCGAAGGGTTTCCTTGACCCCCTGATGGACGTCCTTGGAGCCGACGTAGGTCTTATCCCCGCTGTTGCTGATGATCGCGATCTCCGACACGTAGAGGCCGTCGGGCTGCGGCTCAAGCAGATAGTGTCTGGCCGACGTCTTGATGCTCTCGTCGGAAGTGGTGGCGTCGAAGACCTCCAGGTCGACCGTTTGGTCGGTGGATCCGGAGGGGAAGGTTATCGGATCCGAGGCGTAGTCCGCGCCCTGATACTGGGTGTGGACCAGGTAGGTGAACTCCTGGCCTGTGTCGACCCCGTCGAAGCTGAACTTCCCGTCCTGACCGGCTTTGATGGCCTGCTTGCCGCTCTGGGTCTGACCCTGATAGACGTACAGATTGACGTCCAGACCGGCGACGCTGCCGCCGCCCTTGGTGTTGTTCGTTACGGTGCCCTTGATGCTCCCTTTGGCGGCCGGCGCCGTTGTGGCGGCCGGAGTGGCAGCGCTTGGTGCCGCGGCTCCGGGTGTGGCGGCCGGTTTCGCCTCGTCGGCCAGGGCGCTGATGGCCAGGCCGAGGAAGATGATTAGTGCCACCGTCGGCGCGAGCAATCGAACTGCGCCCGCTATCTTATTCATGTACGGTCCCCCTTGACCTCTTTTCTTCTCAGACGTTCTATCTATCGCATCCTGTAGGGCGGGGTCTTGTGCCCCGCCGTGCGCCGGCGGCGCCACCCCGGCGGCAGGGGACAAGCCCCTGCCCTACATCTTGGTGCGCTACCGCTTTCGGCGGATCGGAGCCCCACACTTGCTGCAGAAGGCAGCCTCCGGGTCCCTGACCCGTTGGCCGCAACTGGGACAGGCGGCCCCAGGGGAGGCCTTCGCCGTCGAGGCGGCGCCCCCCCGCCCGTTCTGCTCCCTGGCTTTTCGCCGGAAGGACTGGATCTCCTGCTCCACGTCCAGCCCGGTGTGCTCGGGCTCCCGGCGCCCCCCGGACCGGTCCAAACGGGCGACATCGGCCAG
>JAMCTB010000232.1 GCA_023380955.1 Chloroflexota bacterium | reverse complement strand
CTACGCCCGCATCGGTCGTTCGGAGTCGGGCCGCTGCACCCTTCGGAAGGCCGCCGACGCCTCCAAGGATCAGAGCTACGCCCTCTACTCCCTGACTCAGCAGCAGCTGGCCCGCACCCTCCTCCCCCTGGGAGAGATGGAGAAGAGCGAGACCCGGCGAATAGCCGCGCAGCTGGGGCTGGTGACGGCGGCGAAGCCGGACAGCCAGGAGATCTGCTTCGTCCAGAACAACGACTACGCCGGCTTTCTGCGCGGACGGATCCCCTCCGCCGCCCGCCCCGGGCCCATTCTCGACGAGGGGGGGGAGCAGATCGGCACCCATCCGGGGATCGCTTTCTACACCGTGGGGCAGCGGAAGGGGTTGGGGCTGGCGGCCCGGCAGCCGCTCTACGTGTTGAAGATAGTCCCGGAGCGGAACGCCATTGTGGTCGGCGAGCGGGAAGGGCTATACTCGCCGGGCCTGACGGCCGAGGACTTGAACTGGGTTTCCCTCGAGCAGCCCACGGAGCCGATCCGGGTGGCCGCTCGCATTCGGTATCGGGCAACGGAGGTTCCCGCCACCGCCAGGGTGCTGGAGGATGGCACGCTGGCGGTCGAGTTCGACGAGCCCCAGCGGGCGGTATCCCCGGGGCAGGCCGTGGTGCTGTACCAGGGCGATGCCGTGGCGGTGGGAGGAACGATCGCAAAGGCGCAGTAGAGACGCGACATGTCGCGTCTCTGCCGCTGGCTGCTGATGGAGGCGACATCGACCACGTCGGGGACAAGCCCCGACGCTACACTGGATAGAGGGAGCGGATGGACGAGCTACATCAGAAGTACGAGCAGCTTAAGGGGATCCTTCGGGGCATGGAGAGCGTGGCCGTCGCCTACTCGGGCGGGGTCGACAGCACCTTCCTGCTGAAGGTCGCCGTGGACGAGTTGGGCCCGGATCGGGTCCTGGGGATCGTCGCGGTCTCGGAGTCCTATCCGGCCCGGGAGTTGAAGGAGGCCCAGCGGCTGGCGGAGGAGATGGGGGCGCGGATCCGCCTGATCGGCACCGAGGAGCTGGCCAATCCCGACTACGCCAGCAATCCGGTGAACCGCTGTTTCCACTGCAAGACGGAGCTGTTCACCAAGGTCCTCCCGATCGCCAGGGGGGAAGGGCTGCGGGAGATGCTGTACGGCGTGAACGCCGACGACCTGGGCGACTTCCGCCCGGGCATCCAGGCTGCCCGGCGGATGGGGGCCCGGGGGCCGCTCCAGGAGGTGGGGCTGACCAAGAACGAGATCCGGTTGCTATCCCGGGAGCTGGGTCTGCGGAGCTGGGACAAGCCCGCCTACGCCTGTCTCTCGTCTCGCATTCCCTACGGCCAGCGGATCACCGCCGAGGCGCTGCACCAGGTGGACGAGGCCGAGAGCTTCCTCCACGACCTGGGATATCGCCAGGTGCGGGTGCGACACCACGACAAGATCGCCAGGATCGAGCTACCTCGGGACCAGATGGCGAAGCTGCTGGCCGACGGCTCTGCGGAGCTGATCGTGGTCAAGCTGAAGGATCTGGGCTACCTCTACGTTACCCTGGACCTCCAGGGCTACCGGACCGGGAGCCTGAACGAGGCGATAGGGGCCGCAAAAGCGACCTCATGATTGTGGTGTCGGGGCTTGTCCCGGACGAGTTACCGGGTTTCACCACAGAGAGCGCAGAGCTCGCAGAGAATACTATGGTTGTCTCTGCGCACTCAGCGGTTTGAGTAGGCGGGGAGGTGTGGCGATGATCGTCGAGGCGCTGTTTCTGGCCCAGGAGCTGGAGGGATCGGCGAAGAAGACCATCGTGCTGATCGACGTGCTAAGGACTTCGGCCACCCTGGTTACCATGCTGGGCCGTGGGGCTCGCAACATCATCGTGGCCGGACGGCCGGAAGATGCGCGGGCCCACCGGGAAAGGCTCGGCTCCCGCCTGCTCTGCGGGGAGTCCGGCGGCGTGCGCCTCCCCGACTTCGACTACGGCAACTCCCCGAGCGACTACGCCTCGTTGACTCTGGAGGGGCAGCGCATGGTGTTCACCAGCAGCAACGGCGCCAAGGCGATGGCCAGGCTGGTGGGCGAGGGGCGAAGAGCGTTCGTCGGGTCCTATCCCAACGCTGGAGCCGTGGTGAGAGCGGCCCTGGCCGATGCGAAGGAGCGCTCAGCGGACATCGCCATCGTTGGATCGGGGCGGAGCCATGGCACCCGCTACGGCATCGAGGACTGCCACTGCGCCGGATACCTGGTGGTGAATCCCTATTCTACACCCCAACAACTATTGACATGATCCCCTCCAGCTGCTAAACCTGTATATACAGGTACGACAGCCAGGGGAGGCCTCATGTCCACCCTGCACCGCGACGGACCGGTCCCTCTCTACTACCAGCTCAAGCAGCTGCTCAAGGAGCAGCTGGCGAACAGCGATGATTACCCGCCAGACAGTCGCATCCCCGGCGAGGAGGAGCTGGCGGCGACCCACAGGGTCAGCCGGATGACCGCTCGCCAGGCCCTCACCGAGCTGGTGAACGAGGGGGTGCTGTACCGACGTGCTGGCAAGGGCACCTTCGTCGCCCGTCCCAAGATCGAGCGTAAGCTAGCCAGGCTCACGGGATACTACGAGGAGATGTCCGGTCGGGGGCTCCAGCCGGGAACCAGGGTTCTCGGCGAGTCGCTGGTGGAAGCGGGACGGAAGGTGGCCGCGTTCCTGGAGATCAGCCCCGAGGAGAAGGTTCTCCAGATCTTCCGGCTGCGGCTTGCGGACGGCGAGCCGATGGCGATTCAGACCGTCCACGTCCCCCATGACCGGTGTCCCAACCTGATCAACGACGACCTCACTCTTTTCTCCCTCTATCGACTTCTGGAGCAGAAGTACGGCCTCAAGCTAGGCCATGCCCAGGAGAAGATCACCGCCACCACAGCGAGTCGCCAGCAAGCATCGCTGCTTGCGATCCCCAAAGACGCGCCACTGTTGCAGATCGAGCGGCTTACCTTCCTGGATAGCGGCTTTCCCATCGAGTACGTCGAGAGCTTCTATCGCGCCGACAGGTACGCCTACACGACCAGTCTGTTTCGGTAGCGTACCGTTCTGAGCTGCACCTGGCATCCATCCCGGTCCGTCTAGCTCGGCATCCCGGTAGAGAGCACCTTCGTCTTTCGCTCTCTTGGTCGATGTAGCTGGCCCACGAGGCGATACCGGCCCGCGGGAACGGAAAGGGGGTGAGCACGCGGAGTAGAGCCGCGATAGTGGGCGTCCTGGCCTTCACGCCTTCGCTGTGCTTCTTCCTTGTATTCGAGAGGAGATGGCAATGACGGTCGACTTCACCCCGTTGCGCTACATCATAGCGTGGATCCCCGTGCTGCTTATCCTGGTGGGCATGGTCTTCTTCCGCATGTCGGCCACGAAGACCGGCCTGGCGTCCTGGATCCTCGGCTGCATCCTGGCGATGCTGTTCTTCGGCTTTGATTTCATGGCTACCACCCTGGCCACGGCAAAGGGAACCCTCCTCGCCTTCGACATCATGGTGATCATCGGTGGCGCGCTTTTCCTCTACTTCGTCGTGGAGACCAGCGGTGCCATCGAAAAGATCAAGTGGAGCATCATCGGCCTCACCAAAGACCGCCTGATGCAGGTGCTGCTGATCGCCGTCGGCTTTGCCGGATTCCTTCACGGCATCGCCGGCTTCGGTGTGCCGCCCGCGGTGACGGCGCCGATCCTGATGGCGCTCGGCTTCTCGGCCATGGACGCCTGCCTCCTCACCCTCATCGGATACTCCTCCTACATGGTGTGGGGTACTTGGGGCGTGGGGCCGACCACCGGCGCGAGTCTAACCAACATCCCCATCGCCAACCTGGTACCCACAATTGGCGTCCTGGAAGCACCGCTCTGGTTCATGGAGCCGATCCTGGGGATCTGGCTGGTGATGGGCATGGCCACCCTGAAGAAGTACTGGGTACCGATCGTCGTGCAGTCCGCCGTCGGCACCAGTGTCATGCTGATCCTGTCTATCGGCTTCAGGATGCCGGAGTTCATCGGCTGGATGTCCGGCGCCGCAGCCATGTTCACCTCCTATCTGTTCACCCGGAGTGAGAAGTACAAGGGCAACGACCAGGCTGCGTTCGCGCCGATCGCCGGAGGTTCTCAGGCCGCTGCTCTGCAGGGAGGCTACACGGGCAGCATGGGCCTCTTCAGGGCCATCTTCCCGTATCTCCTGGTGATCGCGGTGCTCTTCCCCATCAAGGTGTGGGTGCCTCTCAACACGGCGCTCAACTCCGTGGTGATCAGCATCGGCCTCGGCGGTGCCGCGGGCACCTGGGCCTGGAAGCCCCTCACCCAGATCGGCGTGCTGCTAGCCGTCTGCTCCGTTGTCGGTGGGCTGGTGCAGGGTCTGGATGGCAAGGGGTTCGCCACCGCAGTGAAGAAGACGATGGTGCCCTTCGTCCCCTCGGCCATCGCCTGCTTCGGCTTCCTGACCATGAGCGAGGTGCTCAACGAATCCCAGATGATGAAGATCCTGGCCATCGGTACGGCGGCGATAGTCGGAGGGCTCGTCTATCCCTTCGTGGCGCCCTTCGTTGGCTGGATGGGCTGCGTGATCACCGGCAGCGGTGTTTCCACCAACATCCTTTTTGCCCGCTTCCAACAGGATATGGCCGGCCAGCTGAACCAGGATCAGATCCTGTACGTGGCCACCAACAACTCTGGTGGCGGTGCTTCCAGCATGTCTACCCCTAACAAGATCATCCCGGCAGCGGCCATCACTGGCCTGCTGGGCAAAGAGGGGGAGGTGATGCGGCGTACCATTCCCATATCGCTCGCCCTCACTGCCCTTGTGGGTGTGATCACCTGGATCATGGCCTTCTTCGTGGGACACGTGGGCTAATAGTGACCAACCGGGGGCCCGGAGTCGGGGCCCCCGGCCGAACTCTTGGGAGCTGCGACATGAAAGCGATGAGGCTTGAGCAGTACAACGGTCCGCTGATGCTGCGGGAGTTGCCCGAGCCCCAGCTGGGGCCGCGAGACGTGCTGGTGAAGGTGGCAGCCTGCGGGGTATGCCGCACCGACGTGAAGATCCTGCGCGGTGAGATACCGCCGCCCATCGTGAACTTGCCCCACACTCCTGGTCACGAACCGGCGGGCGAGGTTGTGGCCGTGGGGCCGGAGGTTCAGGACGTAAAGGTAGGCGACCGGGTGGTTGTCTACTTCTACATCAACTGCGGCCATTGTGAGATGTGCCGCAAGGACCGGGGCAACATCTGCTTCGAGATCAAGAGGCTCGGCTTTGAGCTGCCGGGTGCCTATGCGGAATACGTCGCCGTGCCGGCCGACCACGTCATACCCATCGGCGACGTCGAGTATCAGCAGGCGGCCATTCTGCCCGATGCGGTGGCCGTCCCCTACCATGCGGTTCGGCACCAGGCCCGTGTTGAGCCCGGCCAGGACGTGCTGATCGTGGGGGTCGGCGGGCTGGGGGTGCACGCCATCCAGATCGCAAAGCTGCAGGGGGCACGGGTAATCGCCGTCGACGTGGCCGAGGAGCGGCTGGGGTTGGCGCGGCAGCTGGGGGCAGACGAGGTGGTGAATGCCGCGGCCGGCGATCCTCAAGGGCAGGTTAGGAAGCTCACCGACGGGGCCGGCGTCGATGCGGTGATCGAAATCGTGGGAACGCCGGAGAGCCTGGCCTGGACGCTGCCTGCCACCAAGCGAGGCGGCAGGCTGATCATAGTCGGCTACGCCCCGGGCAGGCCCTGGCCCCTGGACACTATGGCCATGCACTACAACGAGTGGGAGGTGCTCGGCTCCAGGGTCGAGACCAAGACGGAATTGGCCGAGGTGGTGGCGCTGGTCCAGGCGGGCAAGCTGAAGCCTGTGGTATCCAAAACCTTCCCGCTGACCCAGGCCAACGAGGCGCTGGCCGAGGTGACCGCCGGCAGGGTCACCGGCCGCTGCGTGCTGTTGCCCTGACTACTTCTGAGTTCTGGGTTCTGAGGCGAGTCCAGGGTACGCAACGCGGGCGAGCAGCATTGCGGCTTGGCGGGGTTTGAGGTGTCCCCAAACCACTTATTTCTACGTGCCCACGGCGTAGCCGTGGGCGAAAGGAGAACCCTCATGGCTGACAAGATCTACAACCTGTACGAATTGGGCTACTTGGACGTTCAGGCCTGGCTGAAGGAGACCGATGTGGTGCTTGTGCCCATCGGCAGCTGCGAACAGCACGGCCGGCACCTGCCTGTCAGCGTAGATGGTCTGGCAGCCCTGCAGGCGGTGGAGCGAGCTGCCAGAAAGGCCAACGTGCCTCACACCCCTCTGATCTGGTTCGGCTATTCCCCACAGCACCTGGGCAAACCCGGCGACGGCTCCGGCACCATCACTCTCCGGCCGTCCACCTACGAGGCTCTGCTTTACGACGTGGGGCGCTGCCTGATCCACCAGGGCTTCAACAAGCTGGTCTTCGCCACCGGACACACCTCAAACACCAAGGTGATAGACCCGGTGATGCGGCGGCTGCGCTATGAAACCGGGGCCGTGCCCTGCGTCTTCCGTGCCGACTCCGAGGCAACGGTGATGCTGATGAAGGAGATACTCGAGAACCCGCCGGAAGAGACGCCGGGCTGGCACGGGAGCGAGATCGAGGCGTCCACCACCATGGCTTACAACGAGGCCCTGGTGCACCTGGAGCGGACAGACAAGGACTTCACCCACGCTCCTCGATGGCTTCCACAGGACAGGTTTGCGAAGCACAACGGCTCGGCCTACGTGACTTTCCAGGGCTACGACATGGTCTATCTTCCGATGGAGCACCGGGAATACAGCGACACCGGTCTCATCGGGAACCCCCTCCGAGCTTCTAAGGAGAAAGGGGACAAGATCCTCGACACGACTTCCGACTACTTCGCCGCCTTCATCCGCGAGCTGAAGGAGCTAAAGGTCGAGGTGCATCACCGGGACTACACGACTGGAAAGGTCTGAGTGGGTCCAGGAGGTAAGCATGGCCAAGACCATTGCCTTGATTGCCACGCTGGATACCAAGGGGGAAGAGGCCCAATACGTTCGGGAGCAGATCGAGGCCCGGGGACATCGGGTGGTGCTCATCGATCCGGGCATCCTGGGAGATGTGACCGTTCCGGCAGAGATAACCCGGGACGACGTGGCCCGGGCTAGTGGTGCCGCTTCCGCGGTAGAGATCCGGGGCTGGGGGGACAAGCAGCGGGGCCTGGAGCAGATGATCAAGGGCACCACCAAGATCGTCACCGAGATGGTCGCGCAGGGTGGGATCCATGGGGTGATAGGGATCGGCGGCGGCGCCGGGACCTCTATCGGCACGGCCGTCATGAGGGCGCTGCCCCTGGGCTTCCCCAAGCTGCAGGTCTCCACCATCGCCGCAGGGAGATTCAAGTTCGGCACCTTCATGGGGATCCGTGACCTGACCATCATGCACTCGGTGGCGGATATCCTTGGCCTGAATCCAATCATGAGGAAGGTTCTGGCCAACGCAGCGGGCGCCATCTGCGGCATGGCCGAGGTGGATTTGAATATCGAGCGCTCGGAGAAGCCGGTGATCTTCGCCACCATGTTCGGAAACACCACCCCCTGCATCATGCACGCCCGATCGATCCTGGTAGACAAGGGGTACGAGGTGGTGGTGTTCCATCCCAACGGCACCGGTGGGCCGGCCATGGAGGAGTTGATTGACCAGGGCGTCGCCGACGGGGTGCTGGATCTGACATCCCATGAGGTTGCCGGGGAGATGTTCGGCGGGATCATGGGGGCGCCCCACCGACTGGAGGCCGCTGCCAGACGAGGTGTGCCTCAGGTGATAGGCCCCGGCGCCAACGACTATCTGGTTATGGAGAAGCCGGAGGACATCCCTCCTGAGCATCGCCACCGAAAGGCTTTCCGACACTCCCGAGAGATGACCTTATTGAGAGTGGAACTCCAGGAGATGGTGCAGGTGGCCGAGGAGATCGCCCGGCGGGTGAACCGGGCCACCGGCCCGACGGCCGTGGTGATCCCTCTGCGTGGCTTCTCCCTGCCCGCCCGGGAGGGGGGACCTCTGTACGACCCCGAGGGCGATCGGGCTTTCATCGAGACCTTGAGGGCGAATCTGGCGCCTCAGATCAAGTATGTGGAGGTGGATTGCCACATCAACGATCATCCTTATGCGGAGGCGGCAGTGGCTCTACTGGAGGAGTTGATGGTCCGACGGCGGAAAGAGGAATAGACTATTCTGGCCCATATCCGTTCGGCGATCTTGGGCGAATCACCTGAGTCTGTGAAGGGGGTTCTATGGCACTGCCAGTCGAGGAAGCTACGAAGAAGGTCCTGGAACTGTTCGAGGGCGGATACAGTTGAGCAGAGTCCACCCTGCAGGTTCTGCAGGAGGTATTGGGGATCGAGGGAGAGCGGATCTGGACGGCCGCCTCCGGCTTCGGTGGGGGCATTGCTCGCCAGCAGTACGTGTGTGGAGCGCTCACCGGCGCTACCATCGCACTGGGGCTGTACGGCGGCGAGACCATCCAGGATCCCAAGGTGGTAGCGGACACGATTCGGCCCAAGGTGGAGGAACTGGTCGATGGTTTCACCAGCTCTTTTGGGAACGCCGAGTGTCACCATCTGGTCCCCTTCGATTTTAAAGTCCCCGGCGAGTATGAGCTGTTCCGTAAGAGCGGTGTCAAGCAGCAGAAATGTCACCAGTACGTGAAGCACGCCGTTGAGACTGTCTCCAAGTGGAAGGCGGAGGGAAGCCTGGTTTAGGTGATGGGGGCTAGGGGTTGGGGGATGCGAAGGGTCACAACCCGTGTCCCTCGCCCCCCAACCCCTGACCCCCTGGGCGGAAGTCTCAGCTGTAGGGAGTCACTGAATGGAGAAGAAGTACGATGTGGTGTGTTGGGGGGATGCAGCCCTGCGACTGACCCCTCCCAACTTCGAGAGGTTGGAGCAGGCCACCATGCTTGAGATGAGCGTGGGGGGATCGGAACTGTCCTGCTCCGTGGGGGCGGCGAGGTTAGGGCTGAAGAGCGCATGGTTTGGCAAACTGCCCGACAATTCCCTGGGCAGAAAAGTGGTGACGCTGACGAGAGCGCATGGTGTGGACATGAGCCACGTATCCTGGGTGCCCAACGGCAGGCTGGGCATATACTACGTGGAGATGGGCGCCAGCCCTAGGGCGAGCGAGGTCGTTTACGATCGGCAGCACTGCGCCTCCACCACCATGCGCCCCGACGACTGGGACCTGGAGAGTCTCTTGGGTAGCACCCGGGTGCTCCACTCCAGCGGGATCACCCCTGCGCTGGGTTCCAACTGCCAGGAGACTATGGAGGTCGCGCTGCGGCTGGCCAAGGAGATGGGAGTCATCAACAGCTTCGACTTCAACTTCCGCTTCCGGCTGTGGAGCGCCGAAGAGGCCAGAGAGTATCTGTCGAAGGTGTTCCCCTACCTGGATATCCTGATGACGACCAGCGACGACTTGGAGTTGGTGTTCAGGCTCCAGGGCACGCCGGTCGAGAACGCGGCCTGGATCAGGGATCGCTTCGGGATCGGGATCGTGGCGGTGACGATCCGGGAGGCGCCGACGGTGCTGCGGGGCAGATGGAGCAGCCTGGCCCTGGCCGACCGGCTCTACCAAGGGAGGGTGACCGAACTGGAGCTGATCGACCGGGTTGGCTCCGGAGACGCCTATGCCGCTGGGTTCCTGTACGGGTATCTGGTGGAGAAGGATCTGCAGCGGGCGGTGGAGATCGGAGATGCCATGAGCTTCCTGAAGCACTCTATCCCCAAGGACTTCGCCTACTTCACCAAGGAGGAGGTGCTTCGCTACGCCTCCTCCACCAGAACGAAGATACTGAGGTAGGGGCCATGGGTGAGAGCACTTACCGGATCAGGCCGATACTCACTGGGACCATGAAGGTGGACCAGGGTGCCTACCTCACCTGGGGGCGAGGCGTGGGCAAGGAGGTGGTCATTCCCGCTACCGCCTGGCTCATCGAAGGGGCTCGGTATCCCATCCTTGTGGATACCGGGATGTGCGATAGCGAGAGAGCTTCACGGTGGCATCACCAGGGGATCCAGGAGCCGGGCCAGGACATAGTCAGCCGGGTCCGAGCCCTGGGGATCGAGCCCGAGGAGGTGGAGATGCTGATCCTCACTCACCTCCACTGGGACCACACCTACAAGATGAAGGAGTTCTCCCGGGCGCGCTGCATCGTGCACCGTCGGGAGCTGGCTTTCGCCCTGGATCCCATACCTCAGTACTATCGCTCATATGAGGCGTACCAGTTGGGGCTGACCGCCGCGTTCAAGGGGGTGGAATTCGAGTTGGTGGAGGGTGAGAGGGAGCTTCTTCCCGGCATAACGGTCTTCCCCTCCTTCGGCCACTGTCCGGGCCACCAGGCGGTGGAGGTGCGCACGGAGCGGGGACCCTACGTAATCGCGGGGGACGCGGTCATGGTTTATGATAACCTCAAGGGCGACCCGGAGGTGGGTCTTCCTCTAGTCCCGCCGGGCCGCTTCACCAGTGCTCTGGAGTCGTGGGAGAGCCTGAAGGCCATCGTTGGTCGGGCCACCCACGTCCTGCCGGGGCATGAGATGCGGGTCTTCGATCGAGAGATGTACCCATAGCCATTGCGTAGTGTGAGGTGACGGCAGTTGTCAGAGTTACCCGTCGATTTGGTGGTTTTCGATCTGATGGGGACCGTGGTGAAGGACGTCGGGGCGATGGAGAACGCCCTGGTTGCCACCCTGGTCCATTATCAGATCCCCTTCACGAAGAAGGACCTGACGGCCATGCGAGGAGCCGGGAAGCAGGCCGCCTTCAGGAGCCTGATCGAGCTGACCATTGGGGCGGATCAGGGCCCCGAGTGGAGCAGCTCCCGCGCCCAGGACATGTACGCTACCTTCAAGCAGCTGCTGCGGGAAGGCTACGAGCGAGGGCCGACCCAGGAGATCCCCGGCGCGGAGGCGGCCATGCGGTGGTTGCGGGAGCGAGGGGTGAAGGTCGCGGGCACCAGCGCTGTGGACGGCGACCTCACGGATCCGCTGCTGAAGCGACTGGGTTGGGCCGAGGGGATCTTCGACTGCCGGGTGGCCACCGAGGAGGTTCCCCGGGGCCGTCCGGCGCCCTACATGATCTTCCTGTCCATGATGCGGACGGGTGTGGTGGACGTGCGCCGGGTGGCGGTGGTGGGCGATACCACCCACGACCTGGAGGCCGGCACCAACGCCGGGGCCGGTTGGGTGATCGGTGTGCTGACGGGTGCCCACAGCCTGGATGCCCTGGGCGCCACCCC
>JAMCTB010000231.1 GCA_023380955.1 Chloroflexota bacterium | reverse complement strand
GGCCGGCTGGAAGGCCGCACGCCCCGCCAGATTTTCCTCAGGGCCAGGGACCATCCCCGAGCGCGGCGAGAAGCCCTGGCCTACAAGGAGTTTCGCGGGGCCCTTCGTCGTTGGAGGGCCATCGGCAAGGAGTTAAACGGCCTTTGGGAAGCCCTGGGGGAGGTTCGGGAGGAGAGTTATCCCTTCGAGTGAGGGGTAGCGGTGGTGAGGCGGCGGGCCCATGAACATTGTCGAGCGTGGCGAGGCATTCGCGCGGCACCTGCGGGAGTTGGCCAACCGGTCGGCTTGGGATTGGCGGCGCTGTCCCAAGTGCGGGAGAAACGACGACACGGTTAGGAACGGCGGGCGCTGGGTCTATCCCTGGACCCTGGATGGGCGGAAGGCGGTGCGCATCCAGCGCCACTGGTGCTACAGGTGTGAGAGCAGCTATTCGGAGGAGTCTGCGCTCTTGGTACGGGGGAGTTGGTATGCTCGGGATGTTCACCGCTTTGCCGTCGACCAGTGGCAGCATGTGGGTAGCTCCCTGCGACGGACAGCGGAGCATGTGCGCTCACTGTTGGCCAGGCAGGAGCGGTGGTTGCTGTGGCGGCCCCTGGATGAGGAGCCCCAGGGGGAAGAGAAGTGCCACCTGGGCCAGGCCACGGTGCAGCGATGGTTAGTCAGGGCCGGCACGCAAGCCAGGAAGTCGGTGCCTGGGCAACTGGGAGGGGTAGCGGCTTCCGGGCAGATGGCCGCCGATGGGCTGTGGGCGCGGCTGGTGAAAGGGAAGAGGAGAGTGGTGCTGCTGCTGGTGGATACGGTGACCGGGGTGGTCTGGCCGCCGGTGAAAGCCAGTGGGGAAGACAACGAGCTGCAGTGGGGGCGGCTGTTTCGGCGGGCCAATCTGGCGGGGTTGGACTTGGAAGGGCTGCGAGGGGTCACCAGCGACGGGGCCCGAGGGCTGATCGGATACCTGAACCGGGTGCTTTTCTGGGTGAACCATCAGCGGTGTGCATTCCACCTGTGGCGGAACCTGAGTGGGGAACTGAGCACTCGGGTGAACGAAGCGGCGACGGGGTTGGCGGGAGCCGCGGCTTGGGCGGTCAAGAAGAGGGTCCGGGCGGAGCTTGTGGCGCTGATACGGGGGGTGCTGGACGCCCGGAGCGAAGGGGAAGCGCAAGCGGCGCTGGCGGCGTTGAAAGCCCGTGAGCTAGGGGGCAACCTCGCCAGGTTGATCGATGAGCACCTGGATGCGGCGATGGTGTACCTGCTGGAGTACAACCGGGGATTGGTGAGAGTCTCACCCGAGTGGTATTGGCGGGACTTTCGCCTCAGACTGAGCCGGGGGCGGAACCATGGGTCGGAGGAGCGGCTGGAGCGTGCAGCCCTAGTTTGGGCGATCTACCGCAACTTCACCCCAGCCCAAGAGAGGAGCGAGCGCAAGCGACACTACCGGCACCCGGGCCTGAGCCCCCTAGCCGTCGCGGGTGCCCCACCGGGACAAGCCACTTACTTGGACGCCCTGGCCGTCTGAGGATGGACCAAGGAAGGATCCCGCTGCCCGAAAAGGGGCAGCCAGGAGAACATCTCCCCCCTCTCGGGGCCACCGCCCCTCAACACGCCGCCAAACCTATCCGACATGCCAGCAAATTCGTCAACATAAGGTGAGGGTCCCAAAGCTTTTCGACATGCACACCCAAAAACATTGTGATATAATCCACGACCTGGTGGCACCGGGACCCTTCGGAGTCCCCAGCATGCCGAAGGACCCCTCCATTCGAAGACGATGGTGTTTGGATGCCCGCTCCCTACCTCCCCATAGCCGTTCTGTTCTGGGTTTGCGCCGCCATGGTGGTGGTGATCCTGGCGCTGTCACGGTTGTTGGGCCCCCAGAAGCCCAGCCAGGCAAAGCTGGAACCCTACGAGAGCGGCATAAGACCGGAGATGAGCGCCCGCCGGCGCTTTCCCGTCCGCTTCAGCCTGGTCGCCATGCTGTTCATCCTGTTCGACATCGAAATCGTGTTCCTGTATCCGTGGGCGGTGGTTCTGCGCCAGTTGAAGCTGTTCGCCTTGCTGGAGATGCTGGCCTTCGTGTTGGTGCTGCTGGTGGGTTACTTCTACGTCTGGAAAAAGGGAGCCTTCGATTGGGAGTAGAGGAGAAGCTGCCGGGCGCCCTCAACGTGATAGTCACGAAGGTGGCCAATTGGGGAAGGGCGGGCTCCGTCTACCCCCTCACGTCGGGCCTGGCCTGCTGCGCCATCGAGATGATGGCGGCAAGCATGTCGCGCTTCGACATCTCCCGCTTCGGCTCGGAGGTCTTCCGGGCTACGCCGCGCCAGGCCGACCTGCTGATCGTGTCCGGCCGGGTCTCGAAGAAGATGGCGCCGGTGCTGAGACGGCTATACGACCAGATGCCAGAGCCGAAATGGGTCATCGCCATGGGCGATTGCTCATCCTCGGGCGGCATTTTCAACAACTACGCCATCCTCCAGGGCGTGGACAAGATCATCCCCGTGGACCTGTACGTTCCAGGCTGCCCGCCTCGTCCAGAGATGCTGCTCCAGGCGCTGGACATGCTCAAGAAGAAGATCCAGAAGCAGGGGGACATCCTTGGAAGGATCTGATCCCATCGTGGATGCCCTGGCGGAACGGCTGGGCGCGGGCCTGCTGAGCGTCCAGGAGGATCGGGGCGCGACCATTTTGGTCGTGGATCGAGCCTCCATTGCCGAGGCCTGCCGGCGCTTGCGGGACGGCGAGGGCAAGTTCGCCCATCTGTCGGGAATCTGGGGCGTGGATTACCTGGGGATGGGTCTGGAGCCCCGGTTCGCCGTCGTCTACCAGTTGTACTCCCCGCTAGAGAAACGCCGGGTGCGGCTGAAGGTGCCGGTGGAAGAGAGCGACCCGGTCGTGCCCTCGGTGGTGGATGTCTTCCCCGGCGCCAACTGGCACGAGCGCGAGACCTTCGACATGTTCGGCATTCGGTTCGAGGGACATCCGAACCTGACCCGGATCCTGATGCCCGAGGACGCCGATTTCCACCCGCTGCGGAAGGATTTCCCCATTGGCGGGGAGGACGTTCAGTTCAGCCACAACGTGCCCAGGGCTGAGGGCTAAGTGCAAGGTGACAGATTCACCTCGCTGTCATGCTGAGCGAAGCGAAGCATCTCCCGGGAGACCCTTCGCTCCGCTCAGGGTGACAGTTAGCACCACGTCTTAAGTCCTGACACCGAGAGATGTGATGGCGATCGATACCCGTTTCAGGGCTGAAGACGAAGCAATGATCCTCAATATGGGGCCTCAGCACCCGGCCACTCACGGGGTGCTCCGGCTCGTGCTGACCCTGGAGGGGGAGATCCTGAAAGAGGTGAGTCCGGTCATCGGCTACCTGCATTCAGGTTTCGAGAAGACCTTCGAGCAGAAGAAGTATCTGCAGGGTGTCCCTCTCACCGATCGGATGGACTACCTGAACCCGATGGGGAACAACCTGGCATACTCCCTCGCCGTTGAGAAGCTGCTCGGCGTCGAGGCGCCTCCCAGGGCTCAGGTGGCCAGGGTGCTTTTGGCGGAGCTGACGAGGATCCAGAGCCACCTGGTGGCCATCGGCTCGACCGCCCTCGACCTGAACGCTTCCAGCGTCATGATGTACGCCTTCCGCGAGCGGGAGATACTGTTGGACATCTTCGAGCTGTGCTCCGGCCAGCGGATGATGACCAGCTACATCCGTCCGGGTGGCCTCGCCAGGGACCTGCCTCCGGAATTCCCGGAGCGGGTGCAAGCCTTTCTGGATATCCTGCCCAACCGGCTCGCCGAATACCACGGGTTGCTCACCCGCAACCCCATCTGGCTGGACCGGCAGGTCGGGGTCGGCAAGCTGACGGCGGAGCAGTGCCTTCAACTGGGGGTGACCGGACCGATGCTCCGCTCGGCCGGCGTGCCCAGGGATTTGCGGAAGGACGATCCTTACTGCGGCTACGACGGCTACGACTTCGAGGTGATCACTCGTCAAGAGGCCGACTGCTACGCCCGCTACCTGATCCGCATGGACGAGATGCTGGAGAGCCTGAAGATCGTCAAGCAGGCCCTCGCCCGCCTCCCGGAGGGACCCTACGTCCTGGAGGACTACAAGGTCGCCTTCCCGCCGCGACAGGCCATCTCCGACCAGATGGAGGGGCTGATCCACCACTTCAAGCTGGCCACGGAGGGCTTCAAGGTTCCGGCGGGGGAGGTGTACGTGGCCACGGAGTCGCCTCGGGGCGAGCTGGGCTTCTACATCGTCTCCGACGGGAGCTCGAAGCCGTACCGGGTCCACGTGCGTACGCCCTCCTTTGCCAATCTCCAGAGCCTTCGGGAGATGGGTCGCGGCGCCATGCTCTCAGACCTGATACCGATGATCGCTGCCATAGATCCGATCATGGGGGACGTAGACCGATAGTGGCACGGCTGCTTACCGATCAGACCAGGGCCGAGATCCAGGCCGCCCTGCGGAGCTATCCCGAGAGGCGCTCGGCCTCCA
>JAMCTB010000230.1:2248-3910 GCA_023380955.1 Chloroflexota bacterium | reverse complement strand
TGATGGAGAAGAAAGTCAGGGGCTATGCCACAGACGTGGCTCATCTCGTGTAGGCAGTAGAGCGAAACCTGATCTCGACGTATTGCACCCGCAGGTCGGATGGGGGGATGCGTCACCATCACCCCCGGTGCTTGCTAAACGAGGGAGTAGATGTGTATCTCGGCGCGCCGCGGTCTACGAACCCCTCCTGCTGGCGAATTGTAGCGTACCAGTTCCGCTCGTCAGCAAGACCGGGAACCCGATGCCGGTCTGACCCCAAACGAGACCGCCAAGGGGAGCGGCACCTTCGGCTACGACTCCGCGGACCGCCTCACCACCGCCAATACAGGGACCAACACCGCGACCTACACCTACAACGGGGAGGGGGTGAGGGTCGGCAAGACCGTGAACGGCACCACGACCACCTACCTCCAGGATATGGTGGGGGGACTGCCCCACGTCCTCGTGGACACCGCCGGAGGAGACACGTTGTTTCGTGTGAGTGTGCGATCGTACCGTGGCACCGGACAATGGCTGCCCTGCCTGGGGGCTTCAACTGAGCAAGAAAAGGATCAAATTGAGGCAGGAGGTAATGGGTTTGGCCGCTACGCCGTGTCTCTCACTAGCGCTTTTCGCAGCCAATCCGTGAAACGACCGGTGGCCTCGTCGACGTTTCCTCCGCGGGTTGCTTACTGCTGTCAGTTGCTGAGCCCCCTCTAGCGGGTCTCCCATGAACAGCCAGCCGTTAGCTCGCAAGAGGATGAATACGTGCAGAGCCTCCACGTCGAGCACGCTCAGGTAGCGTGTCTCGGCCATGGGTTAGTGTTCCCGAAGGCAGCGATAGGCGGCCTCGTTCCGCTCCCAGCTTTGCTCAGCCAGCTTCCGGAGGTCGGGACGAAGCATGGCCGAACCTCGGCCTTCTGTATGTCCATGGTCACCAGATCGCCCTCGTGCAGGTCCAGGGCCTCCGCCTCCTCCTTGGGAACAGCAACGACCAGGCTGTTCCCAACCTTGCGGAGCTTTCCAACCACCATCTCGCACCTCCGAGGGGACACCCACGGCCTCCTTCATACCTAACCCCCCGGCCCCCTTCCCCAGTGGGGAAGGGGGAGCCTGCTTTCACAGTGGGGAAGGGGGAGCCTGATTTCACAGTGGGGAAGGGGGAGCCTGATTTCACAGTGGGGAAGGGGACTCCCTCCCAGGATGGGAAGGGGGGCCTCCTCCCCCTTCCCGCATCGGGAAGGGGGTTAGGGGGTTAGGTCAGCGGGCAGCCCCTCACTCCCCCCTCTCCAGCAGAGCCACGGGGAAGGTGGCGAACACTTGGGATAGGGGCAGGCCCTGGCCGCCCTCGGGCAGCGGCTCGGAGCGGATGGTCTCGCCGGTGAGGACGTTCCGGTAGTCCCCAGGCGGCTCCGTCCCAGAGAGCACCAGACGGCCGTCCCCCCACACCTTCTCCCCCAGCGGCGCGATCTCTTCGCCACGGGTGAGCAGGGCCACCAGCCTGGGCACGGCCACTACCACCGTGCGGTGTCCCTTCCTGCGGGCGAAGGCGACCAGGTGCTCCCTCCCCTCGCCGGTCCCCTGCAACGGGACGTACGCACCCTCCGCGAAAAGGTCCCTGTGCCGACGACGGTAGTCCAGCGCCCCGTGGATCAGGTACATCTTGATCCGGCCGTCCTCCGC
>JAMCTB010000230.1:0-2203 GCA_023380955.1 Chloroflexota bacterium | reverse complement strand
GTCGGTTGTCCGGGTCCACGAGCCTGAGATCCCATATCTCGCTGCCCTGGTAGAAATCCGGCACGCCCGGAGACGCAATCTTCAGCAGGATCTGAGAGAGGGAGTTGAAGATCCCAAAGCAAGCTATCCTTCTGGCGAAGGGCTGAAACTCGGCGAGGAACCGGTTGGATCCGGATCGGTCCAACACCTCCGCCACGAAGCGGGTCAAACCCTCCTCATAGGTGGCATTCATGTTCACCCAACTGGTGTTCACCTTGGCTTCTCTTACGGCCTTCAGCATGTGCTCCTGCATCCGCTGGACGAACGCCCGGTATTGCTCGTCGTCGGGGTCTCCGAAGGGCCAGGTGCCAACCAGAGTCTGGTAGAGGTAGTACTCGTCGTTCCCATCAGGGATGCGTTGCCCTTCAGCCTGACTCTTCCTGGCTCGATTCATCCTGCTCCACCGGTTCACGGCCGTGCGCCATTCCTGGGGCAGCTCCGAGAGAACGTCTATCCGGGCGCGCACGTCCTCGCTGCGCTTGGTATCGTGGGTGGAGGTAGCCAGGAGGGAGTAAGGCCACTGCTTCTGGCGCTCAGCGTTCTGCTGGTGGAAGGATGACGCGGTGATGCCGAATTGCCCCGGATTGCCTCCCACCTCATTCAGCGAAATCAGCCGATTGTACGTGTAGAAGGTGGTGTCCTCCACCCCCTTTGCCATGACCGGCCCGGTATTCTGCTGGAACCGATGGATGAAGTTGAGCAGTGCGGCACGGTCCTCCTCGTACTCTTCATCGGGCCACCTGAGCAGTAGGATGTCGCCTATGAAGTCAAAGATCGAGCCAGAGGTCCTCGGGTTCCGCCGCTTGGCCTCCCGAACCGAGCTCTCGACGTAACTCCTGTCGCGCGGGTCCACGGCGTGGTCTTCGGAATCGTCGGTGGCTATGTAGGTGCGGTAGACTGGCAGCGCGGCTATCACCTCCCGTAGGGCGAAGGTTAGGCTGCCCAGTGTGAAGTCGCGGGTTTTTCGGTGTCTGGAGGCGATCCGCTTGAGCTGATGGGCAAGCATGTTGATCTCACTGGAGAGGGACGCCAGCATGATCATCTTCTTGTTGGCGTTGACCAGTTCCCTGTAGCCGGCGCTCCTGCCACTGAAACCCCGGTAGAGGGCGTCGAACGCTTTGGCGGCCGAAGGGTCCACCATGATCCCATTTGTGGCGCTCAGAAAGTCGTAGCCCGTCGTACCGTAAACTGCCCAGTCCGTCGGGAGTTTCTCGCCGCCGCTCAGGATCTTCTCGACCACGACATAGAGGGGACGCACCACCAGGGCATCAGGCCGTTCTTCCTTTTCCAGCTCGAATCTCGCGTCGATTTGCTCCACCAGGGTCGCTATCCTCTCTGGGTCGTTCTCCTGCCCATTAGGCAGCTGCTGTTTGCACAGTTCCAGAAGGTAGCTCTTCTGGAGCTGCGAGAAATAACCATCGGGATCCAGCAGGCCGTCCGGATGGTCGACCCTCAGCCCTGTTGCCTTCCCTTCCCGAAGCAGCCGGAAGACCAGCTGGTGTGTCTCCTGAAACACGTCGGGATCCTCGGTTCTGATGGCCGCCAGCTCATTGATGTCGAAGAATCGCCTGTAGTTGATCTCCTCCGCCGCCACACGCCAGTGGGCCAGGCGAAACGCCTGCCGGTCCAGCAGATTGTGGAGCCTGTCGAAGCTGTGGAGATCTCCCCTGTTGCCGTTGAACTGCTCCACTGTTCGGTCTATGGCCTCTTTCACCGGTTGCACCCGATCGTACAGGGCCTTCAGCCGCCGCTTGATCACCTCCTTCTCCCTCTGGCGCTCGGCAATCCGCTCGGGGTCTTTCTCGGTCCGATCGGGAAGATGGCCAATGGCGGTGATGATGCTCTCCAGTTCGGCCACGTCCTCGTCGTTCTCGCCAAGCTGCTTCGTCAACTCTCCCGCGGGGGCTTCCAGGATCTCCGTGTAGGACTTCGGGCTCACCGGGTAGCTCCGGTCGTAGTAGTCCACGTAGAATGCGCCCTCGCTGAAGCGGAGCCTCAACTCCTGATCCTCCAGGGTCTCGCCATAGGACTTTCCAAGGACCGGAATAAGCACCGTGTCATCCAGGTCGGAGCCCGAGTGGAGGGGATGCCAGTCCACGTCGAAGAAGCGCGCGTATGGTGATGCCGGTCCGTTCTCCAGGACGTTGGCCCACTTGGGGTTGGC
>JAMCTB010000229.1 GCA_023380955.1 Chloroflexota bacterium | reverse complement strand
AGCCGCAGCAGCTCCTCCCCCGCCACCTGCCGCCTCAGCTCGGGCAGCGCCACCTTCACGTCGCCCCCATCCCCGAACAGCCGCCTCTCCCGCTCCGCGAGCGCCTCAACCTGCTCTTTCGTCAGCTTCCCCTCGATCTTCCGTTCGGCGTCCTTCGCCCCTTCCTCCGTGACGGCCTGCTCCATGTAATCTTTGAGGGAGACGCCCTCGAACAGCCGCCCCACGACGTCGAACACCTTGTCGGAGCCCAGCTCCCTGCGGATCCTTTCCAACTTCTCCAGCAGGGTCCTCAGGACACGGCCTTCGCGGGTCTTGCCGGCCACCAGGTTCAGGATGACCACGGGGTCGTGCTTCTGGAGATAGCGGTGGATGCGCCCCATCCGCTGCTCCAGGCGCGCCGGGTTCCATGGGACGTCGTAGTTGGCCATCAACCAGCAGAACTGGAGATTGCGGCCTTCACCGGCAGCGTCGGTAGCCACCAGAAGGCTGGCGCCACCTTCGGCGATGGGTTTTCGGAAGAATGCCTCCTGCTCGTCCCTCTCCGCATAGTCCATCCCGCCGTGGATCCGAGCGATCTGCCCGGCGAAGCCCAGTCCCTCCAACCGCCGGACCAGGAAGGTCAAGGTGTCGCGGTGCTCGGTGAAGACGATCAGCTTCTGGTCCCTGTAGACGGGGTCGCGGAGGATTTCGCGCAGCTTCTCGAACTTGGATTCCTCTCCCTGCTCGTACACCCGGCGCGCCAGATCCATGATGCCCCGCACCTGGAGCCGCTCGGCCTCCAGCTGCGCCAGGGAGGTCACCACCATGCCGCCAACGGCCTCGTCCTGGAACCGCTCGTTCTCCTCCTGTCCCTCTTCCGCCGACTCCTCGTCCGCCGTCGTCCTGTCCAGGACGTCGTTCAGGCCGTCCAGCCTGCGCTGCATCGCCGCCAACTGCTCCAGGGTGATCCGGCCCGACCGGATACCCTCGATCAGCCCCTCCAGCTTCTCCATCCGCCGCTCGAGAGAGCTGAGCAGGGCGTAGGTGGAGCTGGCCAGCCGGCGCTGGAAGACGCTCATGGCCAGCCGAACGGCCGAACGGTTCAAGATCCTGGCCAGGTTGTAGTAGCCCTGGATGTAGCTGGTCGTGGCGTCGTATAGCGCCTGCTCGCTCGATGGCCCCTGGGTGAGGTCGTAGCTGAGCGTATCCGACACCCGCTTAGGGTACATGGGGCTCCCGTCGAAGTAGACCATCTCCTCCTTGGTCCGGCGGAGGAAGTGGCGATGCCTGGCGTCCGTCGGGTAGGCGTTGAAGGCGTCCGGGGTGGACAGCGCCTCGGGCTCCAGCAGCCGCCACAGGGCGTAGTAGGGATAGTCCTTGCCCTGGTGGGGAGTCGCCGTCAGCAGGAGCAGGTGGTTGCAGGCCCAGCCGAGCTGCCACCTCTCGTCCCCGCCGGGTGCGCCCGCCAGTGCCTCGGCGAGCCGGTAGCGGCCGGTCTTTCGCACCCGGAAGTCGGGCTCTCGGTCGGCCGACAGCTTGTGGGCCTCGTCGAAGACCACCAGGTCGTAGGGCTCCACCGACGGCTCTCGCAGCCGCGAGAAGGCGCGCTCGCCCGCGAGAGTGTCGACGCTGACGATGGCCAGGTCGCTGCCGTCCCCCGCGAAAGGGTTGCCGGCGCGGGCGTCGGCCCCTGTGACGATGGTGAAGGGCAGGCTGAAGAGCGTCCGAAGCTCCCGCTCCCAGTTGCCCACCAATCCGGCCGGGGGGACGATCAGGACGCGGCGGATCAGCCGGCGCGCCATCATCTCCCGGACGTAGAGGCCCGTCATGATGGTCTTGCCCGCGCCCGCGTCGTCGGCCAGGAGGAAGCGCAGTCTCGGCTGCCCGAGCATCCGCCCGTAGACGGCGATCCGCTGGTGTGGGAGAGGGTCGATGAGCGAGGTCTCGGTGGCGAAGGCCGGGTTGAACAGGTGCCCGTAGCTGAGCCGCTGGCCCTCCACGACGGCACGAACGATCTCCGGATCAGAGGTGAAGTCCATCTCGGGGCGGCTCTCGGGCTCGACGGCGTAGCCCTCGCCAGTCTCCCTGACGGCAACCCTGACCCCTGGCCCACCCTGAAGAACGTCGATTCCAGACTGCTCGGACTGGACGACTTGCTGCCACGCGAGGGCCGAGGGCCGGGACAGCCCGTTCTCCCAGCGATTCACCGAGGCGAAGGAAACGCCCATCAACTCGGCCAGCCGCCTCTGCGTGAGGCCGAGCCTGGCTCGCAGCATCTTGATGCGAGACGAGTAATCGGGCGGCACCCCACGGACCATCCGGACACCCCTTCAACCCATGCTATAACCGCGCACCTGATGTGCACGCGGCCATCCTACGCGATCGCGTGCGGATGATCAAGCCTTATAGCAGGTGATGTACCTTCAGGTCGGCGCCTACGCCGGGGCACGCAAAAAGGGGCCGGACGGCGAAGCGCCGTCCGACCCCGGTAGGGGGAGGCCTAGAGGTTGGGGGCACCGTTGGCGTGGGGCTCCTGGAACAGGGGCGTGCTCAGGTAGCGCTCGCCCGTGTCGGGCAGGATCACCACGATCAGCTTGCCGGCGTTCTCGGGCCGCCTCGCCAGTTGAAGGGCCGCCCAGGTCGCGGCGCCCGAGGAGATCCCCACCAGGATGCCCTCCTGACGCGCCAGACGCCGGGAGGTCTCGAAAGCGTCCTCGTTCTCCACCTGGATGATCTCGTCCACCAGCTCCCGATCCAGCACGGCGGGGACGAAGCCGGCCCCGATGCCCTGGATCTTGTGGGGACCCGCCGCACCGCCCGAGAGCACCGGCGAGCCCTTGGGCTCCACGGCCACCGCCTTGAGCCCGGGCTTCCTGGACTTGATCAGCTGGGCGACGCCGGTGATTGTCCCGCCGGTGCCCACACCGCCGACCACGATGTCCACGCTGCCCTCGGTGTCGTTCCAGATCTCCTCGGCCGTGGTCTCTCGATGGACCTTCGGGTTGGCCGGGTTCTTGAACTGCTGGGGCACCCAGCCGTTGGGCGTCTCAGCCGCGATCTCCTCGGCTCGCCGGATCGCCCCGTTCATCCCCTCGGCCCCTGGTGTCAGCACGACCTCGGCCCCAAGAGCCTTCAGCAGCTGCCGCCGCTCCACGCTCATGGTCTCCGGCATAGTCAGGATCAGCCGGTATCCCTTGGCCGCCGCCACGAAGGCCAGGGCGATGCCGGTGTTGCCGCTGGTGGGCTCCACGATCACCGACTTCCCGGGCTGGATCAGCCCCTGCTTCTCCGCCTCGACGACCATGCTGAGCCCGATCCTGTCCTTCACGCTGGACAGGGGATTGAAGCTTTCCAGCTTCGCTACCACCGTAGCGCCGGCCCCCTCGGTCACCCGATTCAGCCTCACCAAAGGGGTTCTTCCAATCAACTCGGTGACGTTATTGGCAATCCGCATCGAAACCTTCTCCTCCTGTAAGTCTCTCATCGACGACCAGATCCAGCTCGGTTATCTGCCGGTCGACGATCCTGAAGGCCCTCACCACCGGCAATCGCTCGTCAACCAGTGAGGCGATGAAGTAGACGGCATCGGGATAGTAGGAGAGTCCGACATCCGTCCCGGACGGGTAGGCCTCGCTCTCCGGGTGGGAGTGGTAGATGGCCAGCAGCTTCCATCCGTTCTCCTCGATCTCCCGCAGCGCATCCAGCAGCTCGCGGGGCTCCACGTTGTACCGAACCCGGGGCATGGGATCGTTGTTGGTGGTTCGGTACAGCTTCAACGGGCATCCATCGCGGCCGGCGATCAGGCCGCACACCTCGTTGGGCTTGCCCTCTCGGGCGTGGCTCACGATCTCGCGCAGGTAGCTGTCCGGCAGGTGCACGGTTCTATCTTCGTTAGGCACCACGTTCGTCCTCCGACCCTTCCGGCCCAGCCGCCAGACCAGCCCGTTGGCAGGCTCCGGCCGGGTGCTTTTGGTGAGGACAGTTGCAGGTCCCACGCCACCCGACCGCCGCCCAGCCCCTAGATGTGGTACATGAGCCCACCGTCTGCCACCGCCTGGCGGGAAGACAGCTCCTCGATGGTGATCCGGTCCAGGGTTCCCTCCACGGCGCCCCGCACCTCCAACCATAGCTCCCGCAGTACACAGGGGTTGGAATGCTGGCAGGCATCGGAGCTGTCCAGACAGTCCAAGACGATCACCGGCCCGTCCAAGGCCTTGACCACGTCACCCGCCGTCACCTGAGATGGGTGGAGGGCCAGGCTGTGCCCCCCCTGGGGGCCCCGCGAGCTGGCGACGAAGCCGGCCTTGCGCAGGGTCGTGAGCAGCTGCTCCAGGTAGGATTCGGGGATGGCGCGGCGCGCCGCGATCTCGCTGGTCTGAAGGGACCGGTTACCGTAGGCGGCAGCCAGCTCCATCATGGCCCGCAAGGCGTAGTCGCTCTTCATCGAGATTCGCACCGTTGCCCTCCTGATTAGATACCCGAGTATTCCGACAGTCTAAGTCAACAACATGGGAACATTATAGCGCGACGCGGCGAGTTGTCAACAGGGCAAAGAAAAAGCCCTCTCCCTGTGGGAGAGGGCTTGGGTGAGGTGGATGGCCCCCTACGCCCCCACGTACCGGGCGAACAGGGTGCGAGCCATGGACTCGTCGGTGGTCCCCCTCACCAGGGTGCGGGCGTCGGGGAAGACCACCAGCTCGTACTGGTCCACCTGGAAGCGCAGCATATGCTCGTTGAACTGCACCTTGCCGGCGCCCCGGAGCCGCGCGGCCAGCTCGGGGAAGGAGATCTTGGCCCCGCCCCGCACGCTCACCTGGATCGCCCCCCGGCCGCACATGGAGGTGGTGTGGGTTCCCTCACGGGCCTCCAGGAACTCGTAGTTGCCCTGGACGCAGCAGGGGCAGTCCGCGGCGGCCTGGCCCGCCAGCAGCCGCTCGTAGCTGTTCTCCCAGAGGTCAATCCAGAGCATGCCCCGGTTGATCCGGTCCATGGCTCCCACCAGCAGCTTGATCGCCTCGGCCGACTGTAGATTCGCCACCACGGCGGCGATGCTGGCCAGCACCCCGGCGGTGTCGCAGGTGGGTGTGGTACCCGGCGGGGGGCTCTCAGGGAAGATGCAGCGGAGGCAGGGGGTGTCGTGGGGCACGATGGTCATGGTGACCCCGTAGCTGGCCAGCACCCCGCCGTAGACCCACGGCTTGCCCAGCTCGACGCAGGCGTCGTTGATCAGGTAGCGGGTCTCGAAGTTGTCGGTGCCGTCCAGCACCAGATCGGCCTCGCGCACCAGCTGCTCGATGTTGCCCGGGTTGACGTCGGCCACCAGGGGCACCACCTCCACCTGGGAGTTGATCTTCCGCAGCTTCTCCGCGGCGGCCACCGCCTTGGGCAGGCTCCGCGCCACGTCCTCTTCGTCGAACATCACCTGGCGCTGAAGGTTGTTCAGCTCCACGAAGTCCCGGTCCACCAGGGTGAGGCGGCCCACCCCGGCCCGGGTCATCGTATTGGCGATGTTGCTGCCGAGGGCGCCGCAGCCCACCAGCAGCACCTTGGAGGCTCGCAGCTTCCTCTGCCCCTCCTCGCCGATGCCGGGGAACAGGGTCTGGCGCGAGTACCTCTCCAGCTCTTTATCCATCAGCCACCCCTCACGGCTCGAACGATAGCCTCGGTGTAGTCGGGCGAGCTGCCGCAGCAGGAGCCGATCAGCCGCACCCCGGCCGCCAGGAAGCCCCGGGCGAAGCCGGCCATCTCCTCGGCGGTGGTGCCGTAGACCGTCTTGCCCCCCTCCACCGAGGGTACTCCGGCGTTGGGCTGGGCCACCAGCCACAGCTGCGGATCGGCCCGATGCATCTCCTCGATGGCCTTCAGGGTTTCCCCGGGGCCAACCCCGCAGTTGGCGCCCACCGCAACGGCGCCAGACGCCCGCAGCTCCACCAACGCCTTCGACGGCGCGACCCCCATCATGGTGCGGCCGGCGGTGTCGAAGGTCATGGTGCAGGCCACCGGCAATCCGGTGGAAGCGGCCCCCTCCACGGCGGCCTTCGCCTCGCCCAGGTCGAACTGGGTCTCCACCAGGAGGAAGTCCACGCCTCCCTCGGCCAGCGCCTCGGCCTGCTCCCGGAAGATCGCCACCGCCTGGTCGTGGGTCAGCTCTCCCAGCGGCTCCAGGAACTCACCCAGGGGCCCCAGGTCCCCCGCCACCAGCACCGACTCGCCGGCGACCTCCCGCGCCAGCCGCGCCGCGGCGAGGTTCACCTGGGCCACCTGGTCGGCCATGTCGGCCTTGGCCAGCTTCGCCCGGCTGCCGCCGAAGCTGTTGGTGGTTATCACGTCGGCCCCTGCCGCGATGTAGGCGGCATGCACGTTCCGGACCGTCTCCGGCGAGATCAGGTTGATCTCCTCCGGGCAGCGCGCCTCCACCCCGCTGGCCATCAGCATCGTCCCCATGGCCCCATCGCACACCAGCGGACCCTTCGCCAAGGCTGCCAACAGATCTCGCGCCACGTCACTCTCCTTATCAAGTGATCGGCTATCCTTATG
>JAMCTB010000228.1:17373-31975 GCA_023380955.1 Chloroflexota bacterium | reverse complement strand
GCGTGGAGGTGCCCTCGCGGGCAGGGACCCTGAAGGGCATCCTGGTGATGCCTCGGGACGCCGCCGGAATAGTGCTCTTCGCCCACGGGAGCGGGAGCAGCCGCTTCAGCCCCCGCAACCGCTTCGTGGCCGGCGTCCTTCAAGAGGGTGGCATCGCCACCCTGCTGATGGACCTGCTCACCGAGGAGGAAGCCGAGGATCGGACCCGGGTCTTCGACATCGATCTGCTGACGGAGCGGCTGCTGGAGGCCACCGGTTGGGTGAGGCAGCAGCCCGAGACTCGTGGACTCCCCATCGGCTACTTTGGAGCCAGCACCGGTGCGGCGGCCGCCCTGAAGGCGGCGGCGAGGGAGGGCACCAGGATCGCGGCCGTCGTCTCACGGGGCGGGCGTCCCGATCTGGCCTCCGACGTCCTGCCCAGGGTGAAGGCGCCGACCCTGCTGATCGTCGGCGGGGACGACCAGCAGGTGGTGGATCTGAACCAGCAGGCCTACAACCTGCTGCCCGGCGAGGCGGAGCTGACGATCATCCCTGGAGCCACCCACTTGTTCGAGGAGCCGGGCGCTCTGGAGGAGGTGGCTCGGCTGGCTCGGGATTGGTTCAAGCGCCAGCTGCAGACCCAACGTCTACGGCGCGCCGCGTGATGTTGCCTGAGAGGGAGAAACAGGATGGACGGGATGGACGGGATGGAGAGCCCAACCTGGTGGTCCTGGCCATCCCGTTCATCCCGGCCGTCCCGGTTTCGTCGCCCCATCGCGGTTGACGCTGCTCCCGCCGCCAGATAAACTGCGGTCCGATCGTCGGCCTCCCCGATTCTTGCCGGCGCTGGAGATGGAACACCCCACTGGACCCTTCCGTCGTTGCCGTCATGTTTCTCCTCGGGCTACTCCTGGGCTTCGTAGGGCTCGGGGGGGCTGGTTTCGTTGCAGCCCTGCTCATCCTCCTCTTCCACGTTCCCGTGCATCTCTCCTTTGGGACCGCGCTGGGCGCGATGTTCGTCAGCGCCGCGGTAGGGGGCTGGAGCCATCTCCGCGAGGGGAACGTCGATCCGGTGGCCGGGGTGCAGATCGGTCTGGTGGGAGTGGTGGGAGCCTATCTCGGGGGCGGGCTGGCACTGTCCACCGGCGGGGACACTCTGAAGACCTTCGCCGGCGCCACCCTGATCCTCAACTCCACGATCATCTACCTGCGAACCCGAATGGCGCCCGATCCCAAGCCCTGGAAGAAGGCGGCGTCGGCGGCGGAGAGGTGGTGGCGGGAGTTCCCCGGATCGGCCCTCATCGGCTTCCTGTGCGGCTTCGGCTCGGGTTTCTTGAGCATCGGCACCGCTCCCTGGGTTCAGGTGGGGCTCCTGGTGCTGAAGGGCACCGACCTGCGAAGGACCGTGGGGACCACCATGTTCGCCCTCTCCTTCATGAGCTTCACCGGCGCCATCCGGTTCGCTCAGGGAGGTCAGATCACCCTCGAGTTGCTGGTCGGCGTGGTGTTGGGACTGTCTACCGGCAGCTTCGTCGGGGCCAAGTTCACCAGGCGAGCTTCCCGCCGCCTGGTCAGGGTGGCCATGATCGTCACCCCCATCATGGCCGGCTCCCTTCTGCTGGTGGCACCCTCGTAGCCCGGAACATGCGAGGAGAGGGATCGTCCCGGAAAAAGGAGCGGCCCGAAGGCGAGCCTCCGGGCCGCTTCCCCTCTATAGAGTCGCCCTGCCCCTGGTCAGCAGGTTCCAGACCAGGATGATGGCAGCTATCACCAGCGCTATCCACACTAGCCCGCCCAGATTGGCAAAGAAGAAGCCGACGATCCAGAACACTACCAGAGCGATGACTATGAACCAGAGAATTGCCTCGAGCAGACCGATCATGGTAATCCCTCCATCCCTGCGGTGGTGGCCCCGCATTCACGGGTTGGACGCATCAGCAGGAGTTGTGCCAGTTGACGTAGTGCTACAGCAAGGCCGTGTCCGAGGGGGTGCGATTATGGTATACTGGCACCGCGCCGGTCCTGGTCACAGTAGCTGCGGGAGCTACGCCGCGGCCGGCAAGCCGGGACGGGCGCGACAGTATTGCAGCTTCCCCTGGCGCCTCCCAGGGTCGCGTTGCTGATCAACTCCCCGTCGCGACCCGACCGCGCTCTCCGGCGACGAATACCTCCCGATTTCGGCAGGGGGACCACATGCACAGCTTCCTCAGCGTGGCCGATTTGCCACGGGGCGATCTCACGAAGGTCCTGGAGCGGGCAGCCGTTCTCAAAGAGGAGACGCGACGGGGCCGGTGGCGTACCGAGCTTCAGGGAAAGACGGTGGCACTGCTCTTCCAGAAGCCATCGCTGCGGACCAGGGTGTCTTTCGAGCAGGGCATTCGCCAATTGGGAGGCTACGCCCTCTATCTATCTCCGGCCGAGGTCGGGCTGGGCGAGCGGGAGAGCGTGTCCGACGTGGCAAGGGTGCTGAGCCGCTACGTGGACTGCATCGTGGCTCGGACCAACCGGCACTCGGACCTGGAGTTGCTGGCTCGCTACGCCACGATACCCGTGGTGAACGCCCTGTCCGACTTCAGCCACCCCTGCCAGTGTCTTGCCGACCTTCTGACCGTCCGAGAGCAGAAGGGGCGATTGGCCGGCGTGACGATGGCCTACATTGGGGATGGCAACAACGTGCTGCACTCCCTCATTCTGGGGGCGGCCAAGGTGGGGCTGCACCTTCGGGTAGCCTGTCCCCGCGGCTACGAGCCGAGGGCCGACGTGGTGGAGTTGGCGGCGATCGATCGGGGTGCGACGGGAGCCACCCTCTCTTTTCTGGAGAGCCCTCAGGAAGCCGCCGCGGCTGCCGATATTCTCTATACAGACGTGTGGACCAGCATGGGCCAGGAGGTGGAGGCCCAGGCGCGAAGGGAAGCCTTTGCCGGCTATCGGATCGATGCCCTACTGCTGAGGCTGGCGAAGCCGGATGCCATCGTGATGCACGACCTGCCGGCCCATCGGGGCGAGGAGATCACCGACGAGGTGATCGATGGCCCCCAGTCGGCGGTCTTTGACCAGGCTGAGAATCGCCTACATGCCCAAAAGGGGCTGTTGTCCTGGCTCTTTGCCGGTTGAGACGGAGTAATCGGAATGGTCAATCCCTTCACCGCAACGGGCGGCTCGATATCCAGGGGGGCCGGCGGCCCCTCCCACGGGGATTCCAAGCGGGATTCCGCAGGAAAGGACCCGGGGGGAGGTGGCGGCTCGTTCGAGGAGGCGCTGAAGCGCGGCTCCGCCCACGGCTGGAAAGGGCGTTGGGAGCAGGCCGTCGAGGAGTATCGTCGCGCTCTGAAGCACTCCCCGAAAGACCGCTCGGCTCGCACCTACCTGGCTATGGCTCTCTACAAGTGCGGCCACCTCCAGGAGGGGCTGGAGCTCTACCAGGAGCTGTGGAAAGAGCAACCCTCCAACCTGCCGATGCTCCAAAGGATGGCCGAGGTGCAGGAGACCATGGGTGATCTGGGGGCCGCCGCGGAGAGCCACCAGAGCCTGGCCGAGATCCACACCCGCCGGCGCGCCCCGGAGGAGGCCTTCAAGGCCTGGCAGAAGGCAGCAGCGCTGAAGCCGGACGATCTCGCCCTCTGGAACTCCATGATGGAAGCGGCGGCCCTGGCGGGCGCGGTGGCCTCGATGATGCCCTCCTACCTGAAGCTGGCCAGGCGCCTCGCCCTGGAAGGCCGGTTCGAGGAGGCCATCGGGGTGGTGGAGCGTGGCCAGATCCTGGATCCCACCAATCTCTTGATGCTGCCGCTGCTGGCTGCCATCCGGGGTGCCCTGGCCTACTCCTGGCGAGCCGCGTCCCAGGGCGAGACCCCTACGCCGGAGGAGTTGGCGCGGTTGATTCCGGACATACCCTCCTTGGGGGAGCCCCCTCCACAGGAGGCTTACGAGCCTTCGGCGCCCCCTCCACCAGAGGCGTCGGCCCGGCTCGGGCAAGAGGCGACTGCTTCCACGGAGGAGACGGAGCGGGCTGAGGCGGCTGTAGTGCAGCCGGAGGAGGCAGTACGCCGCCCCGCGGCACCGGACCCAGAGGAGCTGCTGCCGGCGGCGGTGGAGCCCGAATCGCCCTCTCCTTCCCCAACCGTGGAAACCGACTCGATCCCTCTCGCTGAGGCGGAGGGGCTGGAGGAGGGGCCTCGGTCCCTGGAGGAGCTGCCTGGGGCCGCGGAGCCGGAGTTGGAGGGTGAGCCAGAGGATTCCTCCGAGGCGAGCGACGCCGTGGAGATGGATCTGCCCGAGGTGACGGAGCCGGCCGAGGCACCGTCGGAGGCGGCCGTCGATCTCGATCTCCAGGAGGAGCCGGCGCTGCCCGAGGCACAGGAAGTCTCCGATGGTTCCGGTGTGCCGGAAGCTTCTCCTGGCACCGCCATTGCGGAACAGTTGGCGGAGCTGGCCGGGGCTCACGAGCAGGCTGGGCAGGCCGAGCAGGCGGCGGAGGCCTACGGGCAGGCCCTGGAGCTATCTCCCCACCTACCCAGTGCTCTCCTGGGAATGGCCCGCCTTCACCTGGCGGCTGGAGAGCTGGATTCGGCGGAGGAGAAGGTTCGCCACACCCTGGAGGACGCCGCCTCCGAGGGAGTGGCCGTGCAGGGCGCAGCGGCCAAGCTGCTGCTGGACATCCTGATCGGGAGAGCCGTTTCCGGCGACCTTCAGGCCGCAACGGAGGGCTTACTCTGGCTGCACGCCACCGTTCCCGCCGAGCTGCTCCCGGCCTCCGACGTGGAGAGCGGTGCGGCGACCCTCGCCGAGCTGCTGGGTCGGTGCGGCGCAGAACATCTGGAGGAGTTGGCCCTGCTGCCGCCGGAGGTCCGTGGTGAGGTGGTTCTAGCCCTCAGCAAGAGCGAGGGACTGCTGAGAGAGGGGCTGTTCCGCTCCGCGGCCGACGAGATGTACAGGCTGATCGCGGATCAACCCGATTTCTTGCCTGCCCAGTCGCTTCTGGGGAAAGCGCTGGCCAGCCTGAAGAAGTTGGAGGCGGCCAAGGACAGGTCCCAGCGGCTGCTGGATCTGTACGAGATGAGGGGCACCCCGACGCAGGCCCTGGAGGTTCTATGGTGGAGGGTAGCCGAGGGGATCGGCGATGGCGACGATCGCGGCCGTCTGGTACAGTTGCTTAGGGCCCAGAATCGTCTCACCGAGGCGGAGAGCATCGCGGCGGGGTGAGAGATGATCGCCTCTCCCTTCGGGAGAGGCCGCCCGAAGGGCGGGTGAGGGCTGCTTCGACGCTTGTGGCCAAGCCCTCACCCTGACCCTCTCCCAGAGGGAGAGGGCTCGAATCCCCTCTCTGGGAGAGGGAAGGACTGGTGACATGACGAGCTTCGTCGAGATGGTCGTGTCGACGCTATCGCGTCTCGACCTGCGGGCCGCCATCGACATCCTCATAGTGGCCGTTATCGTGTACTGGATCCTGGCGCTCATCCAGGGAACCACCGCGGTGGCCCTGGTGCGGGGCATGGTCACCCTGATCCTGCTGGCGGCCATTCTCGGCAACGTCTTCGACCTGGTGGTCCTGAACTGGGTGCTCAGGAACTCGATCCCCGCCCTGCTGGTGTCGATACCGATCCTGTTCCAGCCCGAGCTTCGCCGTGCCCTCGAGCGATTGGGCCGCACCAGCCGCTTCCTGGCCCGAGGTGGGCCTAGCAACGAGGTGGTGCGCTCCATGGAGCAGATCGCGGTGGCCTGCCGGCGCATGTCCGACCGAAAGTGGGGCGCCCTCATCGTCTTGGAGCGGGAGACCGGGCTGGGTGAGTACCTGGACACCGGCGTGGAGATCGACGGCCTGGTGTCCGTGGATTTCCTGATGTCCATCTTCTTTCCCAACTCCCCCTTCCACGATGGTGCGACCATAATCCGTGGGGATCGGGTGGTGGCGTCGGCTTGCCTCCTGCCCCTGACCGAGACCCTCCTTTCCGATCAGCACATGGGGACCAGGCACCGGGCCGGGGTTGGCATCACCGAGCGCACCGATGCGATCTCCATCATCGTCTCCGAGGAGACGGGCACGATCTCTCTGGCCAACAATGGGCGCATCGTGCGCAATCTGGACGAGTCCAAGTTGAAGAAGGTGCTTCCCGCGCTCTACCGCCCGCAGAACCCTTCTCCCTGGCTTCCCACCTGGCTCAACGATCGACTGTCGGCCAGGGCACCACGACGAGAAGAGACGGCAAAGTAGGATCGATGAGGATCAACTTCGGATTGGTGGCTCTGGCCCTCCTGCTCTCCACGAGCCTGTGGGTTCTGGTGGTGAACGACCAGAATCCGGAGCGGACCGACACCTCGGACTTCGCCATACCGGTGGAGGTTGCCAAGGTACCCCCCGGCCTGGTGGTCATGAGCAGCCTGGAGCCGGTCCGGTTCAAGATCCGCGCCCCCAAGGATAAGTGGAACTCTCTGCGCACCTCCAGCTTCCGCGCCTACGTGGATCTCTCCCACCAGGGCCCGGGGATTCAGGCGGTTTCCGTGATCGCGGAGTCTTCAGACCCTCAGATTCGGGTGTTGGAGGTGGTTCCCTCCACGGTATCCGTGAGGCTGGAAGAGATCCAGGAACGGACTATCCCCGTCAAGGTAAACCTGGTGGGGAACGTGCCCTTTGGCTACGTGTATCGCACCCCGAAGGTCGATCCGGAGGTCGTGGTGGCCTCGGGGCCAGCCAGCCTGCTGCAGAGCGTCCAGACGGCCTCGGTGGAGGTTCGGCTGGAGGGGATCACCGTGGAGATCGACTCGGCCTTCCATCCCACGGCCATCGACTCGACGGGAAGCCCGGTGCGGAACATCCAACTGAACCCCCAGACGGTGAAGGTCCGGCTGCCCGTGGAGCAGCAGGTGAGCTACAAGCAGGTTGGGATTCGACCGACCATCGCTGGGACCGTGGCCCAGGGCTACTGGATCGAATCGGTCGGCACCGAGCCCTCCTCGGTGACGGTGGTGGGCGATCCCAAGACCCTGGCCGGTATCAACTACCTGGATACGGCACCCCTCAGCGTGGAAGGTGCTTCCGCCAGCGTCGTCCAAGATGTGGGGGTTTCGGTGCCCCAGGGGATCTCCCTTGTCCAGCAGCAGTCGATCCGTATGCGGGTGACCATCTCCTCGCTGCAGAGCAACCAGGTGGTGAGGGTGGCTCCTCGCATCGTCAACGTGGCTTTCGGACTCCAGGTGGCCAGTGCGCCGGCCTACATCGAGGTGGTGCTCCAGGGACCGGCACCGATAATGCAGAGGCTCAGGGTCGACGATCTGGTGGCCACCGTGGACGTCTCGGGCCTTGGGGAAGGCGTGCAGAGCGTGAAACCCAGCATCAGTACCCCGCCGGCCGTGAGCGTGGTGTCGGTAAACCCGGAGTCCGTCGGCCTAGTGCTGACTTCCGCGGTGACCCCCACTCCGTCTCCCACCCCCGGGGCTGCGCGGCCCCCGGGGGTGGGAGCCCCCACCACGCCGACGCCATCGGCGGGATCCGGCCGATAGAATCGTGAGCCATAGGGGCGGGTCTGAAACCCGCCCTTGCCTGAGGAAGGATAGACTTGGCTAAACCGATAGTGGCCATCGTTGGCCGTCCCAACGTGGGCAAGTCGACGCTCTTCAACAAACTGGTGGGGGAGCGGCGCGCCATCGTGGACGAGGCCCCCGGCACCACTCGAGACCGGATCTATGGGACGGTCGAGTGGAACGGCATCCCCTTCACCCTGGTGGACACCGGCGGGCTGGCATTCGAGGATCTGGGCGAGGTGGGACAGGGAATCCTGTCCCAGGCCGAGGAGGCCATCGACCGGGCCGACGTCATCCTGTTCGTGGTGGATGCCAGGGAGGGGCCCTCTTCCGTCGACTACGACGTGGCGGATCTGCTGCGCCGCACCGACAAGCCGGTGATCCTGGTGGCCAACAAGTCCGACACCCCCGAGCGCACCCTGGGGGTCGTGGAGTTCTACCAACTGGGGATGGGCGAACCGCTTCCCGTCTCGGCGATCCACGGCTATGGTACGGGCGATCTCCTGGACGAGGTGGTTCGCGGCTTCTCCAAGGGGGCCGAGGAGGTGGAAGAGGCGGCCGACGTACGGCTGGCCATCGTGGGCCGCCCCAACGTCGGCAAGTCTTCCCTGGTCAACGCCCTGGCGGGAGAGGTCCGGGTGATGGTGAGCCAGATACCCGGAACCACCCGCGACGCCATCGATACCCTCATCCAGTACAAGGGCAAGTCCGTCCTGCTGGTGGACACGGCCGGGATCCGCAGGCGGGGGCGGATCGAGCGAGGCATCGAGAAGTACAGCGTGCTGCGGGCGGTTCAAGCGGTGGAGCGGTGCGACGTGGCGGCCCTGGTGATCGATGCCGAGCAGGGGGTGACCGCCCAGGATGCCCACGTGGCGGGGTACGTCCTGGATTCCGCCAAGGGGATGATGCTGGTGGCCAACAAGTGGGACCTGGTCACGAAGGGCCCTACCACCACCGAGGAGTACACTCGCCAGATCCGGCTGGCCTTCCGTTTCATGGACTACGTGCCGCTGCTGTTCACCTCGGCTCTCACCAAGCAGCGGGTGACGAAGATCTTGGACGCGGCGCTGACCATAGCCCAGGAGCGAAAGAAGCGGGTCCCTACCTCTACCCTCAATGACGCCATGCAGGAGGCTTTCGTCCACCATCCCCCGCCCACAGCTCGCGGCAAGGCCCTAAAGCTGCTGTACGTTACCCAGGCAGGGATCGAGCCGCCCACCTTCGTTTTCTTCGTGAACGATCCCAAGATCGTGCACTTCTCCTACATGAGGTATCTGGAGAACGAGATCCGAGCCCGCTTCGGGTTCGAGGGAACCGCCATCCGGACGATCTTCAAGCCCCGCAGCGAGAAGGGGTAGGAGCCGGCTCCTGCCGGCGATCGCGCTGGCGCCCCGTGTTTCACCTATTGCTGCCACATTTTTAATGCTATCCTAATAGAAATCCTGTACACTATCCGTGACGGTTCGGGGGCTCGAGGACGCGATGTCGCCCGAGGCTCTGGCCGCCGGGAATTGGGACGAAACAAGATGGGCCTCGGGCCTGTCTAATATCGGATAAGGACTGGAATCCTCTTCCATAGGAGGTGAGTGGATGAGTGCGGGAAACACGATCAAGACGGTCTTTCTTCTCACGCTGCTGTCGGTGCTGTTCATCCTGGTGGGCCAGGCGCTTGGTGGTCGCGGCGGAATGCTGATGGCCTTCATGCTGGCGATGGTGATGAACCTCGCCTCCTACTGGTTCTCTGACAAGATAGCCCTGCAAATGTCCGGTGCCAGAGAGGTATCCGAAGAGGAGTCTCCGGATCTCCATCGCTTGGTGGCGGAGTTGGCTACCTACGCCCGGCTGCCCAAGCCTCGGGTGTACCTGATCGAGAGCGATTCTCCCAACGCCTTCGCTACCGGGCGGGATCCCCAGCACGCCGCCGTGGCGGTGACTACCGGCATCCTGCGGATCCTGAGCCGGAGCGAGCTGGCCGGGGTGCTATCCCACGAGCTGGGCCACGTCAAGAACCGCGACACCCTGATCGCCACGATGGTGGCCGCCATCGCCGGGGCCATCACCATGCTGGCCAACATGGCTCAGTGGGCCATGATGTTCGGCGGCTTCGGCCGGAGAGACGGCGAGGAGGGTGAGGGAGCCGGCGGGTTGGTCGGCGGTCTGCTGATGATCATTCTGGCGCCCATCGCGGCCACCATCATCCAGCTGGCCATCTCCCGCGCCCGCGAGTACGAGGCCGATGCCACCGGCGCCCGGATCATGGGAGACCCCAACAGCCTGGCCAACGCCCTGGAGAAGCTGGAGGCGGGGGTCAAGTACAGGCCGATGTTGACGGCCAACCAGGCCACGGCCCACCTGTTCATCGTGAACCCATTCTCGGGTGGCCTGTCGGGCCTCTTCTCCACCCACCCGCCCATCGAGGAACGGGTCTCCCGCCTGCGGAAGATGGCCATGCAGTCCCACGGCTACGGGATGGGCTCATAGCGATTATCCTCGCTGGGCCGACTCGCGCTCCCTGAGGGTGGAGAGGGTATCCACCCCCTCACCGCAGTAGGGGCAGGTGTTCCACCGCAGCGACAACGGTCGCCGGCAGTTGCTGCACACCCTCTTCAGTCGGGTTGCACAGTTGGGGCAGAAGATGTACTCCTCCTCTGTCCTGTGCTTGCACTCCGGGCAGGCCGTCCTGATCTCGATGTCCTGGAGCAGGGCTTCCTCTTCCAGGGCATGGGAGTAGGCGTCGCCCAGGGTCCGGGGCGGCCTCAAGACCTGGTAGATCAGCAGGCCTGGGAAGCTGAAGACGGCGACCAGCAGCGTGGCGGCCATTTGCAGCAGGACGTCCCTGGTCCGGTTGCGGATGTCGCGGTAGGTCCACCAGATGGCGGCGACCCAGAGAGCAAGAACGTAGGCCCCTACGACGATCAGGGCCGTTTGGATCAGCTTATCCATAAGGATGAACCTCTCTTAGCAGTGCTGTGAGGAGGAAACGCACGAAGGGTGCCATCATTGTAGCAGGGTTGGGCCCTCACCCCCAACCCCTCTCCCGCACGCGGGAGAGGGGAGACTGAGGAGTGACTTCTTGGGGACACCCCAAACCCCGCCAGGCGCTGCGCCCTGGACCCGCTTGCTTGATGGGGACGCCGCCATCCAGTGGGGCTGCGCCCTGGACCCGCCCTCTCCCTCTCCCTCTGGGAGAGGGTCGGGGTGAGGGCTGACCCGGCACGCAGCACGCAGCACTCCGGACTTGGTGCCTAGTTCGCCAGGGAGACCACCGTCGCGCCGTCGCCGCCGTCGCGGGCCTCGGCCGGCTCGAAGTGGCGCACCAGGGGGCTGGAGGCCAACTGCTGCCGGACGGTCTGACGCAGGGCGCCGGTGCCCTTGCCGTGGATGATGCGCACCATCTTCAGGCCGTACAGGTAGGCGTCGTTCAGGTAGCGATCCAGCTCCTCCTCGGCCTCCTGGGGCCGCCGCCCCCGCAGGTCCAGCTGTATGCCGATGTCGGGCGCCTGCTGGTGGAACCGGTAGGTGATGTCCGACGAGGGCGGGGCCGCCGGCTGGGGCTGATCGGTCCTCGACAGCTCCTGGGCCTTCACTCGGGTGCGCAGGTTGCCCACCTGCACCTCCACCTCACCCCGGTCGTCGGGGAGGGAGGACACGACCCCCACCATCTGGAGGCTGGCCAGGTAGACGGCTTGGCCCACCTTCAGCTGCTGGGCCGGCATCGGCTCCTGGCGCCGCCGTCGCTGCTTCGGGGCTCGCAGTGGGCGCAGGGCCTCGGCCTGCTGGGCCAGGGCGGCGATGGGAGCGGCCGCCTCTCGCTCCGTCCGGACCCGCTCCAGCTCCCGCGTCACCTGCTGCACCTTCTGCCTCAGGGCCGCAAGCTCCTGCTCCGATTGCTCCCTGGCCCTCTCCAGGACGGTCTGCTTCCGCTCGTCCAGCTCTGCCAGCTCGGCGTTCAGCCGAGCCCGCTGATTCCGCAGCTGATCCCGCAGCCTCTCCGCCTCCGCCCGCGACTCCCGAGCCTGCTCCCGGTCCGTCTGGAGGTGGGCCAGCAGCCCCTCGATCTCCAGGTCGGCGGGCTCCAGCAGCTGCTTTGCCCCCTCGATGACCTGCTGGCTCATGCCCAGCCTGGAGGCGATGGCCAGGGCGTTGCTCCGGCCCGGCAGCCCGATGCTCAGCTTGTAGGTGGGCGACAGGGTCTCCAGGTCGAACTCCACCGAGGCGTTCTCCACCCTCGGCGTGGTGTGGGCGAAGCTCTTAAGCTCCGAGTAGTGGGTGGTGGCGACGGTCGGGGCCCCGCGCTCCAGCAGGTGGGAGAGGATCGACCGCGCCAGGGCCGAGCCCTCCTGGGGATCGGTGCCCGCGCCCAGCTCGTCCAGCAGCACCAGGGACTCGCCGTCCGCCTTCCCCAGGATGTCCACGATGCGAGTCACGTGGGAGGAGAAGGTGGAGAGGCTCTGCTCGATGCTCTGCTCGTCCCCGATGTCGGCGTACACCGATCGGAAGATCCCGACGACGGAGTGCTCCTCCGCCGGTATCTGGAGCCCGCACTGGGCCATCAGGCAGAGTAGCCCCACGGTCTTCAGGGCGACGGTCTTGCCACCCGTGTTCGGCCCGGTGATCACCAGGACGTCGAAATCGCCCCCCAGTTCCAGGGTGATGGGCACGACGTGGCCGGAGAGCAGCGGGTGGCGGGCGTTGACCAGCCGCAGCACAGGTGCTGAGTGCTGGGTGCTGCCACCCTCACCCCACCCCTCTCCCCTCCCCGCTGCGGGGAGGGGCAGGGGGAGGGGTCTCTCACTTTCCGCATCTCCCCTTCTCCCCGTCTCCCCTTCTCCCCGTCTCCCCTGGGAGAGGTCGACGAGGACCGGGCTCTCCGCCCGCATGGCCTCGGCCAGCTTCGCCTGGGCCAGGTAGAGGTCCACCTCCGCCAGCGCCTCCAGGGTGCGCCCCAGCCCCTCGGCCTCCCGACCTACCAGACCGCCCAGGTGGCGCAGGATCCGCTCGATCTCGTGCTCCTCGTCGATCTGGAGCTGTCGCCAGCGATTGGCCAGCTCCACCACCACCAGCGGCTCCACGAACACCGTCGCCCCGCTGGCCGACTGGTCGTGGACGATCCCCTTGATCTGACCCTTGAACTCGGCCTTCACCGGCACCACGTAGCGACCCGCCCGCTGGGTGACGATGGGCTCCTGGAGGGCCTGGCGGTAGGAGGGCGAGCTGATGATCTCGTTCAGCTTGGCCATCAGCCGCTCGTGGGCGCGGCGCAGCTCCATCCGGATCCCGGCCAGCGCCGGGCTGGCGGAGTCCACCACCTCACCCTGGTCGGAGATGGCCCGCCGGATCTCCTGCTCCAGGTCGTCGTGGAGGCCGATGGGGAGGGTAACCTCCTCCAGGGTGGGGAGCTGATCCCCCAGCTTCCCGATGGTGCCACGGACGATCCGGCTGCTGGCGATGGTGGAGACCACCAGCAGCAGCTCCTCCGGGGTCAGGAGGGCGCCTACCGAAGCCCGCTGGACCTGGGGCCGGATGTCCCGAGCGCCCCCGATGCTGAAGTTTGGCTTCAGGTCCAGCAGCCGCCGGGCCTCCCGCGTCGCCGTCTGGCGGCGCAGCACCTCCGTCATGTCGATGGCAGGGCGCAGGGCGACGGCCTTCTCGTGGCTTACCGAGAAGGAGGCGTGGCCTGCCAGCCGCTCCAGCACCTTGTTCAGTTCCAGGGTTTCCAGGTAGTGCTCTTCCATGACCTCTTTGCGCCATTCAGACAGATAGCTTCTCCCGACCGAGAGAAGCTATCCTTTCTCAACGTCTATGCCGTAATTGTACCGCATCGGCGGAAGTCTTTGGAGTGCCGCGGCCCGACGCGGCCTTCGGTCGAGCGAAAGCGGTGGCAAGCCACCGCACTCCGAATCGTAGTACAATGGCCGGCCGCCCCTGGGACTGACTTTTCGGACTAGCCGCAGACTCGGAGCTCCAACGTGGACAAGCTCGACCTCCCGAGAGAACTGGCCGCCATCGTCGGGCCGGAGGACCTGTTCCTCTCCCGCCGGGATCGGCTGGCCTACGAGTACGACGCCACGCCGGAGACGGTGGAGCCGGAGGCGGTGCTGTTTCCCGCGAGCGCCGCCGAGGTGGCCGCCGTGATGCGGGTGGCCCGGCGAGAGGGGACGCCGGTGGTGGCCCGGGGTGCCGGAACCAACCTGTCCGGTGGCACTGTGCCGCTGCAGGGGGGCATCGTCCTGGTGTGCACCCGCATGAACCGGATCCTGGAGATCGACCCGGAGAGCGAGAGGGCGGTGGTGGAGCCTGGGGTGGTCAACCTGGAGTTGCAGAGCCTCCTGGCCCCTCTCGGCTACCTGTACGCGCCGGACCCCTCCAGCGGCCACAAGGTGTCCACCCTGGGGGGGAACGTCGGCGAAAACGCGGGCGGGCCCCACTGCCTGAAGTATGGCATCACCACCGACCACGTGCTGGGTTTGGAGGCGGTACTTCCCGATGGGGAGGTGGTGGACACCGGTGGTCTGGTGGAGGACGCGCCGGGGTACGATCTGACCGGGCTGGTGGTGGGCTCGGAGGGCACCCTGGGGGTGGTGACCTCCGTGACGGTGCGGCTGATGCGGCTTCCCGAGGCGGTGAAGACCATGCTGGCGGTCTTCGACCGGCTGGAGGACTCGGGCAACGCCGTGTCCGACATGATCGCCGAGGGGATCATTCCGGCCACCCTGGAGATCATGGACAGGACCATCGTGGAGGCGGTCGAGGCCAGCGGCAACCGTGCCGGGTATCCGGTGGAGGCCGAGGCCGTCCTGCTGATCGAGTTGGACGGCCTGAAAGAGGGGCAGGATCGCCAGGCCAAGCGGATAGGGGAGATCTGCCGGAAGAACTGCGCCCGCGACCTCCGGGTGGCCCGCACCGATGCCGACCGGGACCGGCTCTGGACGGGGCGCCGGGCTGCCTACAGCGCGCTGGTCTCGCTGTCCACCGGGGCCTCGATCCACGACACCACTGTGCCCCGCACCAGGCTGGCGGAGGCCCTTCACCAGGTGCGGGAGATCGCTCGCCGGCACCGCCTCACCATCGGCACCGCCGCCCACGCGGTGGACGGCAACCTCCA
>JAMCTB010000228.1:0-17363 GCA_023380955.1 Chloroflexota bacterium | reverse complement strand
GTACGACATGGGTGGGACCCTGACCGGCGAGCACGGCATCGGCCTGGAGAAGCGGGACTACATGCCGCTGCTGTTCGGCTCCCTGGAGCTGGACCTGATGCGCCGGATCAAGCGAGCCTTCGACCCCGAGGGTCTCCTCAACCCCGGCAAGCTACTGCCCCAGTAATCGACCTCATTCCGGCCGGTCGAAGCGGGCCGGCAGCTCCAGCAGGAACGATAGATCGGCATCACTATAGAATCTGGACATCTTGCCCTTCCCAGGCAGGTGGGGGCCTCGTGGTGGGATCTCGTGAAAGGTTCCTAGCTGCCACCGTTGCAGGTCACGTGCTGTCGGAGCCAATCGATGAAGCGGGCGGTCGCTTCGTCCTCGCTTCCCTTGCGGGTTGCTACCGCCTCCAACTGTTGAGCCATCTCCAGCGGGTTTCCTGTGAATAAGCATCCGTTGAGCCGAAGAAAGACGTCGGCGGCGATGAACGCTGTTCGCTTGTTGCCCTGGACGTACGACTGTGTCTGGGAAATGCCGACTGCAAGAAGGGCAGCTTGCTCGACCAGATCAGCGTTCGCGTAATGCGCGGCCATCTGAGGGCGCATGACCGCCGCCTCTGGGAGCCGCCGGTCGCGGAGCGGGGATGGCGGGTCTCCGGTCTTCTCCATGATGAAGACGTGCAAAGCCTCAACGTCGAGCACGCTCAGGTAGCGTGTCTGGGCCATGGCCTAGTGTTCCCGAAGATAGCGATAGGCGGCCTCGTTCCACTCCCAGCTCTCCTCTGCCAGCTTTCGGAGTTCGGCGCGAAGCACAGGTCGAACCTCGGCCTTTCGGATGTCCATGGTCACCAGATCGCCCTCATGTAAATCCAGTTCATCAGCCTCTTCTTTGGGAACGGTAACGACCAAGCTGTTTCCCACCTTGCGGATCTTCCCAACAACCATCGCGCACCTCCAAGGGCAGACATCCAATCCGTATACACCATCAACTATAGTATATACTACGCGGCTTGGTATCGCACGGGTGATGCCGGAGGCATCCTCACCACCAGTTCTCGTGCAACCACCTGACGTGTGCTTGATCCCTACACCGGCAATCGCTACAATCGGCTGTCATCCACCAGGATCATTCTGTCTAGGCCCGCCGGGCCCGTAGGAGTCGGCTTCTGCCGGCGACCGGGTTTCCAGAAGGGAGGTGCTGCGGTGAGCGAACGAGCCCATGATCTGGCCGATCGTTTCGAGCAGGCGAACGAGGAATTGATCGCGTTCGCTCGGGGGCTGTCGGAAACCCAGTGGCGCACGCTCTGCCCTCGGGAGGGTCGCACCGTCGGGGCGGTGGTGTACCACATAGCCGAGGGCCACGCCCTCACCACCGAGGTGGCCCGGTCCATCGCCCTGGGGGGCCGCTCCCAGAGGGGCTGGTTCAGAGCAATGAGGAGGCGGACCTCAAGAACGCCCGTCAGGCGAAGGAGCACGCCGGGTGCACCAGGGAGGAGACGGTGGAGCTGTTGCGGCAGAACGGGTCCACAGCCATTCGGCTGGTGCGTAGGCTGACCGACGAGCAGCTTGAGCGGGTCGGCTCCGTGTGGGGTGGGCAGGGGAGCGTGTCCGGGCTGATCAGGTACGTCCTGATCGGCCACCTGGTGGATCACTTCGCTACCCTGCGGGCCTGGATCGAGGGCGGGACGGCGCCATGAGCCCGAGGAGTCGAGGCTTTAGCCGGAGAGCGAAGGGTTTCGCCTTGAAGCCTCCGCCCCCTGCCAGCGTTTGATGAGGTGCGTTGCCGTGGTAGAGATGAATGTCCAGCAGCTTCTTCGCGAGTTGGCATGTCTCCACCGTGCGGGGGAGTATTCCAGGGCCTGCTTCGCCTGTCTCCTGGGCGACACAGATCTGGCGCTGCAATTGCTTGAGCAGGGGCTCGCGGCAGGGGGGTGGTACAGTGAGCGCGTCCTTCGGGAGGATGAGGACCTTCGGTCTCTCCAAGGGTTGCCAGCGTTCGAGCGATTGGTGAGGGCCTCCCTGGATCAGCAGCGGAACGCCCAGGTGAGGGTCGAGCCCATCCTCCTGGTGGAAAAGCCCTCCGACGAGGTGAAACCGCCCTATCCTCTCCTGGTCGCGCTCCACGGCAACCCCGATGGCGGACTCTCCACCGATCTGTGGCATCCGTGTGTCCCAGCAGGTTGGCTACTGGCTCTGGCCATCGCCGGACAACCCTTCTGGTGGGGACCAGGGCTCCGCTTTTGGGATGATCTCGAGCTGTCGGAGCAGGAGATCCGTCAGCACCTCTCTAGTCTGCGGAGGCAGTATGCCATCGACGAGGGCCGAGTGGTGGTTGGCGGCTTCTCTCGTGGCGGTCTAGTGGCCCTCCGCCTGGCCATGCGAGGAGGGACAGGCATTGGCGGTTTCATCGCGGTCGGCGCTGCCCTACGGCAGCCCGACCTGGGTGTGTTGACTGCCCTGATACCTGGAGCTAGGGCTAACGGTGTGCGGGGCTACTTCGTGTTGGGAGGGCAGGATCAATGGCTTGGGGGAGCCCAAACGTTGGCGGCTGCCATGAAGGAACAGGGTCTTCCCTGTGAGGTGGAGTTGCATCCGGAGTTGGGACACGAGTTCCCTCCGGATTTCGACCGGAGCTTGGTTCGTGCCTTGGAGTTCTTGCAGGGGTAATGGGGAGAGCGCGTGAGACAAGAGTACCCAATCCTGGAGTTCGACGCGACGCCGGAGGCGGTTATCGAGCCCGCCGGGGTCATCAAAGCCGGCGATGTGCCTGAGCACTGTGTCCTCTGCTTCTTCCAGGACGTAATCGAGGAGTTGCGTCACGAGGACCGGCTGGCGCGGATCGCCTGCTCCAATAGCGAGATGGGCGAGAATCCCATCTACGCAATGGAGGTGGACGGAAAGCCTCTGGTGGTGTGCCACCCCGGGGTGGGGGCTCCCTTTGCGGCCTGGATGCTGGAGGAGTTGATCGCCCTGGGTTGCCGAAAGTTCGTCGCCTGCGGCGGTGCCGGGGTTCTGGACAGGGAGATCGCCTGCGGCCAGATCGTTGTGCCCCTGGCGGCGATTCGCGATGAAGGGACTTCTTACCACTATCTTCCCCCCTCCCGCGAGGTGAAGGCCAACTCAGAGGCAGTGGCGGCTATCGAGCAGACCCTCCAGCACCACGGCTACAAGTATGTGATCGGCAAGACTTGGACGACCGACGGCATCTACAGGGAGACGCCGAAGAAGGTGCAGCTGCGCAGATCCGAGGGGTGCGTAACGGTGGAGATGGAGGCGGCAGCTTTCTTCGCCGTGGCTCAGCACAGAAGGGTGCTGTTTGGTCATATGCTGTACGGCGGCGATGACGTGAGCGGAGCTTCCTGGGATCACCGGGAGTGGACCAACCAGCTATCGGTGCGAGAGAAGTTGCTCTGGCTGGCCGCCGAAGCCTGTCTCAGTCTGTAGAAGCTTGCGGCGATCCTGTCGACGGTAGGGTCAGGGCCACCCTCGCCTCCTGCAGGCCGGATGTCGCTTCGGTGTGCCCATCGGGAGATTGACATTGGATCTCCCTCTCTTTACCGTAGTGCGAGGCCTCGACGACGTCGCTCTCGCGGCGACTAGAACTGGAGAAGGACGATGAAGCTCGGTTTCGTCGGCGTCGGCAACATGGGGGTCCTGATGCTGCCCCATCTGCTGGAGGCGGGGCACAGTCTGGTCGTCTACGACGTCTCCAAGGCGGCGCTGGAACGGGCGGAGCAGGTGGGCGCCGCGGTGGCGGACAGCCCTCGCGAGGTAGCCGAGGCGGGGGAGATGGTGCTCACCTCCCTGCCGACGCCGCCGGTGGTGGAGTCGGTGTACCTGGGCGGGGACGGGCTGATAGAGGGTGTCAGGACGGGGCAGATCTTCGTCGACCTGAGCAGCATAAGCCCCTCCCTGGCCAGAACCGTGGCGAGCCGATTTGCCGAGAAGGGGGCTGCGGTCCTGGATGCACCGGTCAGCGGAGGCACCACCGGCGCCCACGCGGGGACTCTGGCCATCATGGTGGGGGGCGATGCCGAGACGCTCCGGCAGGCGGAGCCGGTGCTCCGCTGCCTGGGGAGCAGGATCTTCCACGCAGGGCCGGTGGGAGCCGGCAGCACCCTCAAGCTGCTCAACCAGATCCTGCTGGGCATCAACAACCTGGGAGTGCTGGAGATGATGTCCGTGGCCCAGCGGTCGGGCCTCGATCCGGGGCTGGTGAAGGAGGTCATCAGTGCCAGCACCGGCTACAGCCGCTCCTTCGAGACCCGGTTCCAGAAGATAGTGGATCGGGAGTACAGCCGGGGCTTCGCGATCGAGCTGATGGCCAAGGACCTGCGGCTCAGCCGGGAGATGGCCCGGGATCTGGGGCTGGAGCTGCCGATGGCCGCCCTGGCCCAATCCCTCTTCGAGCGGGCCGGGCAGATGGGTCTCGGGCAGGAGGACGTGAGCGCCGCCATCGCCCTGTACGAGGACAAGGAGGGCTAGACAGGCTTCTCTCCAGTTTGACAGTCCCTTGGGGATGCTCTAGCATCCCCAAGGGGCGCTGCCGTCGTCCCAACTCTGCTGCCTCGAGGTGTGGAGATATGCGGAGACCCATCGACCCGCTGGAGCGGATCGCCGCCCTGGGTCCCGTCGAGCCCTACCGGGTCAAGATGGTCGAGTCGATTCGGAAGACCACCCGCGAGGAGCGGGAGCGCTCGCTGGACGACGCGGGCTACAACCTCTTTCGAGTCCCGGCCGAAGCCGTCTTCATCGACCTGTTGACCGACTCCGGCACCGGCGCCATGAGCCAGCACCAGTGGGCCGGGCTGATGCAGGGGGACGAGAGCTACGCGGGCGCCCGCAGCTTCTACCGGCTGAGGGACACCGTCCGGGAGATCTTCGGGCTGCCCGAGGTGATCCCCACCCACCAGGGGCGGGCCGCCGAGCACCTGCTCTTTGCCGAGTTGGTTCGACCGGGCCAGCGGGTGATCTCCAACACCTTCTTCGATACCACTCGGGCCAACGCCGAGGATGCCGGCGCCGAGGCCATCGACCTGCCGGCTCCCGAGTCTCACGACCTTCGCAGCACTCAGCCCTTCAAGGGCGACGTGGACCTGGATCGACTTGCCGCTGCCCTCAGCTCGGCGAAGCCGGGTGAGATCGCGGGAGTTGTGATGACGGTGACCAACAACGCCGGCGGTGGCCAGCCGGTCTCCCTGGCCAACCTGAGGGACGCGAGGACCATCTGCCGGCACCACGGGATCCCCCTGATCGTCGATGCCAGCCGGATCGCGGAGAACGCCTTCTTCATCAAGGAGCGCGAGGAGGGCCTCGCCGAGAAGTCCGTGGCCGAGATCGTTCGGGCCATCGGGGAGTGCGCCGACATCTTGACCATGAGCGCCAAGAAGGACGGGTTGGTGAACATCGGGGGACTGCTGGTGCTGCGGGACCCCGTGCTGGCGGAGGGGATCCGGCGGCGGATGGTGATCACCGAGGGCTTCCCCACCTACGGCGGGCTGGCGGGTCGGGACCTGGAGGCCATCGCCGTGGGGCTTCGGGAGGTGCTGGACGAGGAGTACCTGGCCCACCGCATCGGTCAGGTGGCCTTCCTGGCCGGCCTGCTGCGGGATCTGGGCGTCCCCATGATCGAGCCCCCGGGCGGGCATGGGGTCTTCGTGGATGCCGGTGCTTTCCTCCCCCACATCCCCAGGGATCGGTTCCCGGGCCAGGCCCTCGCCCTCGCCCTCTACCTGGAGGGTGGGGTCCGCACCGTCGAGATCGGGTCGGTGATGTTCGGGGAGGATCCAACCGGGACCCGGCCGGAGCTGGTCCGTCTGGCGATCCCTCGACGGGTCTACTCCAATGCCCACCTGGGCCACGTGGCCGGCACCTTCGCCGCCCTGCGGGAGCAGCGCTCCTCCATCCGGGGGGTGGCGATCGTCGAGGAGCCTCCCGTCTTGCGCCACTTCACCGCGCGCTTCGCGCTGGTGTAAGGTTGTAGCACCCCACCCCTCTCCCCTCCCCGCTGCGGGAGGGGCCGGGAGTGGGGTCCTTCATTCCCCGTAGCTAGAGCCGCAGCCGGCCGCGGCGTTGGGTCCGCGTCCTGAGCCTCAGCAGCATCCCCAGTAGCAGCACCAGGGCGGCCACGCCCAGATAGGGAAGCAGTTCGGGAAGCCTCTGGAGGGGTGAGGAGGGCATCAGGGTCTCCACGACCAGTCCGTCCAGGGCGAAGGGGCCGGTCGTCGTTATCTGGAGGCGGTGGAAACCGTTGGAGAGGCCGCCGGCGACGGGCAGCAGCAGCTGCCACTGCGGTTCCTGCGCCGTCTCCTGCAGCAGCGCCCTGCCGGCCTCGTCTCGAGGCAGCCGGTTGGCTCCCTGGGGAGAGCCATCTATCTCGACATAAGCCGCACCGAGGGCGGGCCCCCTGGGAACCACCAGGGTCAGATCGGAGCCCTGGAAGAAGGCTGTGACGGAGGCGCCCGCCTGGGTGGCTTTCTTCATCCCCCCCAGGCTCGCCTGAGGCTCGCTAACCTGGGCCCAGCTCCCCTGATACCGAAGGGCCCAGTGGTCCTCCTGGGAGTAGCCTCGACGCACCGCCGGTTCGGTGGAGCCCAGCGCCTTGACGGCGTCGTAGACGGGATGGGTGCCGAAGTCGGGCTCGACCATCCGGAAGTAGTAGAAGGGCTGATCCTTCTCGTGGTCGTCCGCCCGCTTGAAGAACCAGAGGTTCATCACCCCCATCCAGGGCCACTCCTCGGCTGCCCGCTGGAAGCCCCGCACGGTGTACCGGGCCTGCAGCTCCTCGCTCACCCGACCGAAGATCGGTTCCGCCGTCACCGAATCGGGCTGGGCGTTCCACCCCATCTCAGATGCCCAGATCGGTTTGGAGGCGTCGCCGTTCTTCACCATGATCTCTCGGATGAGGAGCGGTCGGGAGAAGTTCACGTCCTTCATCGCCAACCGGTGATCGTCCGGTCCCGAGCGGAGACCGTAGGCCATGACCGACAGGATGTCGAAGTAGTCCCTGGCTCCGGCGTCGTACATCTGCTGCAGGTAGATCTGGTCGCTCAGGGCCCGCCAGCTCTCTTCGATGGTGGGGGCTAGGGCGGCCGAGATGATCGCACAGTTGGGGTCGGCCTCCTTGGCCCGCTGATATCCGACCTTCAGCAGCCGGACGTACTCCCTGGCGTCCACCGGCTTGCTGCCCCACTCGATGGCGAGGTTGGGCTCGTTCCACAGCTGGTAGAACTTCACCTTCCCCTTGTAGCGGCTCACCACCTTGTAGACGAAGTCGCCGTAGTCGTCGAAGTTCTCCGGTGGGGTGTGGGGCCACGCGTTGTTGGGGTGGGCCCACTTGGGGGGCAGGTCCAGCCGCACGATCATCTGGATGCCGTACTGGCCGGCAAGATCGACGATGTTGTCGTACTTGTCCCAGCTGCTCTGTCCGTACTTCTCGTCCCAGTACATCCCCTTGGAGGGTTGCTCGATGTCCTCCCAGGGGAACTGCTGGCGGATCCATCCGATGCCGGCGTCCTTGATCATCTGGAGGGTCTGCCGTCGCTTGGCGACGTCCGCCTCCTGCTCCAGGAAGGTGTTCACCCCCATGGGATTGACCCCCGCGTAGCGGATGGGCGCCATGTCCGCCGTGTCCACCTTCCGCATGGTGAGGCTCGAGGTGAAGGCGACGATCTGGTTGCGGTGCTCGTCGCCCAGCTTGGCCAGCAGGGTGGAGCGCAGCCCGCCCAAGTCGGCTGCCAGTAGGATGGCCGCTATCGCCACCGGTACCAGCAGGATGGCGAGCCAGCAGCCCAATTCCTCGCGTCTTCGTCTGAGAGATCTGTGCACGAGGGTACCCTTCCAACCTCTCCCCCAACCACTCCCCGACACGGGAGTGGGGATCCTCCCCCTTCCCTCGTAGGGAAGGGGGTTGGGGGGGTTAGGTTCGTAGTCTGTCTACAGCAGTGGCGTGATGTCGATCTGGTAGTCGGTCATCTCCGCCTCAGGGGAGGCACCCTGGACGAAGTTCACGACGCTGGACAGCACCTCGTTGGCGTGGTGGGTGTCGTTGGTGGCGACGGCGATGCCTATGACGGCCCGCTGCCACAGATCCTGGTCCTCGACCTCGGCAGCGGAGACGTTGAACTGGTTGTGCACCCGGGCGATGATGGATTTTACTACGTGGCGCTTTTCCTTCAAGGAGTGGGCGACTGGAAGGTGCAGCACCACACGGACTGCGCCGACGATCATGATGTGCCTCCTCGAGGGAGTTGCGAGCAGTCAGCCCTCATCCGGACCCTCCCCCCTCGGGAGGGAGGGCAAGGGGCTCTCCCCGTCTCCCTGTCTCCCCGTCTCTTCGTCGCCCCTGTTGGCGACCTCGCGATAGATGTCCAGAAGACGCGGGGCCACCCGGTTCCAGTCGAACCGTTCCTGGGCCGCCTGCCGTCCCTGGGCGGCCATCTGCCGGCGCTGCTCTCCGTCCTCCAGCAGCCGGAGGACGGCCGCCGCGAACTCCTCCGGCGAGTCGGCCAGCAGCACCTCTTTGCCCTCGACCAGGTCGATCCCCTCGGCGCCCATCCGGGTGGACACTACCGGTAGCCCCATGGCCAGTGCCTCCAGGATCTTCAACCGGGCACCGCCGGCGATTCGGATGGGAGCGACGAAGATGCCGCTGCGGGAGAAGTAAGGCCGGATGTCCTCCACAGCCCCGGTGACCACCACGCTCTTCTGGAGAGAGGCCAGCCGCTGCACCGCCGGGGTGGGGGCCCGGCCGACGATCTGGAGAGTGGTCTCGGGACGCCGGGCGGAAATGGCCGGCAGGATGGCAGAGACGAACCACTCCACGGCATCCACGTTGGGCCGGTAGTCCATGGTGCCGGTGAACAGAAGCGCCGCGGGATCGGCCGTGGACGACGGCTCGCTCTGGTAGTGGGCGCAATCCACGCCGTTGGGGACCACCCACAGCCGAACCTTGGGGGCCAGCCCCCGAAGGGCCGCCGCATCGGTTTCCGAGACGGCCAGGGCCGCATCGGCCAATCGGCATGCCCACGCCTCGTACCGGCGCAGCTTCAGACACTGCGCCAGGGAGTAGAGCGCCTTGGGCCAGGAGGCGGCATGTCGAGCGTCCACCGCCGCCGCTCGGGCCTGAAGCCGGTACTCGGCGTTGTGATCGTCGAAGACCAGGTGGGCACGAGGAGCGGCCGTCCGGACGGTGGGTAGGTAGCGAGCCATCTCGAGGCCGGCGACCTGGATGACGTCGTAGCGATTGCCGTTGGCCACGGCCCGCAGAGTGTCGGCGATGCCCTCGGACCGGAGGCGGAAGGCGAGGTCGGGGTGGCTGGAGGTGAACAGAGTCCCCAGCCGCGCGGTCGGGCTTCGGTCTGGAGGGACGGGGAGGACCCATATCTGACCGCACAGCTCCTGGAGGGGCGCGGCCCTGTGGAGGCTTTCCCCGGGACGGACAAACGAGATCAAGTCCACCTGATGGGCGGAAGCTGCCGCCCGCAGGAGTTGGTAGTTGCGGATTTGGGTGCCCTGATGTGGAGGGAAGGGCAGCTGAGGGGTGAGAAACAGGACTCTCATCGACTTCCTTGAACGGCTTTATGATACACACCCAGGGTCTCCCGGGCCGTTTGCTCCCAGGAGAAGGCCGCCGCGCGCTGGAGGCCCAGCCCGATCAACCGCTGCCGCAGCCCCCCATCGGCCAGAAGCCTCCCCATGGCCGCTGCCAGCTCCTCAGCATCCTCCGGACCGACCGAGAGCGCGGCATCCCCTGCGATCTCGGTCAGGGAGGGCACGTTGGACACGATCGCCGGCGTCCCGCAGGCCATGGCTTCAAGAACGGGGTGGCCGAAGCCTTCGTAGAGAGAGGGCAGGACCAGGCAGGTGGCGCAGTTGTAATAGTATACCAACTGCTGGGCCGCCACGGACCCCACGAATTTGACCTCTTCCCCGAGTCCGAGCTCCTCTCGCACCCGGAACAGCTCTTCGTTGAGCCATCCCTTGCCACCCACCACTACCAGGGGCACCCGGTGGGCCTTCCACACCCGGGCGAAGGCCCGCAGCAATGTGGGAAGGTTCTTGCGGGGCTCCAGGGTTCCCACGAAGAGGATGAAGCGCTCGGGCAGCCCTAGCTCTCGCCGCCGATGCTCTATCTCCTCCGGCTCCAGGGGCCGGCATTCGGGAGACACGCCCGAGTGCACCACCGTGACCTTCTCCGGATCGACGGATAGCAGCTCCAGCAGATCCCGCTTGGTGGCGTGGGACACGGCGATCACCTGGTCGGCGCTCTGGACCGCCCGGGCCACCTGCCCATAGTAGCGGCCGCTATCGGGCGTCAGGAGGTGGGGGAAACGCAGAAAAGCCAGGTCGTGGATGGTGACCACGGAGCGGCATCTACGCCGAAAGGGTGGGATGAAATCCGGGCTGTGCAAGACGTCTGCCGGAAGACGCAGCAACTCGATGGGTAGGGCGATCTGCTCCCTCGGGTGATGAGGGGGCGTGGCCAACCTGGATCGTCGCACCGCGGCGGGCCAGAACTGTCCAGTGGGGGCTTTTCGGCTCTCGAGCAACAGGAGCTCGTCGCCGCTTTGCAGCCCCACCAGGGCACGCACCAGCCTGATGGTGTACTGGCTGATGCCTCCCTGGGCGTAGGACACCAGCCGCACGTCGATAGCTATCCGCATGGGAGCTCCGTCGAAAAGATGTGGGGCGGTGGCTGCGCCCCCAGCAAAGTCGCGGTTGAATGCTAGGGTTGGGACTCGCCGACCGCCGTCCGCTGATTGCCGGCGGCCGATGGCCGATCGCTATTCACCGGATCCACCCAGTAGCGGCCCGAGGCGTAGTGGAGGTAGCCCATGCCGATCTCCGGATCATGGGGGAAGATCAACAGGATCCGCTCCTCCACAGCCCATCGCTGGATCCTCCTCCGGGTCTCGATGCTGCGCATCGGCTCCAGGTCGTAGGCCGCGACCCAGGCCAGCCTCTCCATGTGGACGGCGAAGGGCGAGACGTCGGCGGTGTAGAGGGCCTTCTGCCCCTCCGACTCGATCAGGACGCTCTGGTGGTGGGGCGTGTGGCCCGGGGTAAGTATACAGCGAACGTGGGGGGTGATTTGAGTATCCCCCTCGATCGATTCCAGCCGGCGATCCTCCCACAGCGGTAGCAGGTTCTCCGGAAGGTAGGTGGCCCTGGTGCGCTCGTTGGTGTGGTTGGCGTCCTCCCACTCCCCCTGTTGGACGACGTAGCTGGCGTTGGGGAAGGTGAGGGACAGCCGATTCCCCTCCTGAAGGGTGTTGCCGCCGGAGTGGTCGGAGTGCAGGTGGGTGTTGATCACCATCTCCACCTGGTCCAGCCCCACCCCCAACTCCCTCAACCGTTCCGGCAGCTGCCCGGTTCGCAGGATGCCCATTAGGGCGAGGGTGCGGTGCCCCATCTTGCTGCCGTAGCCGGCGTCCACGACGATGAGGTGGCCTCCGTCCTTGATAAGGAGGCTGTTCACCCCCATGCCTACCCGGTTGAGGTCGTCGGCCGGGTGCTTCTTCTCCCACATTATCTTGGGCACCAGTCCGAACATCCCCCCGCCGTCGACGCGGGCGAAGCCGTCCGATATGAGGAAGATCTCTACGTCACCGATGCGCACCTGGGTCTCCATTCCTATTGGAGTGCGAGAGTGCGGAATGCGTGGTTCGGCCGGCCGGCCCTTCGTGCTTCGCACCACGCATCTCGCACTCGTTCTGCATGCCCTAGATCGGGTATCTCTTCAGTTCCTCTGCCAGCTCGGTGTTTGGGAATACCCCTTGCCCCTCCTCCAGCATCGACTGCCGGTCGTAGTAGGGCCACATATGGGTTAGCAGCAGCCTCTTTGCCCCCGCTTTCGTCGCGACGTCGGCCGCCAGGGCCGGCGTCAGGTGGATGGCGTGCTCCGGATCGAAGTCCTGCTGGCTCACGGTGGCCTCGCACAGCAGCAGGTCGCATCCTCTCGCGAACTCCGCCAGCTCCGGAAAGGGGGCTGTGTCCGCGGAGTAGACCAGGGAGGAGTCCCCACCCTCCAGTCGCAGGGCGAAGGCCGGAACCGGATGCACGGTGCGGAGGAAGGAGATCTGCAGAGTTCCGATCCTGAGGCCGGCCTGGGGATCGTACTCCGTCGTCCGGAAGACTCCCTCCACCAGACGCCGCGGCTCGATCCTCAGCACCTCGGCAAGTCGAGCGAACCGCTCCACCTCTCCAGGTGGCATGTACGCGGGCAGGGGCGGGTAATTCTTCCCCCTGGCGTACAACCGCGAATAGAAGAGAGGGAAGACGTCCAGCAGGTGGTCGGCATGGATGTGGCTGAACAGCAGCTGCGTCAAGCCCTCCAGCTCCCCGGCTTCCTGCAGCCGGCTGACCACCCCATTGCCGCAGTCGATGAGAAGCCTGGTCTCTCCCTCCACCACCAGGTAGCCGGAGCTAGCCTGGTGAGGCCCCGGGTAGGCTGCCCCGGTTCCCAGCACCACCAGTTCCATCTCTTGACCCTCAGCTATCAGCTATCAGCCGTCAGTTCCTGATTGGATAACGGTAAGGAATAGTAGCACAATCCAGCCCAAGGATGGCCGCAGTAGGCGGGAGGGCGGGGTTCCCGGGGGAGAGCCAGTACACGACCACGGTGAAGGTGATATGTACTGTCATGCTGAGCGCAGCGAAGCATCTCCCCGTGGCGAGAGGAGATCCTTCGCTGTCGCTCAGGATGACACCTGTCAGAACCAATGTGGCGGAGTACTAGGTTGCGGGAGGCTCGCCCTCCGGCCCGCTGCCGACGGCTCTAGAAAGCCCCTTTGCCCTTGAGGACGACCCAGATGGTCTTCCAGAGGATCACCAGGTCCAGGATGGGGGAGTAGTTCTGGATGTAGTAGAGGTCGTACTCGGTGTTGAGGAACATCGGCCGGTCGCTGCGACCGTTCACCTGCCACCATCCGGTCATGCCGGGCATCACCGAGAGTCTCTTCCGCTGCCACGGTTCGTATCGATCCACGATCCAGGGTTGCTCCGGGCGGGGGCCGACCAGGCTCATCTCGCCCCTCAGCACGTTGAACAGCTGAGGAAGCTCGTCGGCGCTCATCCGTCGGAGCACGTGACCCACACGGGTGACCCGTGGGTCCTCCTTGACCTTGTAGACGCCGTTGGCGTAGACGCCCTTCTCCTCCAACGTGGGGATCAGCTTGTCGGCGCCGTCGACCATAGTCCTGAACTTGTACATCCAGAACAGCCTGCCGTTCTCGCCGACGCGGCGCTGCCTGAAGAGGGCCGGGCCGTGGGAGTCCAGCTTGATGGCCTGGGCTATCAGCAGCATCACGGGTCCCAGCAGCAGCAGCAGGATGGAGGAGATGATCAGGTCGAAGGCTCGCTTGAAGGCTCGATCGAAGCCGGTGATGACGGGGTCCCGCAGGCCGATCAGCGGGACGCCCCAGAAATCCTCCACCTGCGCCCGGACCGAGACCATCTCGAAGAGGTCGGGGACGACCCGCACCCGCACCGGGTGGGTCTGGAGGCTGAGGACGATCTCCGCGATCTTCTCGTGGTCCCTGCTGGACAGGGCGACGATGACGTCGTCCACCGAGTGGCTGGCGATTATGTGGGGCAGCTGATTGGTGTTTCCCAGCAGCTGGAAGCCTTCGTCGACCTCCTCCAGGATGGGATCGTCGTCCACGAAGCCGACGACCACCAGGCCGCACCAGGGTTGGGAGCGGATGATGTAGGCCAGCTCTCGCCCCACCTTGGTGGCTCCCACCAGCACCACTCGACGAGCCGTATAGCCTCCGGCGATCAGGGAGCGCACGATATAGCGAGCGGCCAGCCGGTAGTTGAGGAGCAGCGCCAAGTCGATGGCGAAGAAGTAGGTGAACAGAATTCGAGACCGGAACTCGACGTTGAACAGGTAGAAGAAGGAGGCCAGGGCCAGCATGCCGGCCATGGTGCCCAGCAGCACCGCGCGACCCTCGTCCACGAAGCCGGAGAGCCGGCGGGGATCGTAGGCGCCGAAGAGCCGGAGGAAGAAGGCCCAGAAGAGGGCCACGGCCAGCATGATGGATAGGTCGAGAAAGCTCATGCCGACGCTCTCCCTACCGACGGGGATCACACCCCTGGTCATCTCGGCCAGGTAGAGCGCCAGTTCTGTGAACAGGATGTCGGCCAGGAAGAGGAAGAGGATGAAGCGGTTGCTGAACTCCTTCAAAGCGGGCAACCCTCCTCGCGGATAGCTATCCTACTAAATCAACGTAGAGCTGTCCAGTCCTCTTCACCATGGCCTCCTGGGAGAACCGCCGGAGGATCACCTCCTTTCCGGCGGACCCCATGGCTCTGGCGTCGGCTGGATTGGACAGGAGGCGGGCCACGGCTCGAGCCGCCGCCTCCGGGTCGCCCACGGGCGTCAGCAGCCCGGTGGCGCTGTCCTGGACTATGTCCCGCGTTCCCACGGCCGCCGTGGCCACCACCGGCTTCTCCAGGGCCATGGCGTCAAGCACGGTGTAGGGGAGCCCCTCCCAGAGGGAGGTGAGGACGAAGACGTCCATCACCGCTATAACGTCCAGCACGTCCGTTCGGTAACCGAGGAAGTGCAGTTGACTCTCTACTCCCAGCCCCCGAGCCAACTCCTCCACCTGGTCGCGCAGCTCTCCGTCGCCGCACCACAGGACCTGGACGCCGGGGATCGCTCCTACCAGGGCCGCGACCATCCGAACGAAGTCGAACGGACCCTTTTGAGGGGTGAAGCGGGCCACGGTGCCGATGACGTGACTGGCCCCGGGTGCCAGCCTCTCCCTCAAGGGTGCCACGGTCCGGTGGTCTCGCGGGGCAGGTAGCTGAATGCCGTTCTCGATCAGCACCACCCGATCGGGCGAGATGATCCTGTTGTCCACGGCTTCGGCCATCTCGGTGGAAGACAGGGTTATCATCCGGCGGGTCACCTTACCTGCCACCCGCTCCAGATTCAGGTAGAAGCTTCGCTGGGAGCCCGTCTTCTGGTTCAGGAAGTAGAAGCCATGGGGGGTGTGGACGATGGTCTTCACCCCGGCCAGGCGGGCGGCGAAGCGACCCAGGAAGCCCGCCTTGGAGCTGTGGGTGTGCACCACGTCGTAGCGGCCGCGAGCCATCAGGGCGCACAGCCGGAAGAAGCAGGCGAGGTCCGAAGAGGGGGAGATCTCCCTCCGCATGGGGACGTAGCGCTGCGGGATGCCGGCCTCGCGCACCTCGTCGCTGAAGGTGACGTCGTCGAAGGCTTCGGAGCGGAGCCGGGGCGCTGCCACCTCGACCCGGAACTGGCTGCGATCCAGGCCGCGCACCAGCGCCAGCAGGTGGCGCTTGGTGCCGCCGATAGTGGCTTCCATCACCTCCAGGACGCGAAGCGGCCTGTACGTGAGGTCTCTACTCATCACTTTTCATCCAGGGAGGGAATAAAATGATCTTTGGGGACACCCCAAACCCCGCCAGGCGCTGCGCCCTGGACCCGCTCCTCTCCCTCTCCCTCTGGGAGAGGGTCGGGGTGAGGGCTGACTCGGCACTCAGGACTCGGCACTCAGCACGCCGGAGAGCCACTCCAGCTCTCTGCGCAGCCCCTCCTCGACGGTGACGGAGGGGCGGAAGCCCAGCAGCTCCCTGGCCCGCGAGGTATCGGCGAAGGTATCGCGGACGTCTCCCTTCTGGTTCTCCATCCGCCGGATCTTAGCCTTCTCCCCGGACAGCGACTCCAGGAGAGCCAGGACTCGGTTCACGGAGATGCGGGAGCCACCACCGATGTTGAAGAGCTGACCCGCCACGTCGCCCTCCAGGCATGCCAGGTTGGCCGCCACGGCGTCGCTCACGAAGGTGAAATCCCGGGTCTGGTCGCCATCGCCATAGAGGGTGATCTCCCGGCCCGTCAGGAGGGCCCTGATGAACTTGTGGAAGCCCATGTCGGGTCGCTGGCGGGGTCCGTACACGGTGAAGTAGCGCAGGGAGACGGTGGGGACGCCGAAGTTCACCCAGTAGAGGCGGCACAGGTGCTCCGCCGCCAGCTTGCTCACCCCGTAGGGGGAGATGGGCTGGGGGAGGGTATCTTCGGTGACCGGCAGCTCTCGGGCGTCGCCGTAGATGGACGAGGAGGAGGCGTACACGAAACGGCGCAGAGGATGGTCCCTCGCCGCCTCCAGCAGCCGCTGGGTGGCCAGAACGTTGTTCTCTGTGTAGATGCGGAAGTTCTGCCCCCAACTGGCCCTAACCCCCGCCTGAGCCGCTTGGTGGTAGACGCAGTCGGCCCCCTCCAGCAGTCCGTGCAGGTCGTACGCCAGCAGATCGGCCTCGATCAGGGTGAAGTTGGGGGATTCCCGCAGGGCGGAGAGGTTGGCCAGCTTAATGGCTCTTGGATAGTAATCGGTAAAGCAATCGATGCCCACAACCTGGTGGCCCTGAGCGATCAAGGCCTCGGCGATGTGGGACCCTATGAAGCCGGCGCAGCCGGTTACCACACACCTCAACGGCATCTCCACAACTCGGCGTACAGCTGTTCCACGGACTCGACCATCTTATCCTCTGTGAACTGCTCCTTCAACCGGATCGATCCGGCAGCGCCCATCTGCTGGGCCCTTTCGCGGTCGTTGAGCAAGGCCAGCATCGCCTCGGCCAGGGCCTCGGGATCCCTGGGCGGCACCAGGAGGCCCGTTGCGCCCTCCTGGACCACCTCGGGAACGGCACTCACGCGGGTAGCGACGATGGGCCGCCCCGCCGCCATGGCCTCCAGGAACACCAGCCCGAATCCCTCCCACAGGGAGCCCATGACGAAGAGGTCGATGGCCCGCATCACGGCCGGCACGTCGTCGCGCACGCCCGTGAACAGGACGGTGTCCTGCAGCCCCAGCGACTCCCACCGGCGCAGCAGTTGGGTCTTGTACTGCTCCCGGCCGTCCTGAGAGTCGCCGACGATCAGCAGCCGGGCCTCCGGGAGCCGCTCCCGGACGCGAACCATGGCCTCCAGCAGATAGGTCAGTCCCTTCTGCTCGGTGATCCGTCCCACGGTGGCCATGAGAGGGGCCTCCGGTGGGATGCCCAGCTCAGCCCTGAGCCGGAGCCCATCCTCGGCGGTGGCGGCAGACGTCGGTGGGAGCCCGTAGTAGATGCGGGTGATCCGGGAGGGATCCACCCGGCCTACCGAGGCCACGTACCGGCCGACGTAGTCGGACAGCACCACCATTCGATGATCTAAACGCGAAATCAGCCCGTGGGTAACGGCGACGGCCGGCTTCTGGAGCACGGCCTCGTCGTTGTGTTTGGAGGCGATGCGGACCGGCGTACGGGCCAGAAGGCCGGCCAGGGTGCCATAGCCGTCGGCTTTCAGCAGATGGGTATGGACGATCTGGTAGCGGCCCTGGGCCAGGATCCGGGCCAGTCGGGGC
>JAMCTB010000227.1 GCA_023380955.1 Chloroflexota bacterium | reverse complement strand
GGGAGCTGCGACTGGCGGCGGGGCGCCCGGCGTGGCGACGGTAGACATCCTGTACCTCAACCACCCGCCCCTGCGACCCGTGCTCGCGGACCTGGATAAGGTCCTCGCGAAGTACGGCGGTAAGGTGAAGGTCACCCGCTACGATTTCGACACTCAGGAAGGTGCAGCCTTCGCCAAGGCCAAGAATATCACCGGACACGAGCCGCTCGCGATCTTCATCAACGGCTCCACAGACGTCACAGTGAACGGGCGGCAGGTGAAGTTCCTCAGCTTCCCTCAGGGGCAGGGTACCGGCATGGTGCAAGACGGGGCCTGGTCGATGCAGGACCTGGACGCGGCTTTGGCTCAGGCGACGGGTGCGAAGCAATGAGCGCCTACGTCCTCTCCCAGTTTCGGGGCCGTCCCTGGCGCTCCCTCGCTGTCGTCGCGGGGATAGCCCTGGGCGCGGCTCTCTTCGTGGCCCTCTCGGCCCTTGGGACTGGCTTCCGCCAGGCGGCCCGCCTTCCCCTGGTCGGCGTGTCGGCGGACGTCGTCGTCACCCGGCCGGCAGGCGCCGCGGAAAGCGCGGCCTCAGCCCAACGAACGAGGGGCGTCCGTCTGCCCTTCGGAGTAACGACCCTCTCCACGCCCGAGGTCGAGCAGATGGCTCATACCGCGGGGGTAGCGGGGGTCGCCGCGACGCTGCAGGTGTGGGACTTCGGGCCGACCAGCTACCAGACGGTGCTGGGGTTGGACCTCGGCCAGACCAGCGTGGGGCCGGCCACAGCCCTCTCCCAGGGGTTGCTGGCCGGCCGCCTCTTCCGCTCTGGCGAGCGGGGCGTCGCCGTGGCCGACCGCCACTACGCCGCTTTCTTCAGTCTGAAACCCGGCGCCATGGTGACCATTGGTGGGAAGTCTTTTCAGCTCGTGGGGGTGGCCGAGCAGAAGGGCGCCAGCCAGGGAGCTGTCCCTAATCTGTACGTCCCCCTGGCCGATGCCCAGATGCTGGCCGGCCTCTCCCCCAATCAGGTAGACCAGGTCTACCTGAAGGTTGCCAGCGCTGGTGACGTCGAAACGGTGGTGAAGGAGATAACCAGGCAGGTGGGCCAGATAAGTGCCATCACCGAGGACAGCCTGCTCCAGGTGATGGGGGGCATCGGCCAGGTCTCCGCCCGCTTTGCCCAGGTGGCGGCGGCCCTCGGGCTTGTGGGCGGGCTGGTCCTGGCCTGGCTGGCCATGGGCGGGCTGGTGAACGAGCGGCGGCAGGAGATCGGGCTGATGAAGGCAGTGGGCTGGCGGGCCGGCGACGTAGCCCGAGTCTTCCTGATGGAGGCACTGGCGCTCAGCGTCGCGGGGGGCCTGGCGGGTATGGCCCTCGGCTGGGCGTCCGCGTGGGTGCTCGGGCAGATCCCCATTCCCCAGGCGACGACTCAGCTTGGGGTGAGCTTGCCGGGTCTCGCCGCCGCGGCGCCCACTGCCTCCAGGCTGACCCTGCCGGCAGAAGCAGGTCTTGCCACCCTGGCGCTCGCCCTTCTGGCCGCCGTCGTGGGTGGAACCCTGGCCGGCTGGGTGGGGGCGCGGCGGGCGGCGGCCCTCAAGCCTGCCGAGGCTCTGCGGGATAGGTAGACCATGAAGCGACAAATCGATGCACCGCGGCCGAGCACTACAGCTTGACCCACTCTCTTTTGATAGCCTGGTACAGCAGAACACCCGCGACGAAGGCGGCGCCCATGTTCCAGGTGGCAACGCCTGCCGTCGCCAGCATCACGTAGAAATCATTCTTGTTGGAGCCGACGTCCCTGGAGGAAAGGGCCAGCTCCACTCCGGCGAAGAAAAGTATCACCCCCAGGATCGCTGCGGGGAACATCTGGAAGATCAGCTCCACTGAGTTTCCGAAGAAGAGAGCGATCAGGATCACGATGGTCCCCAGGATCACGAGGGCCCCGCCGGTACGGGCCCCGAACCGGACGTGCCCGGCCATGCCTCCAGCCCCGTGGCACATGGGGATGCCGCCGATGACGGGAGCAAGCAGGTTCATTATGCCCATGGAAGTGGCGACCTTGCGCTCGGTCACCGGCCGGTCGGGGAAGATATCGTTATTCTCGGCCACCACGGCGATACAGGCATTGCCCAGGGAGAGTGGTACCTGGGGGATGGCCAGGAGGAGACCACCCCACAGGACGTCCTGCCAGGAGAGGTTCCCCAAAGCGAAGGATGGGAGTTGCGGCGTGATCCCAGCTTGGATCAGCTTCCCCGGCAAGTCCGGCTGCTGAAACAGGGCTACTCCTATCCCCAGGAGAAGGAGGACGAACATTGCCGGCAGCTTCGGGTTGGCGAGCAGCAGGTAAGTCAGGACGAGCCCCGCGATGGCTATGACAGGGCTGTTACCCATCATGCGGATCGCTTCCAAAATGAACGTGAAGCCCAGCCCCAGGACGATGCCGCGAACCACCGGCTTTGAGGCGAGACTGGCCAGCCTGTCCACGGTGCCGGTCAGGCCGAGAATGAGCCAGATAACGGCGGTGACGAGGCCCGAGCCGTACACCATCCCCGGGGTGATAGTACCTCCCTGGCCGATGGCAGCACCGCCGATGGCCTTCATCGGCTGGATGGGCATTGGTGTGCGGTAGTAAAGGCCGGACGCCACCTTCGATATGCCAAAGGCCAGCAGAAGCCCCACGGGGTCCATGTGGAGAACCACGATGTACCCGACCACGAAGGGTATCAGTGTCCCGAGGTCCCCGAATGCCCCTGCCCACTCCATCCGGTCGTAGCGGTTCGCCGTCCTTCTTCCCTCGGTCGTGCCCTCCTCATCCTTCCGGTTTCGTATGTTTCTCCTCCAGGACGACAGATCGGGAGCAGCCATCTCCTCAATCCCCCACTCGATGATGCCGCGAGTCCGATGGAAAGGCCCCGCCCCCCTACCGGAAAGTACAGAGGGCACCAGAGACCCAGGGTGGGTCTGCCCTCTCTCCTTTCCAAGCACGTGGAGGCGGGGTCGTTTCCTTCCCCACCCGAGGCCCTCATCCTCGAGAGCCCGCCGTTTCGGCGAACGGCCCCGCCGTCCATGGGCAACCAGCCTTTAGGTCGCGGGGCTCGGAGAGACTATTCGATTCGTTCGGCAGGCTCAAGCATAACGGCCGCAAAAATAGAGATCAGTCGAAGGCTTCTCGAAAGCGCCGGTCCACAAGTTCCTCCAGACCATCGCTGAACTGGTGATAACGGCGCAGGAGGGCGCGCGCTGTATCGGTGAGGCTGCTGCCTCCACCTTCGGCTCCGCCCGATTGCGTCTCGACCAGCCTCACTCCGAGTCGCTCCTCGGACTCCTTGAGCCTCTGCCAGGCCGTCCGGTATGGGACCTTCATCTCCTCGGCAGCCTTTGTCAAAGACCCCGTTCGGTCGATGCCCTCCAGGAGCATCAGGCGCCACTCGCTTATTGCCACCTCGCCGTTCCGCTCAATCCAGAACTTGGAGCGCGGTTCCAGGTCAGAGACGTTCGGGAATGGCACCGAACTCTCGGTTTGCTTGTCTGTGTCTGTCACCGCCGCAATCTTGCGTGTGGCCACGGCCCCTTCCCGCTGGATATAGTCGGACAATTCATTGGCGTTATGCAGATAATATCATGACGCTTTTCCACCGTCAACAACCCTGCGACCCCAGCTTGGCCTTCCCGTTCAGGCGTCTACGCGCAGTATATGAGTGAGCACTCACACACGTCATTGACTGGGGCTCGAGATGCTGTATCATTGGCACGTGCGATGTTGCAGCTCGGAGGTACAGACTCATGACCATGGTGTCAGGCGCAGCTCGGTATACAAACGAACGTGCGGAGGCGCGGCGCGGCGAGATCCTCGAGGCCGCCGCGGCGGTCTTCGCCCGACGGGGCTACCATCAGGCCAGGACCCGCGAGATCGCGGAGGAGGCGGGAATATCCGAGGGCTCCATATACAACTACTTCACCGGCAAGCGCGATCTGTTGCTGGCCATCATGGACCGGATCGTCACCGAGTCCATCCCACAGGTTTACACCCGGCCTGAATCGCATGACCTTCGCGGCCTGGCCACGGCCTTCGTTCGCGACCGTCTGGAGATGCTGGACCGAAATCAGCAGCTCTTGAAAGCCGTGGTGCCAGAAGCAATCAACGACGAGGAGCTGCGCACGGGCTATCTCCATCAAGTTACAATTCATCTCGTGAATTCCCTGGTGCCTCTTGCGCAACAGGCTCTGGCGACCGGCGAGCTGCGGCAATTTGACGCGCGCGTCTTGCTTCCCGCCATCGCAGGGGCAGTAATCACCGCCTTCGTGTTCAACGAGATGGTGGACTTCCCAATGGGAGAGCCGGTGTCTCGCGAAGAGCTGGCCGACGAGCTGCTCGGCATCTTTCTCGACGGATTGCGCAAGCGCGACCAAACGAACGCTTCTCAGCCCTAGTCTGGCTCCCAGGCCGGCTCGGTCTTGAAAACCAAGCCGGCCTCTCACCGGCTCC
>JAMCTB010000226.1 GCA_023380955.1 Chloroflexota bacterium | reverse complement strand
GGGTGAACTTCCCCTCCTGGCGAGCCTTTACGAGCCCAGCATCCTCCAGCATGCGCAGATGGTGCACGACGGTGGAAGCAGCGCCCTCGAGCGCCGCGACGATGTCGCACACGCACATCTCCTGCTAGGAGAGCAACCCGAGGATCTGCAAACGCGTCTCGTTGCCCAGGGCCTGAAACAGGCGCGCTCGCTCGGTGATGCCGTGCTGGTCGTCGAGGAGTGGATGAAGGGCGCTGGCCCTCTTGGCAATCAGCTTGCACTCTTCTGTCGTGCATTTGCGGGCGACGGACCTAGCGGTCGCCATCTCATAACCTCCCCACACTCAGGTCGCCTTCAGCGTACGTAGCTCAAGTCACGGTGGGGGGCCACGCCGCAGGACAGGCGAAATGTCCTGCGCGAGCACCCGTGCGAGCACGCGTGCGGGAATGGGAGGTGCCATCTCAATGCCCCTCCCCAGGTTGCTGCGCCTATCCCCTCGCTGGCTACTGATGACGCGAACGGTCACGGCTCGAATGTGGCAGACGGGACTCGCTCTCGCGACCCCCAGAGCCTGCCCCTCAGACCCAGCAGCAGCCGCGAGATCAGCAGGAGCACTGGTAGCTCGACAATCGGGCCAAGGATGATCGCGAAATACACCAGCGGATGGTTGGGAAACGCGCTCACCGCCACGCCGATGACAGCCTCGGAGTTACGCGCGGTCGTCGTGAAGGCGAGTGTAGTGTTCTCCTCGTAGCTGAGGCTGGCCGCCTTGCCTATGCCCAGCGCGACGAGGAACAGCACGGCGAAGAACAGCGCGATCACGCCGATGATCAGTCCGATGCGGCCGACGTCACCCACGCGCAGCGCACTCTGAGAGGCGAAGATGGCCACGATCACGACCACCAGCGCCCACAGCTTCACCTCGCCCATCACGCGCTTCACCGGGCCAAAGAAGTAATCACGCCCTCGACGCGCCATGATGGTCTTTTGCAGGGCGTAAGACAGAACGAAGGGCAGGAACAGATAGAGCACCACGCTCCGGGCCAGGGCGGTCAGGTCAACCGGCAGCACCTGCCCGACCAGAAAGTATAGGTAGAGCGGCATGAGCAGGATCTGGAGCGTGATATTCCAGGGCAGCAGCGCCATGCCCCACGCCACGTCGCCCTGGGCCAGGTCGATGAAGATCAGATACCACCCGATGCAGGGTGTGATGGTGTAGAGGATCACGCCCGCCCAGAGGTCGGGCTCGTTTCGCAGGAAGAGCCAGCCCATCGCCCAGGCAAAGAGCGGGATCACCACGAAGTTGATCGCGAGGGCGAGCACCGTCGGCTTGACTTTGCGGAAGGCGCGGGAGACCTCGGTAATCTCAACCGGCAACATCACCGCGAAGATCACGAAGAATACACCCACCTCCACCACCGAGATCATCCACTCGGTGCCCGCACCCAACAGACGGTTCAACACGACACCGACGACGATTGCGGCTATGAGCACCAGGGGTTTGGTTTCGTCACGGACCGACAGCCCGTGAGAGGGAGTTGGTTTTTCCGCCATGCGCGTCTCTCCTTTCAGTCTGGCTTCCGATACCTGACAGCAGCCCGAGCTAAGGCTTCGATGGGGCCGACAATAACACTACAAAACTAGGTTTGTCAACCAGCGCAGGCACCCGCTTTGGCGAGCCCTGGGAGTTCCCGGGTGCCCACCTAGGAATTCTCCTAGTTACCCCAGGCAATGCCCCGCGCTAGCCTTCCTTCGCACCTACCATCTACCCCCATGCTCTTAGGGGTCGTGTAGAGAGCAACGAAGGAGGTTCGCATGGCAACGGAAAGCAGGCGGACCACACCGGCCAACGAAGGCCAGAGCGAGGGATCTCGGCGGGACTTCCTCAGGAAGTTCGCCGGTACAGTCATCGCAGGGCTGGTCGCGCCGGTAGTGGTCGGAGAGGTCGCAAGCGCCGCCCCATCTCCCCAGGCGAAGCCCGCCGAAGGGCTGGCCGAGATCCCGGCAGTACCCGGGCCGGTCGCGGGCGAGGACCCAGTGGTGCGGATGATGCAGGATCTGCAGCGGGCACTGAAGAAGCCGGCGGAGCAGCGCCGCTGGACCATGGTCATCGATCTGCGCAAGTGCATCGGCTGTCAGGGCTGCACCATCGCATGCATCACCGAGAACAAGCTCCCGCCCGGCATCGCCTACCGGCCGGTGATCACCGAGACCACCGGTAGCTTCCCCAACGTCTCCCGCAGCTTCGTCCCACGCCCTTGCATGCAGTGCGACAACCCGCCCTGCGTGTCGGTATGTCCGGTGAACGCCACCTACCGGCGGCCCGACGGCATAGTCGCCATCAACTACGACCAGTGCATAGGATGCCGCTACTGCATCACCGCCTGCCCCTACTCCGCCCGCTCCTTCGACAGCGGCTTCTTCTACAGCGACCTGGTAGGCGGGGGACAGCAGCCCTACGAGACTCTCCCATCACCGGAGTATAAAGAGGCCCGGATTCGCACCAAGGACGCGTCGCCCATCGGTAATGCTCGCAAGTGTCAGTTCTGCATCCACCGTGTCGAGGCCGGCGAGCTTCCCGCCTGCGTCCTCTCCTGCTTCGGGCGGGCCACCTACTTCGGCGACCGGAACGACGACGGCTCCCTGGTGGCGCAACTGGTCTCCCAGTCCAACGCAACGCGACTGAAAGAAGAGCTGGGCGCCAAACCTAACGTCTACTACCTGGTGTAGGGAGGCAGAGGATGAGTGAGAGAGAGATCAGCCGACGAGACTTCCTTAAGATCGGCGGCCTCACCGCCGGAGCCCTGGCAGGGGTAGCCTCCGGGGCTGTGGCCTTCCGCACCCTGGATCGGGCCGAGGCCGCCAGGCTTGCCGAGGCAGCGCCCCAGGTAAAGTACACTGCCGACGTCATGTGCCCCGCCGAGTGCGGCTTGGCCGTCAGGGTGGAAAACGGCATCGCCTCCGCCATTTACGGCAACCCCTACTGCCCCATGAACGCCGGCGCCGTCTGCGCCAAGGGGGCGAGCGGCCTCCAGATGGTCTACAATCCCAACCGGATCAAGTACCCGATGCTCCGAGTGGGGGAACGGGGCGAGGGCAAGTTCAAGCGGGTGAGCTGGGACGAGGCCATCGGCTACGTCGCCGACAAGCTCACCGCCATCAAGAAGAAGTACGGCCCCGAGTCGGTGATCATGGACGCGGGCGACGTCACCGACCGCGATACCTACTGGAGGCTCTTCTTCGCCTTCGGGACCCCCCACTGCACCGAGCACGGGGCCATCTGCGACACCCCTCGCCGCCATGGGCCCAAGCTGATGCTGGGCGGCAAGCGGATCGAGCCGGACATCATGCGACCTCTCCTCGTCCGGCAGCCCGACGGCAGCCTGAAGAACGACTACAGCTACAAGACGCGGCTCATCATCTACGCCGGATGGAACCCCTTCACCGCGACCCGCATTCCCTACGAGTCCAGGGGAACCGTCGAGGCGAAGCTCGCGGGGGCGAAGATCATCGTCATAGATCCAGCCCTCTCCAACACGGCTTCCAAGGCCGATCAGTGGATCCCCATCCGGCCAGGGACCGATGCCGACCTGTTCGCCGCCGTCCTCCGGTACATCCTGGAGAAGGACAACCAGAACGACCCGTTCCGGCGCTACATCGACTGGTCCTTCAAGGATTACAGCGACGGCTGGGACGACTTCGTCGCGGCCTTCAAGTCCTGGTGGGACAAGAAGGACCCCGTCAACAACCTCCCCTACTTCAGCCTGGAGTGGGCCGCGCAGCGCACCGACATCTCGGCGGACAAGATAGCCGAGCTTGCCCACACCTACGGCATCACCAAGCCTGCCGCCCTCATCTGGGGTATGAACGGCATCGGACACCACTACAACGGCTACCTGGCCTCGATCATCGGCACCGCCCTCAACGTCATCACCGGCAACTTCGACGTCCCTGGCGGGGTCGTGGATACCGAGCTTACCAAGTCCGACAAGGGCGGCAACGCCACCGGCAAGCAGTTCCTCGCCCGCAAGGTGAAGCGGGTGGTGAACGGCAAGGAGGTGGAGGCCGAGCAGGACAAGCTCCACATGGACTACTACGGCGACTGGCCCTCGGCCTGGGACGACGCGATAGGCGACTACCCACGCCGCTTCATGGATGGCGTGGCCCTCCAGCAGGGACCCTTCCGCGGGCACAAGTATCCCATCAAGGGATACGTGATCCGCACCGGTAACCCGGTGATAACCGGCTCCAACACCCAGGAGTGGATCAAGGCGCTCACCACCAAGGAGGGCAACGACTACCGGGTAGAGCTGGTCGTCTACGCCGATACCCCGTTGTTGGAGAGCGGTCTCTACGCCGACGTAATCCTGCCAGAGGCGTCTTACCTGGAACGAATGAGCCTCTCGGACATCTATCCATCCCACCCGCTCATCTACCTGAGGGACTTCGTCATCGACAAGCAACACGAGTCCAAGACCCCCTACGACATCATGCAGCTCCTGGCCAAGGCCCTGGCCGACCGGGGAGATCCTGACATCAAGGGTGCCGACTTCTGGGAGAAGTACAAGAGGGAGGAGGACTTCTGGGACGAGGCCCTCGCAGGCGCCCCGGGTCGCCCGAACTCCGGGCTCGTGCGGCCCTATCCCCAGTATCCCGACGGCCACAAGCTGACGGGCACCCCCGAATCCCTGGAAGCCGGCCGCGTCAAGGTCGACGACGAGAAGAAGGAGATCAAGGGGACCCCGGTCACCGTCCAGTGGCTGAGGGCGAACCGCGGCATCGCCGTCTGGCCCATGTCCTACTATCGGTACAAGGGCGGCGGGATCATGAAGACAGGCAGCAAGAAGGTCGAGTTCGTCTTCAAGGCATACGACAAGTACAACAGTCTGATCGCAGAGAGCGGAAACGTCCCTCCTGGACTCAAAGAGCTGGGCTGGGACCGCTATCCCAAGAGCTTCTACTGGTTCGAGACCAAGTGGAACCCGTATACCAACCCTACCTATGCCAAGTACAAGGATGAGTTCCCCTTCCAGGTGATCTCGGGCCGGACCCACCACGCCATGTCGGGCACGCAGTCGGTCGACTGGTTGGGCCGTATCCACTCGGAGGATCTCTGGTACCCATTGAACGACGACGTGACGGTGGACGAGGTGCTCGTGGGAGCAGACGGGCCAAAGGCAACGGGGCGCAAGCTGCGCATCCCAAAGGGCACCTGGTCCATCGGAGTGATCCAGATGAACGCCTCGGACGCCGCGAGGTTGAGTCTGAAGACGGGCGATCTGGTCGAGTTGGAGACCCCCTACGGGACTAAGACCAGAGGGAAGGTGAACGCCGTGGAGACCATCCGCCCCGGCACCCTGCGGATAGCTATGGGCAGCGGAGGAAGGTTCAGCCCCGGCCTCGGCTGGAGCTATTACTTCAAGGACGTCACGCCGGATGCCAACTCCCTCACCGACCCGAAGACCCACTCGCCGATCATGGGCATGCCGGGCTACTGCGACATCCTGGTCAAGGTGAAGAAGGTCTAGCATGGACATGACCGAATCGCTTGAAAGACGTGCTCTTCTGTACGGGCTGCTGGCTCGGCTCCATACCTATCCGGTGGACGAGCAGCTCTTGGATGCCATGGCTGCCTTGCGGCTTGAGGAGCCGTTGCCGGGACTGGGAGAGGCCCTCGGTCAGATGCGGGAGGCCGCGGCTGCCTTCCGCACGCCGACCGGAATCGAGGCTTTGAACGTCGAGGCAACCCGCCTCTTCGAAGGGCCGGGCGGGCCGGCGGCGCCGCCTTACGCCTCCTTTTACCTCCACGGGAGGCTGATGGGCCCGGCTGCCCTGTCGGCACATCAGTTCTATCTCGCCCACAGGGCCCTGCCCGACGCCGACGTGATGGTGCCTCCCGACCAGTTGGCGCTGGAGTTGGGCTTCATGGCCCACCTAGCGGCAAGGTCCGAGCAAGCTGCCGCGGCGGGCAGCCCGGGGGAGAGTTGGGAGAGCTTGCGGGCGTCCCGAGAGTTCCTGGAGGGACACCTCTTAATCTGGATACCTCGCTTTGCTGAAGACGTGGTGCGCGCCGCGGACAGCGCCTTCTTCGTGGGGCTTGCGCGATTCACCCTGGCCGCCCTGGAGTGGGACGGTCGGTGGCTGGAGGCGTTGGAGGCCGAGCAACTAGAAATGGAAGGAGTACGTCGGTGAGAGCTGCGGAGAAAGTGCTGTGGGTCCTGGCAATAGCCGGATTCCTCCTCGGCATCGTCGGGCTGGTCCAGCGGGTCAGTTCGGGCCACGTGGAGGCTGCCTACGGAAGCTACGTTCCCTGGGGGCTGTGGGTCGCCATGTACGCCATGCTGATCGGCATGTCGGCGGGGTCCTTCATCTTCGCCGCGGCGACCTACGCTTTCGACCTGAGGGATCTCGTACCAGCCGCCAGGGTTGCCCTGCCGGTCGCCCTGGGCACCTTCGTCGGCGGGATCCTTGCCATCTGGCTCGACCTGGGACACCCACTCCGAGCCTGGAAGCTGCTGCTGAACACGGGCCTCGGGTCGGTCATGGGGTGGATGGCCTGGTTCTACCTCGCCTACTTCGTGGTGCTGTGCCTGCTCCTCTGGCTGACGGTGGTGCGAGGGCAGGGCGGGACGGGTGGAGTCCGGGTCCTGGGCTGGATCGGGATTGTCCTCGCCCTGCTGTTCGGTGGCGGTGAGGGCGCCCTCTTCGGCGTCGTGGGGGCCCGTCCCTTCTGGCAATCTGGCATGACGCCGGTCCTCTTCATCCTGGAGGGGCTGCTCTCGGGCGTTGCACTGGTCACCTTCGTCGCCCTGCTGCTGGGTACCGTTGGGGACAGGATAGCCCTCCGACTGGGCCGCTTGGTCTTGGGGCTTCTGGCCCTTTCCATCCTGTTCGAGTGGGCAGACCTCTCCATCGGCTACTACGCCTCAATCCCCGCTTACGCCGATGGGCTGCGGCTGGTCCTCTTCGGCCAGTTCGCCTGGGTCTTCTGGGGAGTCCACGTGGGATTGGGGGCGGCGCTGCCGTTGGGCCTGCTGCTGTGGGCGGGCCGAAGCCGAGGGGCGGTGGCGCTGGCGGCGGCGCTGGTCGCCTTCACGGCGCTGGCCACCAAGCTGAACGTGGTGATCCCCGGCCTCGCCGTCCCGGAGTTCGAGGGGCTGCAAGATGCCTATACTGGACCCGGCCTCTCCTTCCAGTACTTCCCGACGACCATGGAATGGCTGGTGAGCCTCTGGATCGCCGCCGTCGCTGGCCTGGTGTTCCTGGCGGCCTATCGCGTAGCGGCGAAGCCGGCAAGGTTACACACGGTGCCGCAAAGCACCGTGCGGCCACAGAGGGCACAGGGGTTGCGGTGAACCCGCTGGCTGCTGGGCGGTATGCGGCGAATGGGACGCTGCCACCAGCACCATGTCTACGAGGAGGATAAGAACCAAGCCGTGATCCTGACCCCGGTCTGGCGGGCCATCGTCGCCCTCCTTCTGCTGCTGTCCCTGGCAGGGATACTGGCCCTCCACAACCTGGTGCTCCACGCCCAGTTCAACATGCCGCTGCTCTACACCCTTCCGGTGCTGGTGGCGGCGTGGGCCTTCAACCCCTGGGTGGCTGCCATCTTCACCGTGCTGGCCGTGGCCGCGGTCAGCGTCCACTCCTGGTTGGAGGCCATCGGGCCGCTGAGATGGTCCCTCGATGTGACCACCATCGTCCTGGTCGCTGCCCTTGGCGTCTGGGCGGCGGAGCAGTCTAGAGCTCGGGCCCGCCTGGTCCGAGAGAACGCCAGGCTGGCCGAGGAGCAGCGGCGCGAGGTCCAACGGATGCGGGCTCTGGCGGAGCAACTGGAGGAAGCAAGGAGGGGGAGAGAGCAGTCCCTGGCGATGGTGACCCACGAGATCAGGGGGGTGGTCGCCGTCCTCTCGGGATACACCCAGCTGTTGGCTCGGCCGGAGGGGCGGCGTGCCCGGCTGCTGGACCGCATGGTGGCGGTGGTGCCGGACCAGATGCAGCGGCTGGTCCGGCTGGTGGACGACCTGCAGGATCTCTCCCACATCGAGCGGGGTCGCTTCGAGATCCGCCGGGGGCGGTGCGACCTGGTGGCGGTGGCAAGGGGGGTGGCCGAGGCGCAGCAGAGCAGGACCGCTCAACATCGGATCGTGCTGGACAGCGAGACCGATAGGCTGGACGGGCAGTGGGACTGCGACCGGCTGGGCCAGGTGCTGAGCAACCTGGTTCGGAACGCCGTCAACTACTCGCCGGAGGGTGGCGCGATAAGGGTGACGCTCGCCACTGCCGATGGCCTGGCCCAGGTGTCGGTGAGCGACCAGGGGGTGGGCATCGCCCCCGAGGATATTCCCCACCTCTTCAAGCCCTATGCAAGGCTCGAGCGGACGCGGGAGATCAAGGGCACGGGGCTGGGGCTCGTCATCTCCAAGGCGATTGTGGAGGCCCACGGGGGAAGCATGGAGGTCCGGAGCCAACTGGGAAAGGGCAGCACCTTCGCCTTCACGCTGCCGTTGGACAGGGACCAGAGGAGAGAGTAGCAGACTCCATCCTCTCCCGGGAGAGCAACGGCGGCGAATCGTTGGGGTACGCTTCACGAGAGTGGTAGGTACGTTTCCTGCCATGCCGCCGATAAGTCTTCGGACAGATCTACCGTGGCGGTGAGAGGATGAACGATCTCAAGGCTACTACTATCGGCATTCCCCTGCTCTCGGTGGCTGCGCTCCTGCTATCGGCCTGTTCTGCGGGGGCGTCTAGCTCTCTGCAGCAAAACCAGCCGGCTTCCGCGCCTCAGGTCACGGTGCCGTCAGCGACGCCTACCGCCGGGGCTTCGCCCACGGCGCCCGCGAGTAGCCCAACGGCGGGACAGCCTGCTCAGGTGCCAGGGGCAACCCCACCCCCCGCAGCAACCAGCTACCCCAGCTATGGACCGGGTGTAGGTCCCGGTTTCGGCCCTGGAATGATGGGGCGCGGATTCGGTCCCGGCATGGGACCCGGAATGATGGGTCCTGGCGGAGCCCCCTACAACCAGAACGGCTCCCCGGTGACCATGGACCAAGCCGTCCAGATCGCCAACCAGTACCTCTCCGTGGGTAACCCGGACCTGCAGCTCCGTGGGTAACCCGGACCTGCAGCTGGCCAGCGTCCACGAGTTCACCAACGGCTTCGAGGCGGAGTACACGGAGAAGAGCACCGGCCTTCACGCCTTCCAGATCCTGATAGACCCCTACTCGGAGCCCTTCTACGACGTGGTGGCCATGGTGATCGCCCTGGGGGTGCTGCTCTCGCCCATGATCGCGGGTGCGGCCATGGCGATGAGCTCCGTGACGGTGGTGACCAACGCCAACCGGCTGCGGGGCTGGAAACCACCGATCGCCTGGTTCTTCTGGTTCTCCGAGAAGGGGACCGTTCAGACCGCGGAGGCGGCTGGGGTGCAGGAGGCGGACATCGTCGTGAAGGCGGGAAAGCCGGTGAGGTTGCGCTTCACCCGCCAGGAGACCTCGCCCTGCTCGGAGATGGTGGTGTTCGGCGATTTCGGCAAGAGCGCCACGTTGCCCCCGGGCCAGCCCGTCGTCATCGAGCTTACGCCGGACAAGCCCGGCGAGTACGACTTCGCCTGCCAGATGGGGATGCTCCGGGGCAAGCTGATTGTGGAGTGAAGCAGCCCCCTGTCGGTCTTGATCGAATCTTGATCTCCCGAACACCTCAGCTTCACATTGACCTGCCACACTCCTATCAGCACGAAGGGGGACTGACCCCGAGGAGGTGGCAGAAATGATGGGATACGGCGGTTGGGGCTGGGGCCTCATGGGCGGTTTCGGCTGGCTGTGGATGATTGTGGAGCTGCTGTTCTGGGTTGGCGTCGTCTTCCTGGTGGTGTGGGGGGCGATGCGACTGTTCCCGGGCCGGCAGGAAACGGTGCACGATACGGCCCTGGACATCCTGAAGCGTCGGTATGCCAGTGGCGAGATCACCGCGGCTGAGTATCAGCAAGCCAGCAAGGACCTGGCCCAGTAGCGGGCGAGTGAACGATTGACGGAGCGGCGGGGTCGATGGATACCCCGCCGCTCCGTCGCGCTGTAACAGCAATTCGGAGGGGGCGGACCATGATGCTCTACGGCAGCGACCCCGGTGGCCTTCTGTTGACGGTGGCGATCCTCGTCCTCGTCTTCCTTGCAGCGGACCTGTTCCTGGCGGGGGGCGGCATGACCGGCGGCATGATGGGTACCCCATGGGGTTGGAGCTTGCTGCTCCTGCTGGCCGTGGTACTGGCGCTGCTGTTCACGGGCCCCGGTGTCCTGGGCGGTGGGTGGCCCTCCTGAGGTGTCCCGGCCACAATGGCGGTATAATTCGGTACAATTATGGTAGGCAACGAGAAACGCCGGGACTTCGGCGGTGATTGCGACTTGATCGAAAGGCAGTGAGGAGAGGGGTGGCGCTGACTTGACGACGGTGCTGGTCGTGGACGACGAGGAGAAGCTGGTCGAGCTGGTGGAGGGATATCTCCGGCGGGAGGGCTTCGAGGTACTGACGTCTCTCGACGGTCTCGCATCTCTGGAGTTGGCGCGCTCGAAGCAGCCCGACCTGGTGGTGCTCGACGTCATGCTTCCCGGCATCGATGGGATCGAGGTGTGCCGGCGGCTGCGCCAGTTTTCCGATGCCTACGTGCTGATGCTCACAGCCAGGTCGGAGGAGATCGACAAGATCGTCGGTCTTTCGGTGGGCGCCGACGACTACCTGACCAAGCCCTTCTCCCCCCGGGAGCTGGTGGCCCGCGTCAAGGCGATGCTGCGTCGGCCGCGTACGGGAGCGGAGGCAGCCCAGGAAGCTCCTCCACCGCTGCGTTTTGGCGAGTTGGCCATCGATCCCGCCCGCCACGAGGTCAGGCGACGGGGCGAAGTGATAGAGCTGACTGCTCGCGAGTTTGCCCTGCTGGCCACCATGGCCGCCCGTCCCGGGCAGGTCTTCACCCGCTCCCAACTGCTGAAGCAGGTCTGGGGCGACGAGTACTACGACGACCACGTGGTCGACGTCCACGTGGGAAACCTCCGCAAGAAGCTGGAGGTCGACCCATCCAATCCCCGCTACGTCCAGACGGTGCGGGGCGTCGGATACCGCTTTGCACCCCTCAAGGAGTGAGCCCATGCTGCGTGGAGTTCGAACCAGCCTCCGGTCGAAGCTGCTGGCGGCCCACCTGCTGGTCGTCGTGGTGGGGGTGGTGACCCTGCTCCTGGCGATGGGGCTGGCCGCCCCGAGCCTCTTCGACCGGTTGATGACGGAGGCGATGGGGCCGCAGATGCGGGCCCTGGGCCACGTGATGACCGAGGAAGCGGCCTCGGCCATGCGAGATTTGACAGCCCAGGCTTTTCGCCAGGCGGTCGCCGTGTCGCTCGTCTGGGCGGCCAGCGCGGCGGCGATGACGGCAATCGTAGTGAGCGTCGTCGTCTCGGGCCGGATCGCCCGGCCGGTCCGGAGCATGGCCACCGCTTCTCGGCGGATCGCTTCTGGGCGCTACGCTGAGAGGGTACAGGTTGGGGACCCCGACGAACTTGGCGATCTAGCTGCCAGTTTCAACGAGATGGCGGGCGCCCTGGAGGCAGCGGAGCGACGCCGGCGGGAGCTGATCGGGGACGTCGCCCACGAGCTGCGAACGCCCATAGCCAACCTTCAGGGTTACGTGGAGGGGCTGACCGACGGGGTCGTCGAGCCTTCCGAGGATACGTGGGCCTTTCTTCTCGGCGAGACTGTCCGGCTCCGGCGTCTGGTCGAGGACCTGCAGGAGCTCTCCCGGGCCGAGGCCCGCCAGGTGTCGATCAACCCCAAATCGATCGCGCCGGATCGTCTGGTGAATCTCGTGGTGGCGCGACTTGGCCCTGGGTTCGCCGCCAAAGGGTTGACCCTTGCCACAGTCGCGGACTCCAGGCAGCCACGGGTGCTCGCCGACGAGGACCGGGCCGTGCAGGTGCTCAGCAATCTCCTTGGCAACGCACTCAGGTACACCCCTGCCGGGGGTCGAGTGGACGTCTCGGTGGAGCACCGGGATGGCGAGGTGGTCTTCCGAGTGATGGACACCGGCATCGGGGTGGCTGCCGAGAACCTACCCCACCTGTTCGAGCGGTTCTACCGGACCGACAAGGCCCGAACCCGCGCGGCCGGCGGCTCCGGCATCGGGCTCACCATAGCCCGAGCCCTGGTGGAGGCCATGGGCGGCCGGATCTGGGCGGAGAGCCCGGGTGCCGGCCAGGGCTCCACCTTCTCCTTCACCCTGCCCCTGGCCCGCTAGCCGCCTCCGCGCCAGTCTCGAGGCCGGGCAGTAGGAGAGCCGTCCGCGCCGGGGGCTACCAGCCCTCGGCGTGCTCCTGCGCTCTACACGGCTGGTTTGACAATGGGGCAGCTCAACGGCGGGAGAACCCGAAGGCTCTCCCGCCGCTCCTTATGGTGGTACAGCCCCTGTCCCGAAAAGCTAATTGGTCCGTCCGGCAAGTCGGCAGCGCATTCAGTTGTCATCCTGAGCGCCAGCGAAGGATCTCCAGTCGGAGGAGAGATGCTTCGCTACGCTCAGCATGACAGTTGTAGTGAACTTGCCGGACGCACCACTAATTGCGTCGTTCCCTAAGTAGGGCGGGGGTTTATCCCCCGCCGCTGGCCGCACATCTGGCACCGGGCGGCGGGGCACAAGACCCCGCCCTACAGTATCGCATTTAAGGAACGACGCACTAATGCAGCCCTCAGCCGAGCCTCACCTTTCCTTAATCCCTACCTGCTAGCATCATGCTTGGGCAACACGATTTCACACCCTCCCTCCTGGCGGGGCCGCGAAGGAAGTGGGCTGGCCTTCGCGGCCCCGTTTCCCTTCTCACCGGAACTCTAAGCTCTCTCCCGCTCTGCGCTCAGCATCCCTTAAGGATCTCCCCCTACACTGATACTGCCGATAGTCGTGTGCTCTTCGCTCAACTCCATGGACTGGTTAAAGAGTCTGCGAATGCTGGAATCGATGGTGACGCTGATAGTGCTGGCTCTGTTCGTTGCCTGCATAGGGGGTGTGATGTGGCTGTTTCTCCGTCGGCAACCTGGAAGGAGGGCCTCGATCGGGCCCGATGGCGTCCAGGAAGCAGTGATCCTGGTGAAGGGCCACTATCAGCCGAGCACGGTGGTGGTAAGGCGAGGGATGCCTGTCCGTCTGCTCTTCGACCGCCAGGAGAGCGAGAGCTGCTCGGAACGGGTGATATGCTCGTGGTTATCGCAGGAGCGGTGGCTACCCCCATTTGCCATCACCGCGGTGGGCTTCATCCCGACCAAAGCCGGCGATTTCCTCTTCACCTGTGCCCTCGGCATGTACCAGGGGAGGCTGGTCGTTGAGGAGCCACGAGAGGTGGCGCTGATGGGGCAAATCGTGCGCGCCCCGACCCTGGGACTCCATGCGGGCGGGTCCGACGGCGGGGAGCGGGGAAGAGGGGAGGACGACCGGCGCCGAGCCGTCGGGCAGGATAACCAGGAGCACAAACAGTCAGGAGGCAATGGTGGGTCCCATATTCATTGACATCGATCCGACGATAGCGCGGCTGGGCCACTACTCCCTGCGATGGTACGGCCTCTTCATCAACCTGGCCATCGTGGCCGCTTTTGTCGTCGCCCTCAGGGAGGCCCGGCGAAAGGGTGTGGCCGAGGACGACGTTTACGGTCTCGGGGCGTGGGCGGTCCTGGGAGGTTTTGTCGGAGCCAGGCTACTGCACGTCATCGACCGATGGCCCGAGTACCTGGCTCAGCCCAGCGCCATTTTCGCCATTCAGAACGGCGGGCTGGCCATCTACGGTGCGATCCTGGGGGGTGTGGCGGCCGGAGCCCTGTACGCCCGACGCCATGGGCTTTCCATAGGCCGGATGGCCGACCTGGCGGCGCCGGGGATAGTGCTGGGCCAGGCCATCGGAAGGATAGGTTGTCTCATCCAGGGCGATGCCCTGGGGGCCCCTACCAGTCTCCCCTGGGGTGTCGTCTACCTCAACCCGGAGGCCATGGCCCCCAGCCTGGGAGTGGCTTACCATCCAACGCCTGCCTATGAGCTGATAGGAGACATCCTGATCTTCGCCATGCTGTGGGGGCTTCGGAAACGGCTGAAGACAGAGGGAGCACTCTTCCTCATGTACCTGACGCTCTACTCGACTTTGAAGTTCACCGTGACCCTGGTGCGGCAGGAGGTGCTGTGGCTGGCCGGCCTGCAGGAGGCGCAGGTAGTGTCCCTGGTCGGCGGCCTGGCGTCCCTCGGGCTGTTGATTTACCTGAGCAAGAGACAGCTTCGGGAAGTCGATTGCGGCAGATAACCGTGGGAGGAGTGATCTCGTAATGATTGACTGGCTTCCGCGCAGCGCCTGTTGGGTATTGATGGCGGTGCTATTCGGGATCATGCTGTGGGCGATGCACGGGCAATGGGCTCCCTCGTAACAGCTCGTGACTTGCCAACCCTCGGGGACAGAAAAGGCTGCTGATGGACAGAGCCTCTCAGATACGCCGGGCGTCCGGCCGATCGGAAGCCCTCACGCCTTTGGGCTGGGCCGGCCGGTTCCGGCCGCTGCTGATCGCTCTCCTCCTGGTGGCGGGTCTCGCGCTGCTGGCCGGAGGGCTCGTCTTTAGCTATCGACTGGCCTATACCGATACTCTGTTCCGAGGGGTGCAGGTTGGGGGTATGCCGGTGGGGGGGGATGTCGAAGGAAGAGACCATCGCCGTTCTGCAGCCGCTGTACTACGAAAAGGCAAACCGCACCTTGGTCCTCCGAGCTGCCGGTATGGAGTGGATATCCAGCATGGCCGGCCTGGGAGCATCCTTTGATGTCGCGGCGGCGACGGAGGCGGCCTACGGCGTGGGTCGAACCGGGCGCTGGTGGCGAGGATGCTCTCCGCGCCTGTGACCCTCGAATATGAAGGACGCCGCTGGAGTCTCAGCCCCAAGGAGATCGAGGCAGTGCTGTCCCTGGATCAGGGGGCAGAGCCGCCAGTGCCCATCGTCTCGCTGAGGGATGAACCCCTCGGGCAGTTGGTGGAACGGATTGCCGGCAAGGTCGATCAGCCGAAGCTGAACGCCCGACTGGACTGGAATGGAGGCAACCTGAAGGTGCTCCGGCCGGGCCAGGATGGACGCCGAGTGGACAGGGCGGTGTGGTGGTGGCGCCCGGAGAGATCTTCTCCTTCAACAAGAAGTTGGGGCCCACCACCCTCAAGTCGGGCTTTCAGATCGGCTTCGGCATCACCGTCAACAACGGCCAGACCGAGACGGTGCCTGTAGAGCACCCACGGCTATTGCTTCTGTACCACTACCTCCCAGTCGGTCTCGTTCACCTGCTCTACCTTCAGCACCCGATGGCCCTCTGCTCGGAGGCTACGGGGGACGTTGGTCGTGGCCGGCAGGTGATCGACGAGGATCCACAGCGTCTGGCCGGCCTCCATCTCCTCCAGGGCGAGCTTGGACCAGACGAAGGTGTAGGGCACACCTCGCCCCGGATGTCTAGCTCCCGGTCGATCTGGATCTCTTGCATGGCTATGCCTTTCTTCAGAGGGATGCTGGCGACGGCGTAGGGCGGGGTCTCGTGCCCCGCCGCCCGTCTACCACCGTGACCCGCGGGCGGCGGGGGATAAACCCCCGCCCTACATCGGCGCAATCCTCCGGGACGCCGTTTCCATCTTCGACGGCGCCCCGCGAGGGGCGTGGGTAGCTCCTACAGATTGGGGATGCTCAGGTACCGCTCGCCGGTGTCCGGCAGGAGGGTGACTACCCGCTTCCCCTCCCCCAACTCCTGCGCCACCTGGAGGGCCGCGAAGACCGCCCCCGACATCCCTTCGATGGCCGAGGTGAGCACCAGTTCGGCACCGAAGCGAGCCAGCAGCCGCCTCCGTTCCTTGCTCATGTCCTCGGGCATTGGAGGCCGGCGGCGCGGGTTCAACAGAGATACCTTAGTTCGCCGATAGGGAAACTCGACAATTATTGGTGTCGTTGTAATGCGCTGATCGGTTGGGCGCAACCCTGGTGGCTTAGAGCGCGCTGAGAGTTTGCCTCCTTGCTTGGGCTTGCGCAGCGGATGAAAGGGGAAAGCAGCAACCCCAGGAAGTGAAGAAGGCCAACCCCGGATAGAGGAGGCTGCTGCCGAAGGGTGGCAGCCTGTTGGTGAGTCAGGCACGGAAAACGATGCC